>NZ_QKTD01000002.1:0-427760 GCF_003234695.1 Curtobacterium sp. MCLR17_042
TCAAACTCTCCGTAAAAAAATACAGACCCAACACCCGAAGGCATCAGACCGAGTTGATTCTGACTGTTGACTGTCTACTGACAATCTTCAATCCAAAAGGAATTGCTTCATAACCCAGTCAGCAAGCCGACCAGGCACGAGGTCAATCAATAAATTGGCATTGACAATGTGCACGCTGTTGAGTTCTCAAGGACCAGACGCACTCCCCGCTCGACCCATCACAGGTTCCGCCAGAGAGGCATTCGTCTTGTACAACATCCTGGGCGCACGACCAGAGGTCATGTTTCCGAGGAGTTGGTTGCCTGAGCGGGACCCCGTCCGGACTGCATCTCCAGGTGTTCAACCCGGTGATCGTCTCGGCCGTTCCGTTCTCCGCCTCAGCGGCAACGAGTGATTACTTTACGCAGAGGTGAACGGCAGCGCCAAGCCGGCCCACATCCCGGGCGTGTCGCCCTCTGCGCCGCGGTTGGGCACTCCCCAGGCAACGACGAACGGCCCGCTCCCCACCTGGGGGAACGGGCCGTTCGGGAGCGCTGTCAGTGCCGCGCGATGACCGGGTTCTTGAGCGAACCGATGCCGGAGATGGTGACCTCGACGATCTCGCCGTCGCGGATCTGCCCGACACCGGCCGGAGTCCCGGTCAGGATGACGTCACCGGGCAGGAGGGTCCAGATCGAGGACACGAACTCGACGAGCGACGGGATGTCGTGCACCATCTCGTTCGTCGAGGCCGCCTGCCGGAGGTCACCGTCGACGCGGGTCTCGATACGGATGTCCGACGGGTCGATCTCGGTCTCGATCACCGGGCCGAGCGGGCAGAAGGTGTCGAAGCCCTTTGCCCGGGTCCACTGACCGTCGCGAGCCTGCAGGTCGCGGGCGGTCACGTCGTTGGCGATCGTGTAGCCGAGGATCACGCTCGCGAAGTCCTCGCGCCGGACGTTCTTCGCGAGCGAGCCGATCACGATGGCGAGTTCGCCCTCGTGGTCGACGCGTCCGATGTCGGCCGGGAGGCGGATGGGTTCGTCCGGACCGATCACCGAGGTGTTCGGCTTGAGGAACACCACCGGGTCGTCGCCGGCACGCTCGTCCATCTCGGAGGCGTGCTCCGAGTAGTTGAGCCCGACGCCGATGACCTTCGACCGCGGGATGACGGGGGCGAGGAGCTTGGCGTCGGCGAGTGCCACGCGCTCCCCCGTGGTCTCGAACCCCTGGTACATCGGGTCTCCCGCGAGCACCACCAGAGCGCGCTCGTCGAGGATGCCGTACCGGGGGTCTTCACCCTTGCTGCTGAACCGTGCGATCTTCACCGTTCGACCCTACCCACGCCCGCCGGTCGATCAGGACGCGTCGGTCAGCTTGGTCATCCACCCGTGCGGGTCGGGACGACGGCCGTACTGGATGTCGGTGAGTTCATCGCGCAGGGACATCGTGAGTTCCCCGGCCCCCACGGTCGGCGAACCGATCGTGAAGCCGTCACCCCGGAGTTCGGCGATCGGGGTCACGACGGCGGCGGTCCCGCACGCGAACGCCTCGGTGATCGAACCGTCGGCGACGCCGTCGCGCCACTCGTCGAGTGTGACGCGGCGCTTCTCGACGGTCAGGCCGCGGTCCTCGGCCAACTGCAGGATCGAGTCACGCGTGATCCCCTCGAGGATGGACTCGGAGTCGGGCGTGACGAGGGTGCCGTCGGACTTGACCAGGACGACGTTCATCCCACCGAGCTCTTCGAGGTACTTGCCCTCCACCGAGTCGAGGAACATCACCTGCTGGCAGCCGTGCTCGTAGGCCTCTTGCTGGGGCAGCAGCGACGAGGCGTAGTTGCCGCCGGTCTTCGCCGCACCGGTCCCGCCCTTGCCGGCGCGCGCGTACTGCGTCGACAGCCAGATCGACACCGGCTTCGGGCCCGAGGTGAAGTACGCACCGGCCGGGCTCGCGATGCAGTGGTACGCGACGGCCTGTGCCGCGCGCACCCCGAGGAACGACTCCGTCGCGATCATGAACGGCCGCAGGTACAGGCTCGTCTCGGGCGCCGAGGGCACCCAGTCGACGTCGGTCTGCACGAGCTGCCGGATCGACTCGACGAAGGCCTCGACCGGGAGCTCCGGCAGCGCCAGGCGTCGGGCGGACCGCTGGAAGCGTCGGGCGTTGGCGTCCGGCCGGAACGACCACACCGAGCCGTCCGCGTGCCGGTAGGCCTTGAGCCCCTCGAAGATCTCCTGGGCGTAGTGCAGGACGCTCGCGCTCGGGTCGAGGGACAGCGGCCCGTACGGGTGGATCGACGCACTGTGCCAGCCGTCGTCGAGCGTCCACTCGACCGTCGCCATGTGGTCGGTGAAGTGCTTGCCGAAGCCCGGGTCGGCGAGGATCTGCTCACGCTCGGCGGCCGCGCGGCGGTCGGCGGACGGGATGCTGGCGAACTCGAGTCCGAAGGCGGTGTCGGTGCTCATTGGGAGGACTCCTTCTCAGGCGGTGGTGGTGCGTGCCGTGGCCGCGGCGGCGATCGCGTCGCCGATCTCGGCCGTGCGACGCGGCGTGGTGCCCCGGTCGGCGAGGTCGGACTCCACCGCAGCCGTCACCGCGGCCGCCAGGTCACCGCGACCGAGGTGGTCGAGCAACAGGGCGACGGAACGGATCGCGGCGGTGGGGTCGGCCAGCTGCTGACCTGCGATGTCCGGCGCGGAACCGTGGACCGGCTCGAACATGCTGGGGAAGGTGCCGTCCGGGTTGATGTTGCCCGAGGCCGCCAGACCGATGCCGCCGCTGATCGCGCCGGCCAGGTCGGTGATGATGTCGCCGAACAGGTTGTCGGTGACGATGACGTCGAACCGTGCGGGGTCGCGGACCATGTGGATGGTGACCGCGTCCACGTGCTGGTAGTCGACCGTGACGTCCGGGTACTCGGCGCCGACGGCCGCGACGGTGCGCTGCCAGAGGGCTCCGGCGTGCACCAGGACGTTGCTCTTGTGCACGAGGGTCAGGTGCCGACGCGGGCGTCGGTCCGCCAGCGCGAAGGCGTACCGCACGACCCGTTCGACACCGAAGGCGGTGTTCAACGAGACCTCGGTCGCGATCTCGTGCGGGGTACCGGTCCGGATGGCGCCGCCGTTGCCGACGTAGGGCCCCTCGGTCCCTTCGCGCACGACCACGAAGTCGACCTCGCCGGGGTCGGCGAGCGGCGTCGGGACGGCCGGGTGCACCGTCGTCGGCCGGAGGTTCACGTAGTGGTCGAACGCGAAGCGGAGCTTGAGGAGCAGCCCACGCTCGATGATGCCCCCGGCGAGCCGCGGGTCACGCGGGTCACCGCCGACCGCTCCGAGCAGGATCGCGTCGTGCTGCGCGATCGCTGCCATGTCGTCGTCGGTCAGGATGTCGCCGGTCTCCAGGTACCGTGCGGCGCCGAGGGAGAACGGGGTCTCCTGCACCACGAGGTCGTCCGGCAGGACCGCGTGCAGGACCTTCAGGGCCTCGTCGACGACCTCGGGGCCGATGCCGTCACCACGGATGACCGCGAGTCGGATCGTCTGCGCGCTGCTCATGTCCGCCACTCCCCTAGAGCGTGATGTCGATCTCGCGGAGCGAGGACGCGTCGATCGCCGAGCGGACGTGCTCGAGGATCTCGGCCGGCACGGGCGAGTCGACCGTCAGGACGCTCAGCGCCTGGCCACCGGCGGCTTCGCGCGAGATCTGCATCGCGGCGATGTTGATGCCGGCCTGGCCGAACTCCTTGCCGTAGACCGCGACGATGCCCGGACGGTCGGTGTACTCCATGACGACGTGGTGCCGGTCGAGCGGCACCTCGACGTCGTGCCCGTTGATCTCGACGAGCTTCTCGACCTGCTTCGGGCCGGTGAGCGTGCCGGAGACGCTGATCGCCGGGCCATCGGACTGGGCGCCGCGGATCGTCAGCACGTTGCGGTACTCGGGGCTGTCGGTCTCGGTGATGAGGCGGACGGTGACCCCGCGCTGCTCGGCGATGAGCGGAGCGTTGACGTAGGAGACCTGGTCGCTGACGACGTCGGTGAAGACGCCCTTGAGCGCCGCGAGCTTCAGCACGCTGACGTCGTACTCGGCGAGTTCGCCGTGCACCTCGACGTCGATGCTCGTGACCGGCGAGGTCGCGAGGGCGGTGAAGACCTGGCCGAGCTTCTCGACGAGCGGGATGCCGGGGCGCACGTACGGGTCGATGACCCCGCCGGCGACGTTGACCGCGTCGGGCACGAGCTCGCCGCCGAGGGCGAGACGGACCGACTTGGCGACCGAGACGCCTGCTTTCTCCTGCGCTTCGTCGGTGGAGGCGCCGAGGTGCGGCGTCACGACGACGTTCGGGAGCGCCAGGAGCGGCGAGTCCTTCGGGGGCTCGGCGACGAAGACGTCGAGGCCGGCGCCGGCGATGGTGTTCGACGTGAGGGCCCGGTGCAGGGCGTCCTCGTCGATCAGGCCTCCGCGGGCCACGTTCACGACGAACGCGGTCGGCTTCATCAGGGCGAACTGGGCGTCCGAGATCATGCCGAGGGTCTCCGGCGTCCTGGGCATGTGGATCGTGGTGAAGTCCGCCCGGCGCAGCAGGTCGTCGAGGGAGACGAGCTCGACCCCGAGCTGCTGCGCACGTGCCGTGGTGACGTACGGGTCGTACGCGATGACCGTCACGCCGAAGGCCTGCAGCCGCTGGGTGATGAGCGCGCCGATGCGGCCGAGGCCGATGATGCCGACGGTCTTCTCGTAGAGCTCGACACCGGTGTACGACGAGCGCTTCCACGCACCGGCGGCCAGCGAGGCGTGGGCGGCCGGGATGTGCCGCGCGAGCGACAGGATGTGCCCGACCGTGAGCTCCGCCGCCGAGATGATGTTCGAGGTCGGGGCGTTCACCACCATCACGCCGGCGGTCGTCGCGGCCTTGATGTCGACGTTGTCGAGGCCGACGCCGGCACGGGCGACGACCTTGAGGACCGGTGCCGCGGCGATCGCCTCGGCGTCGATCTTGGTGGCGGACCGCACGAGGACGGCGTGCGCGTCGGACAGCGCCGCCAGGAGCGCCGGACGGTCGGTGCCGTCCACGTTCCGGATCTCGAAGTCGGGCCCGAGGGCGTCGACCGTTGCGGGCGAGAGTTCTTCGGCGATCAGGACGACCGGCTTCGACACAGCAGCTGTTTCCTCACTCGAGACGGTTGGTATCCCACCATGCTATCGACGCGGGCCGGTGGTTACGACCGCGGGAGCGGTCCTGTGGAGAACCACACGACGACCAGGAGGGGCGGGGCGGGGCCGCACCGCGCCTCCTGGCCGTCGGCGGGTCGCGTCAGAAGTCCAGCAGCGTCGGGACGAACAGCTGGAGGTCGAGCCAGAGGGCGCCGGCACCCGCGAAGGCGACCACGAACACCGCGATCGTGACGGGCAGGCTCGAACGCCGGGTGATGACGATCGCCGCGACGAACGCGACCGGCGCGATGAGGATGTCGAGCACGAGCCACAGCCACGGGGTGCTGGTCTGCAGCGAGTCGCCGCCCGAGGTCGTCTGGAGGAACGCGTTGAAGGCGTCCACCCGCTGGTTGATCTGCGTCAGGTTGCCGACGGCCTGCACCGTCATGTACGCGAACAGCGCCGCGAACACGACCCAGACCACGATCTTCGCGACCACGGGGGCACTGTTCCGGCGGGTCGTCGCCGGCACTGCCCCGGTCACCCGAAGCTCCGCGTCAGGAGGAACGGCCAGGGGAAGAGCACGACGGCGCCGAGGAGCATCCAGAACAGGCGGGTCCGCGTGCGGCTGCTGCGCGCTGCCCAGAGCACCACCGTGAACCAGAGTGCCGGCGCGAGGATCGCGAGGAAGCGGAGCACCTCGACGAAGAGCGTGAGGACCGTGTCGACGCCGGAGACGTACGCGGTCGACGCGGTGAGGAGCCAGGCCACCGTGTAGAGGAGGTAGAGGCCCCCGAAGACGCCGAACCCGACGAGCGCGCCGGAGGTCTCGGGCGCCTCGGGGTCCCGCTCGCCGCGCTCGCGCACCGCCACCGGGTTGTGCGCCGCGTCGACGTGGGTGGCGTCGTCGGCGTCACCCCAGCTGAGGGCGGCGTCGTCGGTGTCGACGGCGTTCGGCACGTCCGGGTCGATCGACCCGTCTGGTGGGGATGCTGCCGTGGTCATGCCCCGATTCTACGAGGGACACGACACCGGGAGGACCAGCGACGGCCGGGAGGCCGACGTCAGACGTCGGCCGGCTGCGTCGCGAGGACCTCGGCGACGACGTCGCGGACGGCAGGGAAGAGCGGGTGGCTCTCCATCAGGCCCGTGAGGATCTCGGTCAGCGCGTGCGCGGTCGCCCCGGAACGCAGGAGTGCGTGCAGCTCGATCGACTCCGGGTCGTTCTCGTCGTCGAACGCGAGCGCCACGCGGACGGCACCCAGCAGGTGCTCGACGGGCAGGCCGCGCTCGGCGAGCTGCGACGCCGGGCCGACGAAGCGTTCACGACGGCCGAGCTTGCGGAGCGGGTTGCGGCCGACGCGCGCGGTGGAGTCCGGCAGGTGCGGGTTCGCGATGCGGGAGAGGTTCGCGGCGACGTAGCGCGCGTGGTCCTCGGGGTCGAAGCCGTGCTTCGCGATCAGCAGTGCGGTGGTCTCGGCGAGCACCCCGTCGACCTCGGCGCGGACGGCGTCGTCCTCGAGTGCTTCGCGGATGAGCCGGATGCCCCGCACGTAGCCGTGGTAGGCGGCGGTGGCGTGCGCCGTGTTGACCGTGTAGAGCTTGCGCTCGACGAACGGCTGCAGGTCGTCGACCCAGGTGACGCCCTCGATCGTCGGCGGTTCGGCGTCGGAGCCCAGGAACGGGGTGCGCTCGATGACCCACTCGTAGAACGGTTCGAGCACGACGTCGAGGCCGCCGGACTGACCGAGCACCCCGGACTGGTCCGGGACGATGCGGTCGATCGCGCAGTTCGCGAAGACGGCGGCGATGTCGCGGTCTTCGAGGATCGGGGCGCGGCGGATGCTGGCGTGCAGCGAGTCGGTCGCGTTGAACGCGTTCTCGCAGGCGACGATCGTGACGTCGCCGCGCTCGAGCGGGCGTGCCGCGAGGCCCTCGGCGATGAGCGGCGCGACGAGCGGGAGTGTGCGTGCGCCCACGGCGGTGGTCACCACGTCGGCCTCGGCGATGGCCTGCACCACACGCTCGCGGTCGGTCTTGCTGCTGAGCGCCCGGAACCCGTAGACGAGGTGCTCGACCGGCATCTCGCCGACCTCGTGCACCACGAACCGGCCGGCTTCGTTCAGGGCCGAGACCACGCGTTCGTCGACGTCGACGAAGGTGAGCTCGTAGCCGCTCGCCACGAGGAACTGGCCCACGAACCCGCGCCCGATCTTGCCGGCGCCGATGTGGACCGCTCGCTTCGTCACCGCCATCCGACGATCATCCCATGCTGGTCGGAGCGGTCCTGACCGCGGGTGCGCACCACGGCCGACGGGTGTCGGGAATCGTGCGCGCGCACGGCGGAGGGACGCCGGTCCGCGGCGTCGGGGCTGGAGAAGAGCTGCTGCATAACGTTCGGGTCACATCGCGAGGCGGCGGTGCAGGTGCACCGCCGCCTCGACGTCGAGTGGTTCTCGGAAGACTACCGCGCGGCCGAGCCGTCCACGTAGTCGCCGTCGTTCTGCTTCCACGCGAAGAGCGCGCGGAGCTCACGGCCGGTGGCCTCGATCGGGTGGCCCTCGCCCTTGGCACGGAGCGCCTTGAACTCCGGAGCGCCGGCGTCCTGGTCCTCGATGAAGCGCTTCGCGAAGGCACCGTTCTGGATGTCCGCGAGCACCGCCTTCATGTTCTCCTTGACGTCCGGCGAGATCACGCGCGGGCCGGAGACGTAGTCACCGAACTCGGCCGTGTCGGAGATCGACCAGCGCTGCTTGGTGAGGCCGCCCTCCCAGATCAGGTCGACGATGAGCTTGAGCTCGTGCAGGACCTCGAAGTAGGCGATCTGCGGCTGGTAGCCCGCCTCGACCAGGGTCTCGAAGCCGTACTGGATGAGCTGCGAGGTGCCACCGCAGAGGACGGCCTGCTCGCCGAACAGGTCGGTCTCGGTCTCCTCGGTGAAGGTCGTCTTGATGCCACCGGAGCGGAGGCCACCGATCGCCTTGGAGTACGACCACGCGAGGTCCCAGGCGGAACCGGACGCGTCGACCTCGACGGCGACGATCACGGGGACGCCACGGCCGGCCTCGTACTCGCGACGGACGGTGTGGCCCGGGCCCTTCGGCGCGACGAGCGACACGTCGACACCCTCGGGCGCCTCGATGTAGCCGAAGCGGATGTTGAAGCCGTGGCCGAAGACGAGCGTCGCGCCCGGCTTGAGGTTCGGGCGGATGTCCTCGGCGTAGACGATGCGCTGGACCTGGTCCGGCGCGAGGATGACGACGACGTCGGCCCAGGCGGTGGCGTCGCCCGGGGTGTGGACCTCGAAGCCCGCCTCTTCGGCCTTCTGCCGGCTCTTCGAGCCCTCCTGCAGGCCGATCTTCACCTCGACACCCGAGTCACGGAGGTTGAGGGCGTGGGCGTGGCCCTGCGAGCCGTAGCCGATGACGGCGACCTTCTTGCCCTGGATGAGCGTCAGGTCGGCGTCGGCGTCGTACACGATGTCAGTCACGAGGGTGTGTCTCCTTGGTTCTGTGGTCGGTGCCGGGCACCATCGGCGCCCGGGAAGGGTGTGACGGGCGCTCAGCGCACCCGGTCGGTGATGCTCTTCGGTCCGCGGCCCATGCCGAGGAGGCCCGCGCGGGCGAGCTCCTTGACGCCGTAGGGCTCGAGCACGCGGAGGATCGCCTGGATCTTGCCGGGGTCGCCGGTCACCTCGACGATCAGGGAGTCGGTCGCCACGTCGACGACCTGGGCACGGAACAGGTTCACTGCTTCGAGCACCGCCGAGCGCGTCTGGTTGTCGACGCGCACCTTCACGAGCATGTGCTCGCGCTGGACCGACTGCGAGAAGTCCAGTTCGACGATCTTGATGACGTTCACCAGCTTGTTGAGCTGCTTCGTCACCTGTTCCAGCGGGAGGTCCTCGACGTCGACGACGACCGTGATCCGGCTGAGGCCGTCCACCTCGGTGTTGCCGACGGCGAGCGACTCGATGTTGAAGCCGCGACGGGCGAAGAGTCCGGCGACACGGGTCAGCAGACCGGGCTTGTCCTCCACGAGGAGGGAGAGGACGTGGCTCATGCGGTTTCTCCCGTCATGTCGGCGTCCTCGTCGTCCCAGGTGGGCGCGAGTGCCTGGGCGTACTCGATGGACGAGTTGCTGACGCCCTGCGGGACCATCGGCCAGACCATCGAGTCACGGCTCACGACGAAGTCGATCACCACCGGGCGGTCGTTGGTCGCGAGGGCGAGCTCGATCGCGGCGTCGACCTCGTCGGCCTTCTCGACCCGGATGCCGAGGGCACCGTAGGCGTCGGCCAGCTTCACGAAGTCCGGGACGCGGCGCGAGGCGTGCCCCGTCTCGAGGTCGGTGAAGGAGTGCCGGCCGTCGTAGAACAGCGTCTGCCACTGCCGGACCATGCCTAGCGACGAGTTGTTGATGATCGCGACCTTGATCGGGATGTCGTTGATGACGCAGGTCGCGAGTTCCTGGTTCGTCATCTGGAAGCAGCCGTCGCCGTCGATCGCCCAGACCACACGGTCCGGCTGGGCGACCTTCGCGCCCATCGCCGCGGGGACCGAGTAGCCCATGGTGCCGGCGCCACCGGAGTTGAGCCAGGCGTTGGGCCGCTCGTACTTGATGAACTGCGCGGACCACATCTGGTGCTGCCCGACACCGGAGGCGTAGACGGCCTCGGGACCGGAGAGCTCACCGATGCGCTTGATGATGCCCTGCGGCGCGAGGAGCCCGTCGGTCGGCTCGGCGTACCCGAGCGGGAAGTCGGTCTTGAGCTGGTGGAGCTTCGCCCACCACTCGTCGGTCGACGCGCGGTCCTCGACGGCGATGCCGCCCCAGGCGTCGAGCAGGTCGACCAGGACCTCGCGGGCGTCACCGACGATCGGGACGTCGGCGAAGCGGATCTTCGAGATCTCTGCAGGGTCGATGTCGACGTGCACGACCTTGGCGTCCGGGGCGAACTCGTCCGCCTTGCCGGTCACGCGGTCGTCGAAGCGGGCACCGAGGGCGACGATGAGGTCGCTGTCCTGCAGGCCGAGCACCGCGGGCACCGTGCCGTGCATGCCGGGCATGCCGAGGTGCTGCGGGTGCGAGTCCGGGAACGCGCCGCGCGCCATCAGGGTCGTGACGACCGGCGCACCGGTCGCCTCGGCGAAGCGGAGCAGCTCGGCGGTCGCGCGGGAGCGGATGACGCCGCCGCCGACGTAGAGCACCGGACGCTTCGCCTCGGACAGCAGCTGCGCCGCCGCGGTGATCTGCTTGCCGTGCGCCTTGGTCACCGGGCGGTAGCCGGGCAGGTCGATCTTGGGCGGCCACATGTAGGGCGCCGACTTCTGCTGGGCGTCCTTCGTGATGTCGACCAGCACGGGGCCGGGCCGACCGGTCGTCGCGATGAGGTGCGCCGCGGCGAGGGTCGCCGGCACGTCGGCCGGGTCGGTGACCAGGAACGAGTGCTTCGTGATGGGCATCGTGATGCCGACGATGTCGGCTTCCTGGAACGCGTCGGTGCCCATCAGCGTCGAGAACACCTGGCCGGTGATCGCGATGAACGGCACCGAGTCCATGTAGGCGTCGGCGATGGCCGTGACGAGGTTCGTCGCGCCGGGGCCGGACGTCGCGATGGCGACGCCGACCTTGCCCGACGACGAGGCGTAGCCCTCGGCGGCGTGGCCGGCGCCCTGCTCGTGACGGACGAGGATGTGGCGGATCGTGGTCGACGCCATCAGCTCGTCGTAGAACGGGATGATCGCGCCGCCGGGCAGGCCGAAGACGTCGGTGATCCCGAGGTGCTCGAGCGTCCGGAGGACGGCTCCCGAGCCGGTCAGGATCTCCGGCGACCGGCGTGCACCGGCGGCCGCGGACAACGGAGTTGCTTCCGTGGGCATGAGTGGTCCTTGCCTGAGTGGTGGCGGTGGTGCGGGTGTCGGACGCTAGCCCGTGACCGCGCCCTGGGCGGCGGACTTCACGAGCTTGGCGTACTTCGCGAGGACTCCGCGGGTGTAGCGCGGGGGCAGCGGGGCCCAGCCGTCACGGCGGGCCTCCAGCTCGGCCGGGTCGACCAGTAGGTCGAGCGAGCGAGCCGCGATGTCGACACGGATGCGGTCGCCATCACGAACGAAAGCGACTGGACCTGCGTCCACTGCTTCCGGTGCGATGTGGCCGATGCACAGGCCGGTTGTGCCGCCTGAGAATCGACCGTCGGTCAAGAGTAGTACATCCTTGCCGAGGCCCGCGCCCTTGATGGCCGCGGTGATGGCGAGCATCTCGCGCATGCCCGGGCCGCCCTTGGGGCCCTCGTAGCGGATGACGACGACGTCGCCCTTCTCGATCCCGCCCTCGGTCAGGGCGTCCATCGCCGCGCGTTCGCGGTCGAACACGCGGGCGGGGCCCTCGAAGACGGAGGCGTCGAAGCCCGCGGTCTTCACCACGGCACCCTCGGGAGCGAAGGAGCCCTGCAGGACGGTGAGGCCACCGGTCTCGTGGATCGGGTTGTCGAGCGTGCGGAAGACCTCGCCGTCGAGTGCCGGCGGGTCGATCTCGGCCAGGTTCTCGGCGACGGTCTTGCCCGTCACCGTCATGCACTCGCCGTGCAGCAGGCCCGCGTCGAGCAGCGCCTTCATGATCACGGGGATGCCGCCGTTGCGGTCGACGTCGACCATGACGTACTTGCCGAACGGCTTCATGTCGGCCAGGTGCGGGACCTTCGAACCGATGCGGTTGAAGTCATCCAGCGACAGCTCGACCTCGGCCTCGTAGGCGATCGCGAGCAGGTGCAGGATGACGTTGGTCGAGCCGCCGAGGGCCATCGCGACGGCGATCGCGTTCTCGAAGGCTTCCTTGGTGAGGATCTGGCGGGCGGTGATGCCGTGCTCGAGCATGTTCACCACGGCCTCGCCGGAGCGGTGCGCGTAGTAGTCACGGCGACGGTCGGCGCTCGGCGGGGCGGCGGAGCCCGGCAGCGACATGCCGAGGGCCTCGGCGACCGAGGCCATCGTGTTCGCCGTGTACATGCCACCGCAGGCGCCCTCGCCCGGGACGATGGCGCACTCGATCTTCTTGAGCTCTTCCTCGCTCATGGTGCCGGCCTTGCAGGCACCGACGCCCTCGAAGGAGTCGATGATCGTGACTTCCTTCATCGTGCCGTCGGCCTGCTTCACGTAGCCCGGCATGACCGAACCGGCGTAGAGGAACACGCTCGCCAGGTCGAGGCGCGCGGCGGCCATCAGCATGCCGGGGAGCGACTTGTCGCAGCCGGCGAGCAGGACGGTGCCGTCGAGGCGTTCGGCGTTGACGACGGTCTCGACGCTGTCCGCGATGACCTCACGCGAGACGAGGGAGAAGTGCATGCCCTCGTGGCCCATCGAGATGCCGTCCGAGACGGAGATGGTGCCGAACTGCAGCGGGTACCCGCCACCAGAGTGCACGCCCTCCTTCGCACCCTGTGCGAGGCGGTCGAGCGACAGGTTGCACGGCGTGATCTCGTTCCACGAGGACGCGATGCCGATCTGCGGCTTGCTCCAGTCCTCGTCTCCCATACCGACGGCCCGCAGCATGCCACGCGAGGTGGTTGCTTCGATCCCGTCGGTGACGACCCGGCTGCGCGGCTTGACGTCGATATCAGGCATGGGATGAGTCTAGGACGCTTTGGGATACCAGCCGTGCACCCCCGTGCATTCTCATGCTCCGGGGCCGCGATCAGCGGGTGGCTCGGAGCCTCGCCAGCTGCTTCAGGACCCCGGTCAGGGCCGCCGGGTCGGCGATGCGGTACCCGGCCCGGGTCTCCCCCGGCCCCACCTTCACCCCGACGTCGCCGTCGCCGAGCACGCGGAAGGCGTCCTCGTCGGTGACGTCGTCGCCGGCGAAGAACACCGCGTCGGCACCGTGCAGCTCGCGGAGCCGGGCGATCGCGTCGCCCTTCGTGACGTGGCGCACCGCGAACTCGACGATGTCCTTGCCACCGCGCTCGAGCACCTCGGGGTCGGCCTCGTGTGCCGCGCGGCTCGCCGCCGCGTTCGCCTCGGCCGCGACCTCGGCGGAGACACGGCGCGTGTGCACCCCGTGCCCGGCGGGCTTGTGCTCGATGACGACACCCGGGAACCGTTCGCCGACCGCGTCGAGCGCCGCACCGATCCGTGCCACACGCTCGACCTCGTCGTCACTGAGCGCGGCCTCGTCGTGGCCGTCCACGCGCCACTCGACGCCGTGCGAGCCGACGAGCGCCATGTCCTCGGGTGCGTGGGTCACCGCGGCCAGGCTGCCGAGGGGGCGCCCGGACACGAGCACCACCTCGGTGTCCTTCGCACGGTGCAGGGTCAGGACCGCGGCCCACGACCCGGGCAGCGCCCCGACCTGCGAGGGGTCGTCGGCGAAGGGGGCCAGCGTGCCGTCGAAGTCGAGGGCGACGATCAGTCGCGGCGCAGCCGCGAGCGTCTCGAGGGCCGCGTCGATGGCGGACTGGTCGGTGGTGGTCTCAGTCATCACGTGCCTCCCGGGTGTCCTCGGCAGCCCTCGCGGACTGGGCGTCCTGGTCGAAGATCGACATGTTGTCGGTCTGCGCCTCGCGGTGCTGCTCGCGCGGGTCGGCGGCGGACGGATCGATCTGGGCGTTCCGCGGCGCGTGCCGGTCGAGCGCCTCGAGGAACGAGCGCGACCAGCGCGCCACGTCGTTGTCGCGGACGCGCTTGCGGAGCGCGCGCATGCGCGTCGACCGCTCGCGACGCGGCATCTGGATCGCGCGTTCGATCGAGTCCTTCAGCGCCCCGATGTCGTGCGGGTTGACGATCACGGCCTGCTTCAGCTCGTCGGCGGCACCGGCGAACTCGGACAGGATGAGCACCCCGTCGTTGTCGAAGCGGGCGGCGACGTACTCCTTCGCGACGAGGTTCATGCCGTCGCGCAGTGCGGTGACGAGCATGATGTCGGCGGCCAGGTAGAGCGCCACCATCTCCTCGCGCGGGTAGCCGTGGTGCAGGTACGAGATCGGCTGGTGGCCGATGACGCCGAGGTCGCCGTTGATGCGGCCGACGCTCAGCTCGATCTCGTCACGGAGCGCAGCGTACGAGTCGACACGCTCGCGGCTCGGGCTCGCGACCTGGATCAGGGTGGCGTCCTCGACCGCGATGCGGCCGTCCTCCACCAGCTCGCCGAACGCCTTGATGCGGTGGCGGATGCCCTTGGTGTAGTCGAGCCGGTCGACGCCGAGCAGCACCGTCTTCGGGTTGCCGAGGCTCTCGCGGATCTCGCGCGCACGCTCCTGCACCTCGGGCTTGCGGGCGATCGCCTCGAAGCTCTCGGCGTCGATGGAGATCGGGAAGTGCCTGGCCTCGACGTGGCGGACCGTGATGCCCTTGCGGCTGCGCGGGGCTGCCGGGTCGTCCACCGGGACGTCGATCGTGGTGCCCTTGGTCGTGTAGCCCTTGATGTGCCGGACCGCTCGGAGGAAGTCGCTGGCGTCGTCGTGACGCTGGAAGCCGATGACGTCGGCGCCGAGCAGCCCGTCGAGGATCTGCGCACGCCACGGCAGCTGCGCGTAGATGCCGACGGGCGGGAACGGGATGTGGTTGAAGAAGCCGATCGTCAGGTCGGGGCGCTTGGCGCGGAGCAGGGCCGGCACGAGCTGCAGCTGGTAGTCCTGCACCCAGACGATGCCGTCCTGCTCGACGATCTCGGCGATCTGCGCGGCGAAGCGCTCGTTCACGCGCTTGTACGCGTTCCACCAGTCGCGGTGGTAGCTCGGGTGCTCGATGACGTCGTGGTACAGCGGCCAGAGCGTGTCGTTGCTGAAGCCCTCGTAGTACTCCTCGACGTCGTCGTCGGAGAGCGGGACGGGGACGATGTGGATGCCCTCGTTGTCGAACGGTGCGACCTCGACCTCGGCCTGCCCCACCCAGCCGACCCAGGCTCCGTCGTTCGCGCGCATCACGGGTTCGAGGGCGGTGACGAGGCCACCCGGCGAGTGCCGCCAGCCCTCGTTGCCGTCCTGGTCGACGACGCGGTCCACCGGGAGTCGGTTGGAGGCGACGACGAACGAGTAGCGGGTCTGTTCGGTGCGGTCTGCAGGCATGGGGTGGTGTGATCTCCGTTCCGCCCGGCCGGGGCCGGGTGCGTCGGGTGCGTCGGGTGCGACGGCCGGCGTGGTGCGCCGGGTGGTCCGGCGTGCTGCGCCGGGTGCGCAGCCGAAGTTACCAGCGTGGGGACAGCGTATTCACGGCGGATCGGCGGGTCCGCTACGCTGCAGGCACGTGTCGGGGGGACACGGGTGCTGGAGTGCGGCGCCGGCCTCCCGGTCGGAGAGGACCCCCAGCCGTGAGCGAGAACCCGCCCAACCAGCCCGTCCCGCCGTCGCAGCCCGGTCCGGGCCAGCCCGGTACCGGCCAGGCCGGATCGGGCCAGCCCGCTTCCGGCCAGCCCGCCTGGAACGGCCAGCCCGCCTGGCAGCAGCAGCCTGGAGGCCCGCAGCAGTGGTCGGGTCAGCCCGCCCCCGCCGCGCAGCCGTCCGATGCGTTCGGTCGCTTCCTGCGGTCCGTGTCCGGTCGCGACTGGCTGGCGGCCGTGCTCGCCGCCGTCGGCGGCTGGGTCGCGGCGTACGTCGTCGCCGGGCTCTCGCTGCTCATCACCGTCGGACTGCTCGCGTCGGGCGGCAGCGGGTCGGCCGCTCCGTCCACCGGGTCCGGCACCGACCTCGGCGCGGGCTCGGCCCCCGACGTGGAGTCCCTGCTCTCCGGCGTGAGCGTCCTGCTCGGCGCGCCGGCGCAGCTCGTGGCCCTCGCCGACCTCGGCCGACTGCACCTGTCCGGGTCGATCGGGTTCCTCGGTTCCGGCTCGGGCTCGCTCGCCGTGGTGCCCGCGCTGGTGCTCGCCGCGCAGGTCGTCCTGGCCGTCGTGCTCACCCGCCGGATCCGCACGCGTGACCTCGGCCGCACGCAGGTGCTCGTCACCGCGGTGGTCTCCGGCCTCGTCACCACCGTGCTCACGAACGTCGCCGCCGGCCTCTTCGCGATCCGGTTCCCGTCGGTGTCCGGCGCGGTCATCGAGCCGGTGCACGCCGTCGGTCTCGGCAGCATCATCGGTGCGTTCGTCATCGGGGCCCTGGCGGCACTCCTCGCCCGGCCCTCCGTCCTCGCCGGGCGCAACGTCTTCACCGCCCGCCTGCTCGGCACGCTCCGGGTCGCCGCGTCGCAGCTCACGGTCCTCGTGGTGCTGGTCGCCCTCGTCGTCATCGTCGTCGCCCTGATCGCCCAGCCGTCCTACGGCTCCGCGTTGCCGCTCCTGCTCGGCAACGTCGCGATCGGACTGGTCGCGCTCGGGTTCTTCGGTGGTGTGGGGACGTCCGGCTTCGGGTCCGCCAGCGACACCGCCTCGGTGTTCGGCGGAGCCGGCGGCTGGACCTGGCTCGTCGTGCTGTTCGTCGTCGTCACCTCGGTCGCGGCCGGGCTCGCCCTCGCCGTCCGCCGCAACGACCGGATCCGCACCACGCTCGACTGCGTCGTCACGCCGCTGGTGTGGTTCGCACTCGGTCTGCTCTGCTTCGTCCTCGGCACCGGCGTCGTCTCGTACCAGGTGAGCAGCACGAGCTCCGTGGACGGCTCGGGGTCGATCGGCATCGCGCCGTGGACGCCGATCGTCTTCGCCCTGTGGGGCGGCGCGATCGAGGTCGTCGCCCGGTACCTCGCCCCGGTGCTCCTGCCCCGCCTCGGCGGAGCCGTGGTGCTCCGGACGTCCCGCCTGGTCGGAGCGGACCCCCGCCCCGTCGTGCCGCCGGCGTTCCCGGCAGGGCCCGCAGCCGGCCAAGCCGGGCCCGCCGCGGCCCAGGGTGCGCCCGTCGCGCCCACCGCGACCGTCGACCCGGCCGCGCCCGGTGCGCCCGGTGCGCCCGGTGCGCCCAGCGCTCCCGTTGCACCCGGCGCGCCTGTCGCCGCGGACGCGCCGGCCGCCGCCGCGTGGAACACTCCCCCGGCCGCTGACCAGCACGTGCCGTACCCGCCGGCCGGGCCTGCCCAGGAACCCGCGTACGGCGTGCAGTCGATCTCCGGCGCGCAGCCGGCGGCCGGGTCGCAGCCGCCCTACGGCACGCAGCCCCCGTACGGCGCACCACCGGCCGACGGGTCGCAGCCGTTCATCGGCGGTGGTGCCCCCGCTCCGGCACCGATGTCCCCGCGGGCCAAGAAGATCCTGGTCCGTTCGCTCATCGCCGGTGGCGCCGTGATCGTCGTCGTCATCGCCGGTGCGGTCACGACGAGCGTCCTCCGCACCAACGTCTGGGGTCCGGCGCCGACCGTGAAGTCCTACGTGCAGGCCATCGCCAGCGGTGACGCCGACACCGCCGCCGACCTGAGCGAGATCCCCGACGACGCGGCGATGCTCGACTCGAAGGTGCTCGGGAGCGCGAAGGACCGCCCGTCGGACATCCGCGTCGGCCGGGTCGCCCGGACCGGTGACACCGCCATCGCCACCCTGAGCTACACCCAGGACGGCAAGAACCGCTCCGGCCAGGTGTCGCTGCGGCGCACGGGCACCTCGTTCCTGGTGAAGGACGAGTGGCGTGTCACGCAGCCGCTGGCCCAGCAGGTGACCCTGACGGCCTCCGACGTCCTCGAAGGCGCTCCGGTGACCGTCGGCGGCAAGGAGATCGGGGAGATCAGCGACGGCAAGTTCACGTCCCTCGCCTACCCCGGCACCTACCAGGTCTCGGTCGGCGGGACGAAGTACTTCACCGGCGGCACCGAGAAGGTCGCCGTGGGCGCGGTCACGTCCGGCTACGTCGACTTCGCGCCGAAGGCGACCAAGGCGCTCGAACAGGACGCCGAGCAGTACGTGACCGACCTCATCGACGACTGCGCCGAGAAGACCGAGCTCCGGGCCCTGAGCGGCTGCCCCTGGTACGGGCCCTACGACGCCGACGGCGGCGTGCAGTACGACGTCACGTCGATGCCCGAGCTGGAGGTCGAGGCGTCCCGCGCCGGCACCGTGATGGTGACGAGCACGAAGGACGGGAGCGTCTCGTACGGCTACACCTCGTACCTGGGCGACAAGAAGCGCGGCGAGGACTCATTCGATGTGAACCAGTACCTGAAGGTGGAGGACGGCAAGCTCGTCTCCGCCTACTGAGCAGGAGCCGGCTGAGCAGGAGCCGGCTGACGGCGCCGCAGCACCACGACGGCCGACCCGGGAGATCCCGGGTCGGCCGTCTCAGTAGGCTGACGAGCATGGTCAGGACACGGGCGTGGTGCAAGGGCGACACGGTCGAACGGGACTTCCCCGTCGACCGGATCTCCGACCTCGTCGCCGATCCGGACACCTTCGTCTGGATCGACTACACCGACCCGACGGCGGCCGACCTCGAGCAGATCGAGGAGGAGCTCGGCATCCACGCGCTCGCGGTCGAGGACGCCGTCGAGCACGGACAGCGGCCGAAGCTCGACCGGTACCGGGACAGTCTGTTCCTGGTCGTCTACGACGTGGGCGGCACGGACGACGAGGGTGACCTGATCACGCACGAGGTCAAGGCCTTCGTGACCGAACGGGCGCTCGTCACCATCCACGGGTCCGACGTCGACACCACCCCGATGGAACACCGGCTCACGGCGAACTCCGACATCGCCGAACACGGCGTGCCCTGGCTCGTCTGGGCGCTGCTCGACGCGGTCGTCGACCGGGCCACCGACACCGTCGAGGACCTCGAGCGGCAGATCGATGCGCTCGAGGACGACCTGTTCGAACCGGGCGACCCCCGCGAGCAGCAGATCCAGCGGCGGTCGTTCCGGCTCCGCAAGACCCTCGGGGTGCTCCGGCGGCTGGTCGTCCCGACGCGGGACAGCGTCGCCTCGTTGCTGCATGGTGACGCGGAGACGATCTCGAACGGCATCCGGCCGTACTTCCGCGACGTCGAGGACCACCTGGTCTCGATCGCCGACTCCGTCGAACAGCTCCGTGACGCCGTGTCGAGCGTGCTCGACACGACCCTGAACCTGGCGTCGAACCGGCAGAACACCGTCATGAAGAAGGTCACGAGCTGGGCGGCGATCATCGCGATCCCCACCGGTGTGACGAGTTTCTTCGGGCAGAACGTGAAGTTCCCGGGCGAGGGCGCCTGGAGTGGTCTCTGGGCCTCGCTCGCGATCATCACCGCGTCGTCGCTCGTGCTCTACCGCGTCTTCAAGACCCGCGACTGGCTCTGACCGCGCACGGCACCGGCACCGGCACCGCCTCGGCACCGGGCTCCGCCGGCGTCAGAGCGCGAGCGCCAGGACCCCGGCGACGACGGTGAGCGGCGCGACGACGCACCCGAGCGCCATGTACCGGCCCCAGGACAGGTGCACGCCCTCGGCCGACAGCCGTGCGTGCCACAGCAGCGTCGCGAGCGACGCCCACGGCGTGATGAGGCAGCCGGCGTTGACGCCGATGAGCAGCGCCGCGTACCGGACGGCCTCGTGCCCGGCGGCCGGTTCGAGCACCAGGTACGCCGGCAGGTTGTCGATGCCGTTCGCGGCGACCGCGCCCGCACCGCCGAGCAGCAGCAGCGGACCGGTCCCGGTGCCGCCCTGCAGCGCGTGCACGATCGGGTCGGTGATGCCCGTCGTGTGCAGCGCCTCGACCACCACGAAGAGCCCGGCGGCGAACAGCAGGGTCGACCACGGCACGCGGGACACCCGGAGTTCGGACGGTGACCGGAACGCCGCGACCACGACGAGCACCACGGCGGCCAGGACCGCGGCGATCCACACGGTCACCCCGGCCGTCAGCGCGACGACGAGCGCGACGAGCACCGCGGAGGCCGCCCAGAAGAAGACCGGGTCCTTCGGCGTGCGGACGGACACCGGCGAGTAGCGGCCGAACAGCTTGCCGCGGAACACCACGAGCAGGACGACGCACGGCACGACCACCCCGGCGACCGCGGGCCAGGCCATCAGCCCGGCGAACGGCAGCGGGCCGCCGAGCCCCATCCGGTCGACGGCGAGCAGGTTCGTCAGGTTCGACACCGGCAGCAGCATCGAGGCCGTGTTCGCGAGCCAGACCGTGGTCAGGGCGAACGGCATCGGGGGCAGTCCCACGCGCCGTGCGAGCGAGATCACGATGGGGGTGAGGAGCACCGCGGTGGTGTCGATCGACAGGAAGACGGTGCAGAGCACGGCGAGCACGACGACCGCGCCCCAGAGGCCGATGGTGCGCCCGCCACCGACCCGGGCGGCGACGTCGGCGAGGCGGTCGAACACCCCGGCGTCCGCGGCGAGCTCGGCGACGACGGTCAGCCCGAGCACGAACCCGAGGACCGGCAGGACCCGGTCGGCGAGCACGGCGAGGTCGTCGAGGGGCAGCAGCCCGAACACGACGCAGACCGCGCCGACCACGAGCAGGGCTGCTCCGATGACCGCTTGACGCACGAACACTCCTCCGGCAGACACCGCGGCAGGGTGACCGGCGGCGCTCCAATGTACGGGCCGGTAGCGTTGTCAGCACGACGACAGGAGGCCTCTGTGCGCAAGTTCATGTTCAACGGTGCGGTGTGGAGTTCGCTCATCAGCGGCTACAGCGTGCTGCAGACCACCCGCCAGGGACCGCGTGACTGGCGGCTCGCGCTGACCTGGGTCGCGTGGCTCGCCACGACGATCGTGGCGATCGGCACGGTCGTCGAGGACGACCGCGCGGTCAAGGCGCGCCAGTAGCTCGAGACGCGGCAGGGGTCGCGGACGCGACCCGGCTGACGGACGGGAGGCCCGGTGCCAGCTGGCACCGGGCCTCCCGTCCGTCTTCCGTCCCGTGCACGGCACGCGGTCACGTCACCGGGTCAGCGCTCGGACTCCGGGATGCCGGAGGTCTGGATCGGTCCGGTGAAGAGCGCGCCGCGCTCGTCGTCACCGAACAGCTGCGAGTCCCCCTCTGCCGGGCGTCCGCGGCGGCGCGGTGCCGCCGCACCCGGCTCGGTGAGCTGCACCCGCTGGACCGGCAGGGCGTCCGGGTGGGTGCGCTGGATCCACTCGACCATCTCCTCGCGGACGTAGCAGCGGAGGTCGAACAGGCCGCCGGCGTCGGGTGCCGTCACGAGGATGCGGACCCGGACCAGTCCCCCGACGGCGTCCGTGACCTGGAGCACCTTGACCCGGCGGTCCCAGATCGTCGAGGTGTCGAGGATCCGGTCGAGCTCCGCCCGCATGTCCGCCGGGCTCACCCGCCAGTCGAGGTCGAACTCGACGGCACCGAGCAGTTCGCTGCCGGTCCGGGTCCAGTTCTCGAACGGCGTGCTCGTGAAGTACGTCGACGGCAGCACGAACCGACGGTCGTCCCACAGGTGCACGACGACGTAGGTCAGGGTGATCTCCTCGATCCGTCCCCACTGCTGCTCGACCACGACGACGTCGTCGACGCGGATCGACCCGGAGAACGCCAGCTGCATGCCGGCGAACACGTTGCCGAGCGTGGACTGCGCGGCGAGGCCCGCGACCACGGAGATGAGGCCGGCGCTGGCGAGCACGCTCGCGCCCGCGGCCTCAACCCCGTCGAAGGTCAGCAGGATCGCGCCGACCGCGATGATGACGAGCACGGCGACGGTGAGCCGCCGGATGATGAGCACCTGGGTGCGGATGCGACGCGCCTGCCGGTTGTCGGGCACGTCGATGCGGAAGCGGTGGAGCCCGAGGTCCTCGAGGAAGATCGCGACCTGGCACGCGAGCCAGCAACCGGTCGCGATCGTGACGATCAGGAAGGCGTGCGCGACCTCGTCGCGCCACGGGTAGGCGTCGGGGTTCCGCGGGATGCTCGACGTGAACGCGATCCAGAGCAGGACGACCAGCAGCACGGTGCGGAAGGGGTGCTTCGTCCGTCGCGAGAGCACGCCGGCCCATCGTTCACGGCGCGCGATCGCCCGGAGGACCAGGTGCAGGACGAGGGCGACGACGGCGATGACGAGCAGGGCGAACCCGATCGCGACGAGGAGTCGGAGGAGGATGTCCATCCCTCCATGCAAGCAACGGACGACGGTCGTCGTTCAGGTTCGGGCCGCCGTCGGCTGTGCGGACGTTCAGTCGCCGCGGTTCGACCGAACCGGGTTTTGCGTGACGCCCCGGTCCGGTGCGCATGTAGGTTCTCTCGCATGACAGCGCAGAACGACACGGGTGGCAACCGAGCGCCGGCGAACGACTTCTCGCACGAGCAGGAGGGCTACCAGCACGGTCTGAAGCCCCGGCAACTGCAGATGATCGCGATCGGCGGCGCGATCGGCACCGGCCTCTTCCTCGGTGCCGGTGGACGCCTGCACACCGCGGGCCCCGCGCTCGCGCTGACCTACCTGGTCGCCGGGATCTTCGCCTTCTTCATCCTGCGGGCCCTGGGCGAGCTGGTGCTGCACCGCCCGTCCTCGGGGTCGTTCATCTCGTACGCCCGCGAGTTCTACGGCGAGAAGTTCGCGTACGCCGCCGGCTGGATGTACTTCCTGAACTGGGCGATGACATCGATCGTCGACACCACCGCGGTCGCGATCTACCTGCAGTACTGGTCGGCCTTCACCGCGGCGCCGCAGTGGCTGCTGGCGCTGATCGCCCTGATCGTCGTCCTCGCGGCGAACATGGTCGCCGTGAAGGTGTTCGGCGAGCTCGAGTTCTGGTTCGCCCTGATCAAGGTCGCCGCACTGGTGGCGTTCCTCGTCGTCGCGATCATCTGGCTCGTCTTCGCGTTCCCGGTCGAGGCCGGTGGCGAGGCCGTGCGCACCGGCTTCTCGATCTGGGGCGACAACGGCGGGCTGTTCCCGAACGGGCTGCTCCCCGCGGTCATCGTGATCCAGGGTGTCGTCTTCGCCTACGCCGCGATCGAGCTCGTCGGCACCGCATCGGGTGAGACACAGAACGCCGAGAAGGTCATCCCGCGTGCGATCAACTCCGTCGTCTTCCGCATCGCGGTCTTCTACGTCGGGTCGATCGTCCTGCTCTCCCTGCTGCTGCCGTACACGGCCTACAAGGAGGGCGAGAGCCCCTTCGTGACGTTCTTCTCGTCGCTCGGCAACCCGCACGTCGGCGCGATCGTCGGCGGCATCATGAACTTCGTCGTGCTCACCGCCGCGTTGTCGTCGCTGAACGCCGGACTGTACTCCACCGGACGCGCGCTCCACTCGATGGGCATGAACGGTTCGGCGCCGAAGTGGACCACGAAGATGTCGAAGGGCGGCGTCCCCTACGCCGGCATCCTGCTCACCGCGGCGTTCACCGTCGCGGGCGTCGTGCTGAACTACTTCGTCCCGAAGCAGGCGTTCGAGATCGCGCTGAACATCGCCAGCCTCGGCATCATCACCGCGTGGGGCACGATCATCCTGTGCCAGATGCGGCTGCGCCAGTGGGCCAAGCAGGGGCTCGCGAAGGAACCCTCGTTCAAGCTGCCCGGTGCTCCGGTCACCGCCTGGCTGACCCTGGCGTTCCTCGCCTCGGTCATCGTCCTGATGGCGATCGACTACCCCGTCGGCACGTACACGATCGCGTCGCTCGTCATCATCATCCCGCTGCTCGTCGTCGGCTGGTTCCTGCAGCGTGACCGCATCCTGCGCATCGCCGCCCTGCGCGAGGGCGTCACCGGCCCCTACCCGATCGGCGTCCGCGACCCCGCCGCCTCGGTGCGACGCGACGGCGACGGGAGCTAGCGCTCCGCTTGTCCCCGGAACGCAAGGCCCCAGTGCCGAACACGAGCGGTCCGGCACCCGTCGCTACCATCAGCGGGTGCCGGACCGCTCTCCTTCTCCCACCCTCGACCTGCAGCTCAGCTGGCGAGGTGCCTACGGACGCCTCCGGGTGTTCGCGGATCGTCTCGAGGCCGAGACCGACTACCAGCGCGAGACGCGCACCGTGGTGCCGATGGACGCGGTGCAGGGGTGGCGCCTCGGACCGTGCGACGAGGACGCCGTCTGCGTCGAGTTCATCGCCGGGCAGGACACCTACCGGGTGCTGCTCGACACCCCGGACGAGCAGCTCGCTGCGCTGGCGATCCGGAAGGTGCTCGGCCCGCCGCTGGAGTCCTGAGGACGCCGGTGCCGGGGCCCGGGGCCCGCAGCCCCGTTGCCCGGGGCCCCGTTGCCCGGGTGCCCGGCTCAGTCGTCGGTGTCGACGCGGTCGGTGACGACGTCACCGGAGCCGGCGTCGATGCGCACGCTGTGCTTGGTGCCGGACGAGTCGAGCACGTCGCCCTCCCAGACGACCGTGCCGACGTGGTCGTCGAGGCCGAGCTCGGTCACGGTCCCCGCGTGCAGGTCCTGGAAGGCGTCGACGGCCTGCTTGACGCTCAGGTCGGCGGCGGCGACGAAGCGCTCGTGCTCGGCCTTGTCGTCCGCGTCGGCGGCCTCGGTCTGCGGGGTGCCGGCGACCGAGGTGCCGTCGGCGTTCGTGTGCACCTCGTGCTCGGTGCCGTCCTTGGTCACGACGAGGACCTCGTAGGCGGAGGCGCCCTGCTCCTGCTCGACCGAGATGACGGTGCCCGAGCCGACCTCACCGCGTGCGGTGGCGACGGCGGCGAGCAGGGCCTTGTTCGAGCCGGAGGACGTCGAGCCGGACGATGACGAGCCGGTGCCGGTGCCGGCCGGGTCCGTCGCCGACGAACCGACCGAGCCGGAGCCGGCCGAGCCGGTGTCGTCGTCGGAGTCGTCGCTGGCGCACCCGGTGAGTGCGAGCGCCGCGACGATCGGCAGGGCGGCGAACGCGGCGATGCGGCGGGCGGAGGGCTTCTGGTGCTGGGTACGGAAGTTCATGTGGACGAGCATCGCGTCGGGGTGCTGAAGCAGCCCTGAAGCCGCCTGTTCAGCCGCCGAGTGCGATGTGGACGACGAACCGTGCGCCGCCGAGCGGGGACGTGACCACGGTCGTGTCCCCGCCGTGCGCCCGTACGGCGTCGCGGACGATGGCGAGGCCGAGCCCCGCGCCGCCGGCGTCCCGGCTGCGGGCCTCGTCGAGACGGACGAACCGCTCGAAGACGCGCTCGCGCTCGTCCTCGGGGACGCCGGTGCCGTCGTCGTCGACCGTGAGCACCGCGGACCCGTCGTGCTCGGTGAGCGACACGGCGACGCGTGTGCTCGCGTGCCGGACGGCGTTGTCGACGAGGTTCCGGACCACCCCAGCCAACACGCGCTCGTCGCCGAGGACCCGCGCTGCCGAGATCGCCGAGCCGTCCACCCGCACCACCGGGGCGTCGCCGTGCCGCTCGGGCGCGACACCCGCCGTCGACCGTGCCCGCGCGCGGGCCACCGCGTCGAGCGCGAGGTCGTCGAGGTCGACGGGGCGCCGCGTGCGGATCCCGCCCTCGTCGAGGCGGGAGAGCTCGAGCAGCCCGGTGACCAGGTCCTGCAGGCGCACCGCCTCGGACCGCACGACGTCGGCGAGGTCCGCCACCTCGGTCCGCTCCGGGTGCGCGACGGCGACCTCGGCGTGCTGCCGGATCGACGCGATCGGCGACCGGAGTTCGTGGGAGGCATCGGACACGAACCGTCGCTGGCTCTCGGCGGACCGTTCGAGGCGGTCGAGCATGGCGTTCATGGTGCTCGCGAGCCGGGCGACCTCGTCGCCGGTGTCCGGGACCTCGACCCGGGCGTCCGGACGGGCCGCCCGGATCGTCTCGACCTCGGTGCGCATCCGTTCCACCGGCCGCAGCGAGCGTCCGGTGACGGCCCAGGTGACCGCGACCAGCAGGAGCACCAGCACGGGCACCCCGACGGCGAGGAGCACGACGGCGGTGCGGACCGCGGTGTCGGCCTGGTCGAGCGTGGCGCCGTAGACGAGCGTCGCCTCGCCGCCGCCGGGCAGGTCCACGTCGTCCGCCACGAGCAGCCAGCGTTCGCCGTCGTGGGTCCACCGGGACTCGTCGGCGGTCGGGAGGGCGTCCCCGTCGGCGTCCTCGCCGTGCGCCAGGACCACTCCGCCGTCGCCGATCACCTGGACCAGGACGTCCTCGTAGCCGGTCACCGCGGCCGCACCGTCCGCCTCGACCCGGGAGGACACCTGCTCGAGACCGGCCTCGGCCGAGGTCCGCACGCCGTCGAGCAGCACGAGCCGCAGCACGACGACGAACGCGACGGCTCCGATCACCAGCGCCGCGAGGACGACGACCCCGGCGCCGAGCGTGGTGCGGGCCCGGACCGACCGGGCGCGCCGGGGCCTGCTTCGTGCGGCTCCGCTCGCACCGGGCTTCGGCCGCTCAGCCACCGTCCGCCGCCAAGCGGTACCCGGCGCCCCGGACCGTCTCGATCGCGGCACGCCCGAACGGTCGGTCGAGCTTCCGGCGGAGGTGCCCGACGTACACCTCGACGATGTTCGGGTCGCCCTCGAAGTCGACGTCCCAGACGTTCTCGATGACGTCGCGCTTCGACCGGACCTGTCCCGGGTGCCGTGCGAGGTACTCGAGCACGGCGAATTCTCGGCTGGTCAGCTCGACGGGGATCTCACCGCGGGCCACGGTGCGCGCCGCGGGGTCGACCACGAGGTCGCCGAGCGTCAGCACGGTGGGGCGCTCACGGGCGCCGCGTCGGACGAGCGCCCGCAACCGTGCGACGAGCACCGGGTGCGAGAACGGCTTGGTGACGTAGTCGTCGGCCCCCGCGTCGAGCGCCTCGACCTGGTCCCACTCGCCGTCCTTGGCCGTCAGCATGAGCACGGGGGTCCAGTCGCCATCGGCGCGGAGCTGCGCGCACACGGCCCAGCCGCTCAGGCCGGGCATCATCAGGTCGAGCACGATCGCGTCGTAGCGGAACTCACGCGCGTGCCACAGGCCGTCCACGCCGTCGTTCGCGACGTCGACCGCCCACCCCTCGGCCTCGAGGCCGCGGCGCACGCCGTCGGCGAGCCGGACCTCGTCGTCGACCACCAGCACACGCATGGGGTCGATCCTGCCGTGCCCCGCTGAAGCAGGGCTGAAGCGGCCCGCCAGCGCGGCTCGCGACGGTGACCGGGGCGGACGGGAGGCCCGTGGCGGCGCCGCCACGGGCCTCCCGTCCGGCGGTGGTCCGGACCAGGGCCGCCGACCCGGCGTGCTCAGACCAGCAGCAGGATCCCGGCGATCACGGACGCGACGGCGATCGCGAGCGCGATGAGCAGGAGCACGAGGTGCACCGTGTAGAACGTCGTCGGCTTGCCGGCGGCGTCGCGGGCACGCGAGTCCTTCGCGACGCGCTGGAAGAAGCGCGGCCAGGTGACGACGTTGAAGACGGCGCCGATGAACAGGACGACTGCGGCGAAGACGAGCACGGGACGATCCTAGTGAACGTTCGCGGCGACGATGCCGGTACGTCGACGCCGGGCGGGTGGTGCTCGGCCGCCCCCAACGCGGCCGAGTCCCGACCCGGCAGGCCACAGGATCTGTAGCACTTGCTACAGACTGTACACGGCCTCTTCGGCAGCGTCGAGGGACTACGCCGTCTCGAGCGCGGCCTCGGCGTCGGCGAGGGCGGCACGCTCGGCGTCGGTCAGGGACGCCCGTGCTCCCCGGACGCCGTCGTTGATCTCGACGATGCGGCGGCTGAGCCGGGTCGCGGGGTCGTCGGTCGGCGGGTAGGCGTTGTCCACGCCGATCCGTTCGTGCAGCGGCGCCAGGCGGCGGAGCGCATCGTCCACACGGCGGGCACGGCGGCGGCGGGAGATCCGGTGCCCGACGACGAGCAGGAGCATGCCGGACGCCACGCACAGCACGGCTCCCGGCGTGGTGACGTCGTAGGGCAGCGAGAGCGCGTGCGTGACGTCCAGGTCGCCGACGACGTGGGCGACGTCCATCACGACGACCACGACCATGCGGACGACCCCGAGCACCCCGCCGAGGACCAGGACCCACAGCCCCACCAGGTCGGTGGTCGTCCGGGCCTCGCGCAGCCGGAGCACGCAGATGAACCCCGTCGCGCCGAGGGCCACTCCGAGGTAGACGGTCTGCGCGATCGAGTAGACGGTGGCAGCCGGATGCGAGCCGGCGTCGAGCATGAAGGTCGTCGTGGTCGCGGGCTTGTCGAGCACGGTGAACGCGACGACGACCACCACGACGACCGCGGCGAACGACACCACGACCGCGTTCCGGAGCCAGGGCCGCGCCGCGCCGACCGCCTTCGCCACGCCCCACAGCAGCGTGCTCGTGCCGGCCACCATGAGGCAGTCGCTGATGACGGTGACGACGTTGAACCCGCCGAGCAGCGGGTCGAGCCACCGGTACAGCGGGTCGACGTTCGTCACGATGGTGGCGGCGAAGAGCAGGAACGTGAACGCCAGGGTACGGTCCTGCCCGCGTTGCAGGACCAACAGCACGATCGTCCCGACGATGAGCAGCACCGCCTGGACGACGGCGACGATCACCCGAAGACCCCGCGGAAGGCGCTCGGGCGGCCGCGGTGCTGGCGGATCACGGTGGCCAGGCGGTCGGCGAAGACCTCGGCCTCGTGCTCGTAGGTGTTCGAGAACAGCCCCCGGGCCAGCGCACGCTCGACCTTGTACTCGGGCAGGTCGGGGATGACGTCACGGATGTAGGCGCTCTGCGGGGCGTGCTCCTGGTGCCGGTGCAGGACGTGCCCGAGCTCGTGCCCGATCACGAACGAGCGGAACGTCGGCGAGGTCGTCGGCGAGATCATCACCAGGTGCGCGTGCTCGAGGGTGGCCACGAAGCCGCACACGGGTTCGGCGGCCAGGAACGACTCCTCGCGCACCACGATCGGCTTGCCGACGACGTCAGCGGCGGCGGCGACGGCCTGGTCGACGTCCGACCACCCCTCGGCGGCACCACGAGCCCAGAACGCCTCGACGAGGGCGTCGGTCATGCGACGCTCCCCCGCTGCGATTCCTCCTCGAGCACCTCGGCGATGCGCCGCAGCGCGTCGGGTGAGAGCTCACCGGGGAAGGTCCGGGCCGCGAAGCCGCTCACGCGGGCGGACCGCAGGGACCGGACGAGGGCGAGCTGGGCACCGATCCGTTCCGGTACCTCGCTGTCCTCGAGCAGGAAGCGTTCGTCGACCTCGAAGTACCCGGCCAGCAGGCGCAGGAGCTCGGTGTCGCGGTTGCGGCGGCCGTCGCCGGAGAGCATGTAGGTCCACTTCGCCCGCGACAGCGACCCGCCGTGCGCCGCGACGTACTCCTCGATCGAGGAGAACGGCACCGGAGCACCACGCTGCGACTCCTCGAAGTCGAGGAGCAGGTTGAGGCGGCGCGCGAGCTCGGCGGCGTCGAGCGCCCCGCCCTTCAGATCACCCGTGTCCATCTCGGACTCCTCCCCAGCCGTGTCCGCGCGACCTGTGGGTCCGGCGCGTGGACGCCATGCTAGCGCGGGTGCCCGGCACGCGCGCCGCTACCCTCGTGGGCATGCCCCGCCGCTTCCCCGCCACCGTCGCGGCACCGGTCGAGCACGAGATCGTCATCACGAAGTCGCGGTTCATCACGACCGTCGCGCCGGTGTCCGGGGTCGAGGACGCCGACCGCGTGATCGCCGAGGTCCGCCGGCGGTACTGGGACGCCCGGCACAACTGCACGGCGATGGTCACCGGCGTGCTCGGCGACCAGGCCCGTTCCTCGGACGACGGCGAGCCCTCCGGCACCGCGGGCGTCCCGATGCTCGAGGTCCTGCGACGCCGCGGGCTGACCGACGTCGTCGCGGTCGTCACGCGGTACTTCGGCGGGGTGAAGCTCGGTGCCGGCGGACTGGTCCGGGCCTACTCGACCTCGGTGTCCGAGGCGCTCGACACGGCGGTCCTCGTCCGTCGCGAGGCCCTGACGCAGGTGCGCTTCGACGTCGACCACGCCGACGCCGGGCGGCTCGACAACGTGCTGCGCGACTGGGTCCGGCACCACCACGCGACGCTCGGCCCGACCGAGTACGGGCAGGCGGCGACCTTCGAGGTGTGGGTCCCCCACGAGGCGCTCGGAGCCCTGACCGCCGACCTCGCCGCCGCGTCGGCCGGTTCGCTCGAACCCGTCATCGGCGAGGAGCGGATCGTCGACGTCCGCGCCGGCTGACGTCCCCGCGGACGCAATTCGCGGTTCCTGCACACCTCGGGCGTGTCTCGGCATCGGCGTGGAAACCTGCCCGGAACGCACGAACGCCCCGACTCGATGAGCCGGGGCGTTCGTCCTGCGGTGCACCCCCTCGGACTTGAACCGAGAACCCACTGATTAAGAGTCAGTTGCTCTGCCAATTGAGCTAGAGGTGCATGTTCCGGCTTCCGTGCCGCAACGGGAATCAACAATAGCATGGGTTTTGCGCGCCCACGACCACTCGCGGGCGCACGACGCGAACAGGAGCACCATGACCGACCGTCTCGTCCCCGGCGACACCGCCCCCGACTTCACGCTGCCCGACCAGGACGGCGTCGAGCACTCCCTCGCTGCCCTCCGTGGCAAGAAGGTCATCGTGTACTTCTACCCGGCGGCGTCCACCCCGGGCTGCACCACCGAGGCCTGCGACTTCCGCGACAACATGTCCTCGCTGCAGGCCGCCGGCTACGAGGTCCTCGGCGTCTCGAAGGACGAGCAGGCGAAGCTCAAGACGTTCCAGCACGAGCAGGCGCTGACCTTCCCGCTGCTGAGCGACCCCGACCTCGCCGTGCACAAGGCCTACACGGCCTGGGGCGAGAAGAACAACTACGGCAAGATCGTCACCGGCACGATCCGGTCCACGATCGTGGTCGACGAGGACGGCACCGTCCAGCTGCCGCTCTACAACGTCAAGGCCACCGGACACGTGGCGAGCCTGCGGAAGAAGCTCGGCCTGGTCTGAAGGCCGGCCACGCACTGGAGGCCCGGTGCCGGTTCCGAGAACCGGCACCGGGCCTCCAGTGCGTGCCGGACCAGACCGTCTACTCGGCCGGACGCGCGAGCGCGGCCGTCACCGACCGCGACAGCACCAGCGTGATGCCGAGCAGGGCCGGGACGAGCAGCACCCAGCCGACCGCGGCGACGCGGAAGACGCCCTGGAACGCCCCGATCGCGATGGCACCCTGCAGGACCTGCCAGACGATGATGCCGGAGCGCACCCACGCCCGGCCCTGCCACAGGCCGTTCAGCAGCGCGCCGAGCCAGAGCGCAGCGATGGCGACGAGGACCGTGAGGGCGATGCCGGAGGCGATGCTCGTGGCCGGGGCGACGACCAGTTCGACGACCAGGACGACGGTCACGACCACCAGCGCGAGGAACTCGAGGCCGACCACGGCGAGCAGCCCCAGCATCGCCGGCGACCGGCGCGCGACGGGTGCGGAGGGTTCGGTGTCGTTCGGGGTGTCGTCGTGCACAGTGATCCTCCAGCATCGGAACCCTTGATTTGGCCCTACCAGTATGGAACGATATTGGAGGTCGTTTGGACGGCACGATGTGGTGTGCGTCTCCCGTGGTTCATCGCTCCTCCCCCGAGCGTCTCGCGGGCGTCAGACACGCTTCCTGCGGACTCCTCCCCACAGTTGTCCCCTCCATGCCGCATGCATGGTCAGCGGTCCGATCCCCCGAACCACGGCCCCGGCCTGCCGTTCGAGCATCGACATCAAGGAGCACCACACATGGACTGGCGTGACAAGGCTGCCTGCCTCACCGCAGACCCCGAGCTCTTCTTCCCCGTCGGGAACACCGGGCCCGCCGTCGACCAGATCGAGAAGGCCAAGTCGGTCTGTGCGCGTTGCACGGTCACCGAGATGTGCCTGCAGTACGCACTCGAGAACAACCAGGACTCGGGTGTCTGGGGTGGTCTCAGCGAGGACGAGCGTCGTGCGCTGAAGCGTCGCGCCGCCCGCGCTCGCCGCGCGTCCTGACCCCGGTCGTCTGACACCACGACGCCCGTCGTCCCCTCGGGGGCGGCGGGCGTCGTCGTGCGCGCGGGGCGGGTTCTGCAGAACACCGGTGTTCACGCTTTGAACACCGGAACGCGGGTGTTCGACCGGTGAACACCGGTGTCTCGCGGCGCCCGGACTAGGCGGCGGGGGCGGTCAACCAGCGGAACGGGATGGTGATCGTCACCTCGGTGCCGCTGCCGGTCAGGGTGTGCCAGTCGATGGTGCCGCCGAGCTCGCCCTGGATGAGCGTGCGGACGATCTGCGTGCCGAGGCCCGAGCCGACCTTGCCCTCGGGGAGCCCCACGCCGTTGTCGCGGACCTCGATCTCCAGGTGGTCGTCGAAGCGGCGGGCGACGATCTCGACCTCGCCGTCCCGGCCGTCCAGCCCGTGCTCGACAGCGTTCGTCACGAGCTCGGTGAGGCCGAGGGCGAGCGGCGTCGCGGCCTCGGAGGGCAGCACCCCGAACTCGCCGGTCTTCTTCGGGTGCACGGTGGTGTTGTGCGACGCGGCGACCTCGGTCACGAGCTTGAGCACCGAGTCGAACACCTCGTCGAAGTCCACCGTCTGGCTGAGCCCGCTCGACAGGGTGTCGTGCACGACGGCGATGGCGGCGACGCGGCGCATGGCGTTCTGCAGCGAGGTCCGCGCTTCGTCCGAGTGCGTGCGACGCGCCTGGATCCGCAGCAGGGACGCCACGGTCTGCAGGTTGTTCTTCACGCGGTGGTGGATCTCGCGGATCGTGGCGTCCTTGGTGATGAGCTCGCGCTCCTGGTGCCGCAGCTCGGACACGTCGCGGCAGAGCACGATGGCACCGATGCGCTCACCGTGGTCGCGGAGCGGGATCGAGCGGAGCGACACCGTGACGCCCTTCGACTCGATGTCCGCCCGCCACGGTGCGCGGCCGGTGACGACGAGCGGCAGGGACTCGTCGACGTCGAGCTGGGCGCCGATGAGCTCGGTGGTGACCTCGGCGAGGGACTTCCGCTCGAGCTCGCCCTCGAAGCCCATGCGGTTGAACGCGCTCAGGCCGTTCGGGCTCGCGAACGTGACGATGCCGGCGGTGTCGAGGCGCAGCAGGCCGTCGCTGGCACGGGGCGCACCACGACGGGGGCCCGCCGGTGCGCCGAGGTCGGGGAAGTCACCGGTGGCGATCATGCCGAACAGGTCGTTCGCGCTCGCGGTGAAGTTGAGCTCCTGGCGGCTCGGGGTCCGCATCTCGTCCTGGTTGGAGTGCCGGGTGACGACGGCGATCGGTCGCTCGGTCGTCTCGGCGCTCTTCGCGCTCAGGCGGCGGAGCACCGGGATCGCGCGGACGCGGGTCGGGGTGTCCTCGTACCAGTCCGGCTCGGCGGAGTCGACGACCCGGGACCCGGCGAAGCTCTCGGTCACCTGGCCGCGCCACTCCTCGCGGATCTCCTGCCCCACGATGTCGCGGTAGAACAGCGTCGCCGCGGAGCTCGGCCGGGCGTGGGCGACGGCCACGAACGAGCCGTCCTCGGCGGTCGGGACCCAGAGCACCATGTCGGCGAAGGACAGGTCGGCGAGGAGCTGCCAGTCCCCCACGAGCAGGTGGAGCCACTCCACGTCTGCTTCCGAGGAACGGCCTTGCGCGAGGACGAGGTCACTGAGGGTCGACACCCAGCCAGTCTAGGTCCGCTGCCTTGTGGAGAACGTCGCCCTGTCCACAGGACAGACCGGCGTGTATTTCGCATGTCGCACGCCCCATACGCTCGCTCCAACGACGGAAGGGGCAGGGGTGGCAGAGCAGGCACGCCGCATCGATCACGAGACGACGACGGCGCACCCACCGCCGCTGCGGATCGTCGAACCGGCGCCGGAGCCCGCCGTGGCGACCGGTCCCCCGGACCCGGCGACGACCGCACGGGCGCTCGGGCTCTGCGTCGCCGAGGTGCTCACCGGCGCGCGGGAGGTCGACAGCATCGCCCGCTGGATCAGCGACGACGTGCAGCGCCACCTGCAGCAGCGCGCCGCGGTCGCCGCGCACGCCCGGGGCTCCGGGCGGCGCCCACGCGGGCGCCCGGTGCTCCGGGTCGGCAGCGTGCTCGTCTGCCGCCCCGCGGCGGGCGTCGCCGAGGCGACGGTGGTCGTGCACGCGCGCAGTCACGCTCGGGCGGTCGCCATGCGGCTCGAAGAGCGACACGGACGGTGGCAGGCGACCGCGATCGGGGTCCTGTAGCCGGGCCGCGGACGGACGGGAGGCCCGGTGCCAGCTGGCACCGGGCCTCCCGTCCGTCGTCGGTCACGCTCGGTGAGCAGGAATGGTCGGGTCCCGATGTGGGACCCGACCATTCCTGCTCACGATGCGCTGGCGCGCGGACGCTAGTTCTTCTTGGCCGCCTGGCGACGCTCGGCGCGGTTGCTCGCCGCGGCCTGACCGGAGGCGGTGGCCGCGTTGCCGAACGCGGAGCCCTGCTCCGGCTCGGCGGCCGCTTCGGCCTCGGCCTGGGCGCGCTGCGCACGAGCGGTCGCGGCCTGCTCGAGGCGACCCTTCTCGTCGCGGACCTCGACCTCGCCGTCGATCGACGGTGCCGAGTACTCGAGGCCGGAGACCTCGTCCTCGCCGAGACCCTTGGCCTCGATCACCGCGTTCTCGCCGTCGGACTGCACCTGGACCTCGAGGTTGAAGAGGTAGCCCACGGACTCCTCGCGGATCTGCCCCATCATCGTCTGGAACAGGGCGTAGCCCTCGCGCTGGTACTCGACCAGCGGGTCGCGCTGCGCCATCGCGCGGAGGCCGATGCCGTCCTTGAGGTAGTCCATCTCGTACAGGTGGTCGCGCCAGCGGCGGTCGATCACCGAGAGCACCACGCGACGCTCGAGCTCACGCATCGCCTCGTCGCCGAGGAGCTCCTCGCGCTGCTGGTAGGCCAGCTTGGCGTCGGAGAGGATCTCGCGGGCCAGGAAGTCACGCGACGCCTTGCCCTTCGAGCCGGCCTCGGTGATCACCTCGTCGATGGAGATCGAGATCGGGTAGAGCGTGCCGAGCTCGGTCCACATGGCGTCGAGGTCCCAGTCGTCCGGGGAGCCTTCGCCGGTGTGGCTGTCGATCACGTCGTCGATGACGGCCTTGAGGAACGACTGCGCGCGGTCGTGCAGGTCGTCGCCCTCGAGGATGTGGCGGCGGTCGCTGTAGATCGCCTCGCGCTGGCGGTTCAGGACGTCGTCGTACTTCAGGACGTTCTTGCGGATCTCGGCGTTGCGGCCCTCGACCTGCGCCTGGGCGGACCGGATCGCACGGCCGACGAGCTTGTTCTCGATCGCCAGGTCGTCCGGCACGTTCGAGCGGCCCATCAGGCTCTCGGCGGCACCGGAGTTGAACAGGCGCATCAGGTCGTCGGTCAGCGACAGGTAGAAGCGGCTCTCGCCCGGGTCACCCTGGCGGCCGGAACGACCACGCAGCTGGTTGTCGATGCGGCGCGACTCGTGGCGCTCGGTGCCGAGCACGTACAGGCCGCCGACGGCGCGGACCTTGTCGCCCTCTTCCTCGACCTCGGCCTTGACGCGGGCGAACACGTCGTCCCACTCGGCCTCGTACTCGTCGGGGGTCTCGGTCGGCGACAGGCCCTTGGCGTGCATCTCCTGCACGGCGAGGAACTCCGCGTTGCCGCCGAGCATGATGTCGGTACCACGACCGGCCATGTTCGTCGCGACGGTCACGGCGCCGAAGCGACCGGCCTGGGCGACGATCGCGGCTTCACGTGCGTGGTTCTTCGCGTTGAGGACCTCGTGCTTGACACCCTGCTTGGCGAGGAGCTTCGACAGGTACTCGGACTTCTCGACGCTCGTGGTGCCGACGAGGACGGGCTGGCCCTTCTCGTGGCGCTCCGCGATGTCCTCGGCGACCTGCTCGAACTTCGCCTTCTCGTTCTTGTAGACGAGGTCGGTCTGGTCGATGCGCTGCATCGGCTTGTTCGTCGGGATGGGCACGACGCCGAGCTTGTAGGTCGACATGAACTCGGCCGCCTCGGTCTCGGCGGTACCGGTCATGCCGGAGAGCTTCTGGTAGAGGCGGAAGTAGTTCTGCAGCGTGACGGTGGCGAGGGTCTGGTTCTCGGCCTTGACCTCGACACCTTCCTTCGCCTCGATCGCCTGGTGGATGCCCTCGTTGTAGCGGCGGCCCATCAGGATGCGGCCGGTGTGCTCGTCGACGATGAGCACCTCGCCGTTCATCACGACGTAGTCCTTGTCCTTCTTGAACAGGGCGACGGCCTTGATGGAGTTGTTGAGGAACGAGATGAGCGGGGTGTTCGCCGACTCGTACAGGTTCTCGATGCCGAGGTAGTCCTCGACCTTCTCGATGCCGGGCTCGAGGACACCGACGGTGCGCTTCTTCTCGTCGACCTCGTAGTCCTCGCCCGGGGTGAGGCGCTTGGCGATCGAGGCGAACTCGGTGAACCAGCGGTTGGCCTCGCCCGAGGACGGACCGGAGATGATGAGCGGCGTGCGGGCCTCGTCGATGAGGATCGAGTCGACCTCGTCCACGACGGCGAAGAAGTGACCACGCTGCACCATGTCGGATGCCTGCCACGCCATGTTGTCGCGCAGGTAGTCGAAGCCGAACTCGTTGTTCGTGCCGTACGTGATGTCGGCGGCGTACTGCTCGCGGCGCTCGGCCGGGGTCTGGTTCGCGATGATGCAGCCGGTGGTCATGCCCAGCGCGCGGAAGACGCGGCCCATGATCTCGGACTGGTACGACGCCAGGTAGTCGTTGACCGTGATGACGTGCACACCGCGCGACGGGATCGCGTTGAGGTAGGCGGCGGTCGTCGCGACGAGGGTCTTGCCCTCACCGGTCTTCATCTCGGCGATGTTGCCGAGGTGCAGCGCCGCGCCACCCATGAGCTGCACGTCGAAGTGCCGCATGCCCAGGGTCCGCTTCGCGGCTTCACGCACGGCGGCGAACGCCTCGGGCAGGAGGTCGTCGAGGGTCTCGCCGTTGGCGTACCGCTCGCGCAGCTCCTTGGTCTCGTCGTGGAGTTCCTCGTCGGTGAGGCTCGAGAAGTCGTCCTCGAGGTCGTTGATGGCCGAGGCGTACGCCTTCAGCCGGCGGAGGGTTCGTCCTTCGCCGATGCGGAGGACCTTCTCCAGCACGTTTGCCACGTGAACTCCTTACGAGGTCGTCGCGCGCGACCTGCACGCCCGATCGACCAGTCATGCTAGCAACCCGCGAACGCACGGCGCTGTGAGCGGCGCGGCTGTCGCGGACACGGGTGTGCGCGGCCCGCGAACGGACCGCGCACACGGTGCGGGACCGGGGGTCCCGAGTCGGATCAGGCGATCGCGGCTGCGCGCTCCGCTTCGGTGTCCGCGTCGACCGCGGCCGGCGCCCGGCCTGCAGGCACCTCGTCGATGCCGATCACGCCGTAGTCCCAGCCCTTGCGTCGGTACACGACACTCGGACGGCGGGTCTCGGCGTCGACGAACAGGTAGAAGTCGTGCCCGACGAGTTCCATGTAGTACAGGGCGTCGTCGACCGTCATCGGAGCGGCCTCGAAGACCTTGTGCCGGATGACGACCGGGCTGTAGACCTCGTTCTCGTCCTCGGCGGCCTCTTGGTCGACGACCGGGACGGCGCCGGTCGCGACGTCCTCGATGAGCTTGCCGTCGGCCGGGACGACGCCCATCCCGTCGAAGCCGCTGCCGGCCGCCTCGGCGACCGAGGTGGGGCGGTGCCGGCCGTGGTGCACCTTGCGGCGGTCACGCGCCCGACGGAGGCGTTCCATGATCCGCGCGAAGGCGAGGTCGAAGGCGGCGTACTTGTCCGACGCCGCGGACTCGGCCCGTACGAGCGGCCCCGGTCCGATCAGCGTGAGCTCCACGCGGTCCTCGCCCTGGCTGCCGCTCGACTTCTCGTGGTGGCGGCTGATGCGCACCTCGAAGGCGAGGGCGCGGTCGGCGAGCACGTCGATCTTCTCGGACTTCTGTTCGACGTAGGTGCGGAAACGGTCGGTGACCCCGACGTTCCGGCCCGTGATCGTCACGTCCATGTGGCGGCTCCCATCCAGTGTCGGCGCGTCGCCTCCGTCCGGCGACCCGAACGCCTTGTCGCGAGGCTAGACCCGGCGCACCCTCGGCGTCACGGGGAGGCGGCGAGTCCGCCGGACACTCACCGGACACACAGCGGCCACCGGGTGTTCACCGATCATCAGTCGTCGACGCTCGCCACGGCGACGCAGCGCACCACCCGACCGCCCGCCGCCCGCACCGCTCGGACGCCCTCGGCCATCGTGACGCCCGTCGTCACGACGTCGTCGACGAGCACGACGTCGCGGCCGTCGACACCGGTCGCCCGCAGGGTCCCGACGGTCGCGGTGACGCGTTCCACCGCCGACCGCTCCTTCTGCCCCGGTCCGGATCGCCGTCGTCCGGCAGGGGTCCGGCCGAGGCGCCCCGTGTGCCGGACACCACCACGGGTGAGCAGCAGCACCACCGGGTCGAACCCACGGCGTCGGGCACCCGCGCGGGACGGCGGCACCCGGAGCACCACGGTGCCGTCCGGGGCCGCGGCGAGCGCCGCACGGACGAGGGCACCGAAGCGGACGCCGAGCGGACGGGCGACGTCGACCCGGCCCCGGAGCTTGAGTTCGAGCACCAGGGTGCGGACCAGCCCCTCGTACTCGAAGGCCGCGTCGAGGCGGACGCCGGCGACCAGCCGGACCCGCCGGGGCCGTGCGTCGAGCGCCGCGCGGCAGGGCCGGCAGAGCGCGCGGTCCGGGCGACCGCAGCCCAGGCAGGCGACGGGCAGGACGAGCCCGAGCACGGTGAGCACGGCGTCACGCCACGGGGTGGGGGCGTCGTCAGGGGGCATGCCACGACTGTGGTGGTGATCGGACGACGGCGGTGGGCCGGTGTGCCGGACTGTGGACGGGCCTCCAGGCCGGGTGGGGTGTGGAGGACGGTGGCGTCAGCGCTGGACGCCGAGCACGTCGGCGGTGACGCCCGTCGAGTCCCAGCCGCCCCCGGTGGACTGCAGGACGTCGCCGCTCGACATCCGGAGCAGCAGGGCGCCGCCGCTGCCGCCGCTGATCGCGGTGGCGCGCCCGTCGGGCTTCGGCAGGGTGCTCGACTTGCCGCCGATGGTGGTGCGGACGATGTTCGGACCGGTCGGCGTCTGCCCGACCGAGGCGACGTCGGTGTCGTTCACCCACGTGGCGTCGACCGCGGTGCCGCTGGCGGCCTGCACGCGGACCGGGGCGCCGAACGAGGTCGGTGACCGGTCGGACCCGCGGATGATCGCCATCACGTACAGGCCGGGGCCGTCCGCGGTCTCGATGAGCGCGAGGGCCCTGGTCGAGTCGCGGGACACCTGGAACGACACGAGGTCGCCGCGCGGCAGGGTGGTTCGCACCTGGTGGGGGTCGCCGCCGAGGCCGTAGGCGGTGATGTGACGGGTGTCGGACTGCTGCCCCACCCAGACGAAGCCGAGGTCGTCGACGGCGGGGGCGACGAGGTCCTCGCGGGCGTCGACGCGCAGGCGGTCCTTGCCGCGCACGACGACGACGCCGTCCCGGTTGCCGACGGCGGCGGTGGTGCCGGACGCCGACAGGGCGATCGAGGTCGGGTCGAGGCCGGCGATCGCGGCCCCGACGCCGCTGCCGAGTTCGGCGACCTTGCCGGTGCCCGAGGCGGCGTAGCCGACGACGCCGTCCTCGTCGACCAGGGGTCGGGGGTCGACGTCGGGGTTCTGCTGGGCGTCCGCTCCCCCGGAGTCCGGCACCGACAGCGTCGCGCCCTCGATCGTCATCGACACCGACGAGATGGTGGCGACCGAGGCGAGGGACTTGCTGAGCTGTTCGCGCATCCGGACCTTGTCGACGGTGCTCGCACGCAGGGCGTCGCTCGACAGGTCGACCAGGGCGGTGCCGCTGTCGATCGTCACCGCGTTGAGGGACAGCTGGGTGCCCTCCGGGAACGACGAGACGACGGCGCCCTTCAGCCAGTCGGCGGGGCCGGCGAGCAGGGCGCTGGCGATGCGGGTGCTGGTGGAGGACCGAGCGAGGAACCAGCGCTGGTCGGGCACCAGGAAGCGGTAGGTCGGGTCGTAGAAGTACAGGGCGTGCGCCTGGAACACCGACTCGAAGCTGACCGGCGACAGGATGATGCCGTCCGGGGCGTAGGCGATGCGCCACTCGCCGTCTTCGCGGACGAACTGGAACGTCAGCGTCGACGAGGTCGGGCGGACCGCCTGGGTGTACTCCCCGTCGGAGTCGACCGTGGCACTGGCCGTCATTGTGTAGGTGAGCTCGCGGTCGTCGGCGCGCTCGACGGTGCCGCTGCCGTCCCGGATCGTGACGCCCTGCCGGGGGTTCCACCGCTGGGCGAAGTCGGCTGCCAGGAACTGCCGGGCGATCGCGTAGTTGTCCTGGGCACCGGTGGCGGCGGCGATGAACCCGCGGAGGATCGCGGTCTGGTCGGACCCGGTGATCGGCTTGTCCGGCCGGAAGTCGACGCCCGAGAGCGACTCGTCCTTGATGGTCTGCCCGGTGCGCACGGCACCGTCGGTCGGGATGGCCGCACAGGCGGTGACCGCGAGCAGGCTGACCGCGGCGAGCGCGACGGCGAGGACGTGGCGGATCCGGTGGCGCATCAGGACTCCTCTCGCACGGCGCGGGGGCCGTCGTACGACTCGTCGAGCTCGGGCAGCGGGATGGCCGAGGTGGCGGTGGTGCCCTGCTCGTTGCGGGGCAGGGTGAGCACGAACGTCGATCCCGCGCCAGGTCGGGACCACACGTCGATGCGTCCGCCGTGGAGCTTCGCGTCGCCGAGGCTGATCGCGAGGCCGAGGCCGGTGCCGCCGATGGTGCGCTTGCGGCTCGGGTCGGCCCGCCAGAAGCGGTCGAACACCCGTGCGGCGTCCTCCGGCGGCATCCCGACGCCCTGGTCGCGGACGGCGATGGCGACGGTGCGTGCGTCGCTGTCGACGACGACCTGCACGGGCTTCGCGTCACCGTGCTCGACGGCGTTGCCGACGAGGTTGCGCAGGATCCGGCGGACCCGCTTGGCGTCGAGCCGCATCGTGGTGTGGCCGCCGGGGGTCGCGAGCTGCAGGTCGATGCCGGCGCGCTCGGCCAGCGGGCGGAACTCCTCGACGATGTCCGCGGCGAGGGAAGCCGGCACGACGGGTGCGGTGTCGAGCTGCACCGCCTGGGCGTCGTACCGGGAGATCTCGAGCAGGTCGGCGAGGAGCATCTCGAAGCGCTCCACCTGGGCGTGCAGGAGCTCGGCGGACCGGCCGACCGACGGCTCGAACGCGTGCCGGGAGTCGTAGAGCATGTCGCCGGCGAGCCGGATCGTGGTGAGCGGGGTGCGGAGCTCGTGCGACACGTCGGACACGAACCGCTGCTGCACGCGGGAGAGCTCGGCGAGCTGGGTGATCTGGCGGCTGACCGCCTCGGCCATCCCGTTGAAGCTCCGTGCCAGGGTCGCCAGGTCGTCCTGGCCGCGCACCGGGATGCGCTCGTCGAGGCGCCCCGCGGCGATCTTCCGGCTCGTCTCGGCGGCACCGCGGATCGGCACGACGACGAGCCGGACGACGAGCGAGGTGACCAGGGCGATGAGCACCATGAGCGCCACACCGCCGATGGAGAGGGTCTGGGAGACGAAGTCCAGGGTCTGCTGCGCGTCGGAGAGGTCGTAGACCAGGTACAGCTCGTACTGGCCGGCGCTCGGGATCTGCAGCGTGGACCCGACGGCGAGGCCCGGCACCCGGCGCCCGTCGTCGTCGAGCTCCACGGGCTGCAGGCTGAGCCGACCGGTGTTCTGCGCGACCTCCTTGCGCAGGGCGTCGGTGATCACCGCGTCCGGGAAGTCCTGGCTGGCGATGGTCTGCAGCGTCTGCGGGGTGGACTGGTCCGGGCTCCGCTCGATGGCGATGCTCGTGCCGCCCGGGCTCGTCGTGTTCGACAGGATCGCCTGCTGGGCCTCGTTCTGCAGGGTCTCGAGCTCGGACTGGTTGTTGTCCTCAGCTGCCGTGGCCGCGTCGAAGATCCCCTGGGCGACGATGGTGGCCCGTGCGGACTCGGACTCGATCTGGTCGCGGCGCTGCGAGTAGACGTTCGTCGAGATGCTCACCATGACCGCGGTGCCGATGATCCCCACCGCGAGCCCGGTCGTCATCACGGTGATGGCGACCGAGCGGAACATGAGCGAGCGCCGCCACAGGTAGGCGATCGGACGCCAGGCGCGTCGGAGCCAGCGCCGCATCCGGCGGCGGCTGCGGTCGACGACGCCGATCGAGACGGTGGTGCTGCCGGCCCCACCGGCACCGCTGGCACCGCCGGACCCACCGGCGCCGGTGGCCCGGCCGGCGCCGCCGGCCCGGCCGGAGCGTGCCGAGCCCGACGGGCGCGTCGAGGGCGGCACGGTGCTCAGGCTCCTCCGGCGCGGTACCCGACGCCGCGGACCGTGGTGACGGTCTTCGGGTTGTCCGGGTCGTGCTCGATCTTCGCGCGGAGCCGCTGCACGTGCACGTTCACCAGGCGGGTGTCCGCCTTGTAGTGGTAGCCCCAGACCTGCTCGAGCAGCATCTCGCGGGTGAACACCTGGTTCGGCTTCTCGGCGAGCGCCCGGAGCAGGTCGAACTCGAGCGGCGTGAGCGCGATCACGGTGTCACCGCGGCGCACCTCGTGCCCGGCGACGTCGACCGTGACGTCGCCGACGTGCAGGACGGTGGCGTCGGACGCGCTCGGCCGCAGGCGGGTCCGGATGCGCGCGACGAGCTCCTTCGGGTTGAAGGGCTTCACGACGTAGTCGTCGGCACCGTTCTCGAGCCCGAGGACCACGTCGGCGGTGTCGCTCTTCGCCGTGAGCATGATGATCGGCGTGCCGCTCTCGGCACGGATGCGCTTGCACACCTCGATGCCGTCGATGCCGGGCAGCATGACGTCGAGCAGGACGAGGTCCGGTTTGGTGGCGTGGAACGCGTCGACGGCGTCGTTGCCGTCGGCGCTGAACTCGGGTTCGTACCCCTCGGAGCGGAGCACGATGCCGATCATCTCGGAGAGGGCCTGGTCGTCGTCGACGACGAGGATGCGCGGTGTCATGTGATCTGGACTCCGGGTGGCGTGCGGGTGCCGTGGTCGGCACGTGTCCCCACACGATAGCCGAGGCCCCGCCGCGCCGGGTTTTCCGCCAGGATGGGGGTGGACCGTGCATCGCTGGCTCGGTCCGACACGACGAGGGGGCTGGAGTCATGTCCGATTGGCACACACCGGGCGGTGGGCAGCAGGGTGCGCCGACGCCGCCGGCGTCCGGACCGGCGCAGGGACCAGGACCCCAGCCTGGAGGCCCGCCCCGCTTCTCCGTGCCGCCGCAGCCCGCCCCGGGGCCGGGTCCGGGGCGACCGGGCGGTCCGTCCGGTGGCTCACGTCCGGTGATCCCGCTGCGCCCGCTCGGTCTCGGGGACATCCTGGCCGGGGCGTTCACGGTCTTCCGCCGGAACGCCCGCGTGCTGCTGCTCTGGAGCGTGCTGCTGAGCGGTGTGCTCGGCCTGCTCTCGACGCTGGCCAGCACCTTCGGGCAGCAGGCGTTGCAGTCGCGGATGTTCTCGGCCCTCGACGGCGGCAGCGGTGCCGACTCGGTGGTCGCTGGCACGCTGACGCTCACGGCACTGCTCTCGGTCGTGCTGCCGTTCCTCGCCTACCTCGGTCGCGGGTTCCTCGTGGCGCCGGTCGCCGCGGACACCGGGCAGCGGGTGCTCGGCCGTCGCGCCACGTTCCGGGGGCTGTGGGCGCTGCTCGCCGGCCGCCGGTGGTCCGTCGTCGCGTGGATGCTCGTGCAGATCGGGGCCGGTGTGGTCCTCGCGCTCCTGGCCGGGCTCGTGTTCTTCGGGGTGTTCGCGGCCATGGGCGCGGCCGACTCCGGCACCGGGTGGTTCGTGCTGGTGCTCGTGCTGTTCGTGCTCGGCATCGGTGTCGTCGTCGTGTGGCTCGCCACGCGCTTCGTCCTCACCGTCCCGACCATCGCGCTCGAGGGCCGGCCGGTCTTCGCCGCAGCCGCACAGTCGTGGCGCCTGACCCGCGGGGCCTTCTGGCGGACCTTCGGCATCCTGCTGCTCGTCCAGCTCATGTTCGGGTTCGCGGCGTCCATCGCGTCGATCCCGCTCACCATCGGCGCCGTGCTCGTCGGGGGCACGTTCGACCCGCTCGGGCAGACGGGTGGCACGTCGGGAGCCGGCACCGGTGCGGTCATCGCCATCGTCGTCGGGAGCCTGCTCGCGATCGCGGTGCAGTGCATCACCGACGTGCTGAGCGCCTCGATCACCACGTTCCTCGCCATCGACCGGCGAATCCGCACCGAGGCGCTCGACCAGCGGATCGCATCGCACCTGGACTCCGGGCAGCCGACCGACCCGTTCGCACCGTCCGAGCCCGTCGCACGCCCGCCGTGGCCGCCGCAGCAGCAGTGGGGTGGCCAGCAGTGGCAGGCGCAGCAGCAGCCGTGGCCGGGGCAGCAGCAGTGGCAGCCCGGTCAGCAGCAGCAACCCTGGCAGCCCGGCCAGCAGCAGCAACCGTGGCAGCCCGGCCAGCAGCAGCAACCCTGGCAGCCCGGCCAGCAGCAGCAACCCTGGCAGCAGGGTCCGGGCCAGGCGCCGCCGAACGGCTCCGCGTGACGGCGGTCGACCCGGACGAGGCGCGTCGCCTGCTCGAGCGCGAGCTCGAACGGTCCGCCTACGACGCTGCCCGGCCGACGTGGTGGGACCGTGCCTCGCGCTCCTTCCTCGACTGGCTCGGGTCGCTCCGCGCCGACGGCATCGACTCCCCCGCGGCAGCCCGCACCGCGCTGGTGATCGCGATCGTGGTGCTCGTCGCGGTCGTCGTGCTCGTCGTCGTCGCCCGCGGACTCCCCCGTCGGCGCGCCCGGGCCGGTGACGGTGACACCGGCGGGGTGTTCGACGCCGACGACCTGCGCTCCGCCCGGGAACTCCTCGAAGCGGCCCAGGCCGCCGTCCGTCGCGCCGACTGGTCGGCAGCGGTGCTCGACGGGTTCCGCGCGATCGCCAGGGGGCTCGGCGAACGCGACCTGGTGCCCGACGTGCCCGGAGCCACCGCGCGGACGATCGCCGCTCGGGGTGCCGTGCCGTTCCCCGCGTCGGCCGGGGCACTCGACGCGGCAGCGACCGCCTTCGACGCGGTCCGGTACCTCGGTGCCGAGGCCGACGAAGCCGCGGCCCTGCGCGTGCTCGACACCGAGCGGACCGTCCGGCAGGCCCGGCCCGCCCGGGCCGAGGGACCGGTGGTGCCGGCATGACGACCGACACCGCCACACGGACGAGCGCCGGACCGACTCCTGCTCGGGTTCCGGCTCCTGCTCCGGCCGAGGGACGCCGGTTCCGCATCGGGTTCTGGGTCGCGATCGTCCTGGTCGGCGTCCTGCTCGCCGCGCTGACCGCCCTCGTGCAGGGCACCGACCCGGACGCACCGCGCGCACTCGACCCGACCTCGACGACGGCCAGTGGTTCGGCCGCGCTCGTCCGGGTGCTCGAGCAGCGGGGCACGGCGGTCTCCGTCACCGACACCGTCGACGGCGTCGGCGGGATCGACGGCGGCACGGTGTTCATCGACGACGCCGACGGGGCGCTCGACCCCGCCGTCGCGGAACGCATCGCCCGCACGGCCCGGCACGTCGTGGTCGTCGGGACGAGCGGCGCAGGCCTCGACGCGCTGCTCGGGTTCCCCCTCGACCCGCCCGCCCAGATCGACGGTGACGCCACCGTCTCGACGGCCTCGTGCGGGATCCCGGCGGCGGCCTCGGCTGCCCGGGTGACGACCGCCGGCTCCGGGTACACCGTGGACGACGACGCCGCCGAACGGTGCGCGCCGACGGGCGAGGGCGGCTCCCGGGTCTGGGGCCTCGTGCGCACCACGACCCCGGGCGGTGACGTCACCCTGCTCGGCACGACCTCGGCGTTCCGGAACGACACGATCGCCACCGCCGGGAACGCCGCGCTCGCCCTCGGGCTGCTCGGCACCGACGAGCGACTCGTCTGGTACACCCCGGCCGTCGGCACCCCCGACGCCGCACCGACCCTCGGCGAGCTCGCACCGCCGTGGGTCCCGAGCGCCCTCGCACTGCTCGCCCTCGTCGCCGTCGCGGCCGGCGTCTGGCGCGGCCGACGGCTCGGCCCGCTCGTCGTCGAGCGGTTGCCCGTCGTCGTCCGTGCTGCGGAGACCACCGAGGGCCGCGCCCGGATGTACGCCCGCACCCGTGACCGCACCCATGCCCTCGACACCCTGCGCGTCGCCGCCGTCCGCCGCATCGGCCGGATGCTCGGACTTCCCCGATCGGCACACGTCGACGAGGTCGTCCGGACCGCGGCCCAGGCCACCGGCATCCCGCACACCCGTGTCGGCGCCGTGCTCGTCGGTGGGACCACCGACGACGACCGTGCGCTCGTCGACGGCACCGCCGCGCTCGACGACCTCGAACGCGCCGTCCGCCGGGCGACCTCCGGTGACCGACCGACCTCCGACCCCGACCGACCAGGAGCACGACCGTGACCGACCTGCCCCCTGCCACCACCGAGCACACCGCACCGGAGCACGACCCGACGATCGCGGCCGGCTCCGACCTGCGCGACGCGTTCGGCCGGGTCCGCACCGAGGTCGCCAAGGCCGTCGTCGGCCAGGAGGGCGCGGTCTCCGGCATGATCGTCGGACTCCTCGCACAGGGGCACGTGCTGCTCGAGGGCGTCCCCGGTGTCGCGAAGACCCTGCTCGTCCGCAGTCTCGCCGCCGCGATGACGCTCGACACGAAGCGCATCCAGTTCACGCCGGACCTGATGCCCGGCGACGTCACCGGGTCGCTCGTCTACGACGCCTCGACCGGCACGTTCCCGTTCCGCGAGGGCCCCGTCTTCACGAACGTCCTGCTCGCCGACGAGGTCAACCGCACGCCGCCGAAGACCCAGTCGGCCCTGCTCGAGGCGATGGAGGAACGCCAGGTGAGCGTCGACGGCGACGCCCGGGCCCTGCCCGACCCCTTCTTCGTCGCCGCGACGATGAACCCGATCGAGTTCGAGGGCACCTACACGCTGCCCGAGGCGCAGCTCGACCGGTTCCTGATGAAGCTGACGCTCGACATCCCGCCGCGCGACGTCGAGTGGCAGGTGCTCCGGCGCCACGCCGACGGGTTCGTCCCGCGCGACGTCCGGTCGGCCGGCATCACCCCGGTGGTCGGCGTCGACGAGGTCGTCCGTGCGCAGCGTGCCGTCCGCGGCGTCGGGGCCCGCGACGACGTGCTCGCGTACATCGTCGACCTCGCCCGGGCCACCCGGCAGGCACCGTCCGTCCGCGTCGGGGTGAGTCCCCGCGGAGCGACGGCACTGCTCGCGGCCGCCAAGGCCTGGGCCTGGCTCACCGGCTACGACGCGATCACCCCGGACCACGTGCAGGCCATGGCCCTGCCGGTCTGGCGGCACCGCCTGCGGGTCGCTGCCGACGCCGAGCTCGAGGGCGTCGGCGCCGACGGCGTGCTCCAGCAGGTGCTCGAGCAGGTGCGGGTGCCGATCTAGTGGCGGTCTCCGGCCGGTTCGTCGCGCTCCTCGCCGTCGCCCTCGTGCCCACCGTGCTGCTCGGCAGCGGGTGGGCCGGTCTGGCGTGGGTCGGGGTGGTGCTGCTCGCCGCGGCACTCGACGTCGTGCTCGCCGCCGACCTGCGACGGGTCCGCGTGGAGCGGCGGATGCCCCGGCTCGCTCGACGCGACAGCACCGCGGACGGCACCCTCGTGCTCGCCAACGACGGCTCCCGGACGGTCCGCGGTGTGGTCCGTGACATGTGGGAGCCGTCGGCCGGCCACCGTCCCCGTCGGATCCGGATGACGGTCCCCACCGGGGAGCGACGGACGGCCCGGATGCGCTTCACACCGTTCCGCCGTGGTCGACGCCGCACCACCGGGGTCGCCGTGCGGTCCTTCGGTCCCCTGGGCCTCGCCGCACGGCAGCGGGTCGTCCCGGCACCGGGCGAACTCGTCGTGACGCCGCCGTTCCGCTCCCGCCGGCACCTGCCGTCACGGCTGGCGCGGCTCCGCGAGCTCGACGGCGAGACCACGCTGCAGCTCCGCGGGCACGGCACCGAGTTCGACTCGCTGCGCGACTACGTGCGCGGCGACGACGTGCGGTCGATCGACTGGCGCGCCACCGCGCGGCGGCAGGACCTCGTCGTCCGCACCTGGCGACCGGAACGCGACCGGCGCGTCGTCGTCGTCGTCGACGCGGGCCGGGCGGGTGCCGGCCGCGTCGCCGACGAACCCCGACTCGACACCTTCATCGAGTCGGCGCTGCTCCTCGGTGCCCTCGCGGCAGCCGCCGGTGACCGCGTCGACCTGGTGGTCCTCGACGACACCGCACACGACCGCGTGCACGGCGCCACCCGCACCGACGTCGTGCAGCGCTTCGGCGAGGCCCTCGCGATGGCCGAGCCCGGGCTCGCCGCGACCGACTGGGCATCCGTCCCCGCACTCGTCGACTCGATCACGACCTCGCGCGCCATGGTCGTCCTCGCCTCGAGCCTCGACTCCGTCGGCGCCTCGGGCGACCTGCTCGCCGTGCTCCCCCGGCTGTCCCGACGGCACGCGGTCGTCGTGACGAGCATCGAGGACCCGGCCGTCCAGCGGATGGCGCGCGGCGGGGTGGACCCGACCACGGCGATCCGCACGGCGCGGGGCGGAAAGGTGCCGGGCCTCCCGACCGGCGCGGAGCGCGACGTCTACCGACGCGCGGCCGCCGAACGCACCCTGCTCGACGCGGACGGTGCGGCCGACGTCGCACGGCGCTCCGGCGCCGAGGTCGTGCGCGGCGCACCGGCGGACGTCCCGCCGCTCGTCGCCGACGCCTACATCCGGGCGAAGGCCACCGGCCGGCTCTGAACCGGGACGGACGTCAGCCGGCCACCAGGGCGGTGGAGCCGCGCTCGAACTCCTCGAGGTCGCCGCGCTCCCCCGCTCGGTACGCGCGGCCGCCGAGCACCCACTGGTAGGCGAGCACCGCGACCAGGGCCACCGTGCCGATGCCGATCTTGATCGGCCACGGCCAGTCCTGCCGCGTCACCACGCCCTCGACGATGCCGGACAGCAGCAGGGTCAGGGTCAGGCCGATCGCGATGGTGATGAGTGCGCGGCCGTCCTCGGCGAGGGCCTGGGCACGCGTGCGTCCGGGCCCCGGTGCCACCCACGACCAGAAGATCATCAGCCCCGCACCGCCCGCGAGGAACACCGAGTAGAGCTCGAGCTGCCCGTGCGGGGAGATGTAGAGGAAGAAGTCGGCCAGGCGGCCCTGGGAGTGCATGATCGCGGCGGAGACCCCGAGGCTGACGGCGTTCTGCATGATCGAGAACGGCACGAAGACCCCGGTGATGCCGAACGCCACCATCGTCGCGGCGATGTAGGCGTTGTTCGTCCAGACCTGCGCGGTGAAGGCCCCGAGGCCACGGTCGGAGTAGTAGTCGACGAAGTCCTGCGTGGCGTAGCGGCGCAGGGCCTCGTCGCTACCGAACGTCGCCGTCGCACCGGGGGTGGTCGTGATCCAGACGGCGACGATCGCCCCGATCGCCACCGTGGCGAGCGCGACCCAGATCGTCACCCAGCGGATCCGGTAGAGCGCCGCGGGCAGCTGCCGCGTGAAGAACAGGGCGACGGCGGTCAACGGGTCGACGGGGGTGCCGGTGAAGCGCAGGCGGGCGCGGAACAGCGTGAGCGAGAGCCGGTCGCCGGTCACGGTGCGCGGTGCGGCGCCCCGGATGCGGGCGAGGTCGGTCGCGGCCTCCTGGTAGCCGGCGACGAGCCGGTCGACGTCCGCGCCGGACCGGTGCCGGGCACGCGCCAGACGGTCGAGCTCCTGCCACCGGTCACGGTGCACCTCGGTGTAGGCATCCAGGTCCACGTGTTCCCCCTCAGGTCGCGCGATCTCCGACAGAATGATCCCATGCCGAAGCCCCGCACGCCGCGTGACCTCGCCGACGCCCGGTTCTCGCGCGACCTCGACGAGACCGCCGACGAGCTGGTGGTGGGCGAGGGCGTCGCGCTCGACGTCCAGCCCGCCGGGCTCGTGCTGCGGCTCGCGGCCGCGCTGCTGGACGGCCTGTGCGCCCTCGTCCTGTTCGTGCTGGCGCTGTTCGGCGTCTGGCGGCTCTGGCCGAGGGGACTCGAGCCGGCCTGGGGTGCTGCGCTCAACATCGTGCTGCTCGTCGTCGTGCTCGTGCTGGTGCCCGCGGCGGTCGAGACCGTGACGAAGGGGCGGAGCGTCGGACGGTTCGCCACCGGCACCCGGGTCGTCCGGCTCGACGGCGGCGCGATCGGGTTCCGGCACGCCTTCACCCGGTCGCTCGTCGGCCTCTTCGAGCTCTGGATGACGTTCGGCTCGGTCGCCCTGCTCGTCGCGCTGTTCGGCAGTCGGCCTCGGCGCCTCGGGGACCTGCTGGCGGGCACGATCGTGCAGCACGAGCGGCTGCCGAAGCAGCGGGACCCCGAGGTGCTGCTGCCCCCGGAGCTGACGGCGTGGGCCGGTGTCGCGGACGTCTCGGCGCTGCCGCAGCGGTTGGAGAACCGCCTGGGGGCGTTCTTCCGCGGGGCTGCTCTGATGCGCCCCGAACTGCGCGAGGCCGCGGCGCAGACCCTGGCGGCCGAGGTGTCCGCGTTCGCACACCCGGTGCCGCCCGTCCCGCCGGAGGTCTTCCTGGCCGGGGTCGTCGTGCTGCGGCGTCGTCGGGACGTCCGGGCGCTGGGTGCCCGCGCGGAGCTGCTGACCGCCGCGGGGGTGACCGCGGCGGCGCCCCCGCCCGGCTTCCCGCGCTGACGCGCGGAGCCGCGCTGACTGCCCCCGCGCAACACCGCGGAACGGACACAGCACCGCGGAGATCCACGGTGCTGTGTCCGGAACCAGGTTCCGCCGGCCCAGGCAGCCCCGCCGCGCTCAGTAGCGGTAGTGGTCCGGCTTGAAGGGACCCTCGACCGGCACACCGATGTACGCCGCCTGCTCCGGACGCAGCGACGTCAGCTGCACCCCGAGGGCGTCGAGGTGCAGCCGCGCGACCTTCTCGTCCAGGTGCTTCGGCAGCACGTACACGCCGGTCGGGTACTCCTCGCGCCGGGTGTGCAGCTCGATCTGTGCGAGCACCTGGTTCGTGAACGAGTTGCTCATCACGAACGACGGGTGCCCGGTCGCGTTGCCGAGGTTCATGAGCCGTCCCTCGGACAGCACCAGGATCGACCGGCCGGTCGGCAGCCGCCACTCGTGCACCTGCGGCTTGATCTCGACCTTCGAGACGCCGGGCAGCGCTTCGAGCCCCGCCATGTCGATCTCGTTGTCGAAGTGCCCCACGTTCGCCACGATCGCCAGGTGCTTCAGCCCGAGCATCTCGTCGACCCCGACGACGCCCAGGTTGCCGGTGCACGTGATGACCATGTCGACGGTGTCGACGACGTCCGCCAGGCGCGCGACCTGGTAGCCGTCCATCGCGGCCTGCAGCGCGCAGATCGGGTCGACCTCGCTGACGATGACGCGGGCGCCCTGCCCGCGGAGCGCCTCGGCCGCACCCTTGCCGACGTCGCCGTAGCCGACGACGAAGGCGACCTTGCCGCCGATGAGCACGTCGGTGGCCCGGTTCAGGCCGTCGGGCAGCGAGTGCCGGATGCCGTACTTGTTGTCGAACTTCGACTTCGTCACGGAGTCGTTGACGTTGATCGCCGGGAACTTGAGCTCGCCGTTCCGGAACAGCTCGTACAGACGGTGGACGCCCGTGGTGGTCTCCTCGGTGACGCCCTGGATGTCGGCCGCGATGCGGGTCCAGCGGTCCGACGACGTCTCGAGCGACCGCGCGACGGTGTCGAGCACGATCTTCCACTCGGTGCTCGCGTCCGGCTCGGCGACCGGAGCGGCACCGGCCGCCTCGGCGTCGGCGCCGGTGTGCACGAGCATCGTGGCGTCGCCGCCGTCGTCGAGGATCAGGTTCGGCCCGGTCCAGTCGGCACCCGCCGCGGCGGCCTCGTCGCTCCAGTCGAAGATGCGGCTGGTGCACCACCAGTACTCCTCGAGCGTCTCGCCCTTCCACGCGAACACCGGGACGCCGGCCGGGGCGTCCGGGCTGCCGGTGGGTCCGACGGCGACGGCGGCCGCTGCCTCGTCCTGGGTGGAGAAGATGTTGCAGCTGGCCCAGCGCACCTGCGCGCCGAGGGCGACGAGCGTCTCGATGAGCACCGCGGTCTGCACCGTCATGTGCAGGGACCCGGCGATGCGCGCGCCCGCGAGCGGCTGCGCCGCGGCGAACTCGTCACGCAGGGACATCAGGCCCGGCATCTCGTTCTCGGCGAGGCGGATCTGGTGCCGACCGGCCTCGGCGAGGGACAGGTCGGCGACGCGGAACGCAGCAGCGGTGCGGGTTTCGGTGGGCATGCCCACCACTCTTCCATGCCGGGAGGCGCGGATCACCAGCCGATCCCGGTCACGTTCCCCGGGCCTCCAGGTCGACCCCCGCACCCACGTCGCGGACGCGAGCCGTCAGTCGACGTCGCGCGGCAGCGGCTCGCGCCGCACCACCTGCCAGCCGCGCGGGACGCGCAGGGAGGCAGCGTGCCGGGCGCAGAGGTCGTAGCCGTGCGGCTCGACCCGGGTCGACAGCGGACCGACGACCACCATGGAGTCGCCGTAGTCGTACGTCAGGGTCGACGAAGCGCTGTTGGCACACGCCACCTTGCTGCAGATCCGCACGTCCATCTCGACAGGGAGCCTAGCGGAGCGTCCGGCGCGCACCCGTCCCCGCGTACGATGTGGGGATGCGTCGGAAGCCTCGCCTCGTCACCCCGGTCGACCGCGGTCGAGGGCGCTCCCGGCACGGCCGCGGTGGGCGCTCGAGCGTCACCGGCCCCGAGCTCGCGCCGATCATCACCCGCGCCGAGGCGTTCGACCGGATCGTCGGGGACAGCGCGCACTACCTGCTCGGTCTCTGGCCCGAGGAGCTCTCCGGCGTCGTGTTCCAGGTGGCGGACATGCCGAGCGACACGACCCTGCCGGACGAGATGCCGCGCTGGCGGATCGACCGCGACACCCGCCGCGTGACCGTCTTCCGGATCCCCGTCGAGCGGGTGAACCGGAGCCCCGAGAAGGACGACTCGGACCGCCGCATCATCATCGAGACCGCGGTGTTCCGCGCGGTCGGCGAGCTGATCGGCAAGGACCCCTGGGACCTGGCACCGGACCGCTACCGACACTGGTGAGCCGGGCGGACCGCGCCGGGCGTCAGGGGTAGACGCGGACCGGGGTGGAGACGTCGGTCGCCGGACGCACCGGGAACCCGGCGATGCCGTCGGCCCCGCGGTAGGTCACGCCCGCGACGATGCCCTCCGTGCCGGTGAGCGTGAGCTGCTTGGCGGTCTGCACCGGGAGCGTCACGGTCGCGCCGGACAGGATCTTCAGCGTGCGCCGCTCGTCGCCCGACCGCACCGTGACGGAGCGGTCCTGGCGGGTGGGGTTCACGAAGTTCAGCCGCACGCCCTCGCCCGGGGCGATGGCGGTGATCGTCCGGTCCCCCAGCGGCTCGGCCGAGGCGAACCAGCCGAGGTCGGTGCCGCTGCTGGCACCGTCGGTCGGCGTCGTGGTGCGTGCACCGGTGACGACCGGCTCGGTCGAGGTGACGGTGAACGAGTACCGGCCGTCCGGGAAGTCGTCGAGCGGGACGTCGGTGACGACCCCGGGCTCGGCGGTGGCGTTGACGGTCGTGCCGCCGCCGTCGGCCGTGCTGATGCCGAGGGTGACGCGGGCCGACTTCGTGCCGGGGACGAACAGCCGGACGATCGGCGCCGCGTCGGCCGTGTCGTCGCCGCGCTGGGCGGCCTGCGCGTCGGCGAGGGCGACGGCGGGGATCACCTGCGAGCGGGACGGGGCCGCTCCACCGGAGACGATGTCGTAGCCGCCCGGGGTGAGGGTGCGGACGACGGACTCCTGCATGTGCGCGACGATCTGGCCGCCGGACGACGTGACGTGCACGACCGTCGAGGCGGCGTCGGACACGAAGCCCGACAGCGGGACGACCTTCTGCGTGTTCGGCGCGACGACGATGCCGGTGGTCCCGGGCGCGCTGACCGTCCCCGAGCCGTCGAAGATCGTCAGGTCGACCGTGGCGTTCACGTCGGTCGGGTTCGAGAGCGTGACGAGGCTCGTGCGACCGGTCTCCGTCGAGCCGCCGACGAGCCACGTGGACTGGGTCGGGTCGTCGCACGAGGCAGCGCCCGCCCCCACCAGGTCGCCGCTCGAGACGCTCTGGAAGCTGCTGCCCGCGACCTGCGGCGTCGTCTCACCAGCGGGGGCCGTCAGGAGCCGGGGGTCGCTGCCGCCGGTGGTCGAGGGGTCGAGCGAGGACCGCTCGACCGTCGAACCGGTCGTCGCGGTCGCGACGGTCGCGGTGCCGACGGTGCTCGCCTGCGTCGCGTCGTTGCCGGCGTCGTCGGACAGGCGCAGCGCACTGCCGGCGCAGACACGCTCGGCGGCCGCGGGGACCGGCGTGACGGTGCGTCCGGCCGGTCGACCGGGTTCGGACTCGGTGCCGATGGCGTGGGCCGCGGTGACGGCACCCGCGGCGACGACGACGGCGACGGCCGTGGCGGTGCCGCGGACGATCCAGCGCCGGACCGAGGAGGGGTTGGTGCTCATTCGTCGCGCTCCTCGTCGAAGGTGGTGGCGGGTTCCTCGGCCTCGATGACGTTCGAGGTGGCACGGCGGCGGCGCGGGGCCGTCGGGACCGCGAGGAGTGCTGCGGCGCCGAAGACCACGCCGAGCACGACGAGGTACAGCACGTGGGTGGCCTGGGTCGCCGCGGAGCCGGAGCGGGTGCGGTCGACCTCGCCCTCGTAGTGGAACAGCTGGCCGTTCGTGGTCTCGCCGATGCTCGTGAAGAGCGCGTTCTGACCGATCGCGCCGGCGGCCCGGTCGTGCACGGTCTGCGCCTCGGGGTCGTCACCGGCGTCGTCGATGAGCACGAAGCTCACGCCGAGCTCGCGGAGCGCCGGCCGGGGGTCGTACCCGCTGCGGCTCGCCAGGTTGCCGGCGAGCGTCGTCAGCCGTGCGCCGGACTCGCTCAGCCGGAGCGCGGTGGCGTCGAGCGTCGACTGGTCGTCGAGGGTGGAACCCTGCCCGCGCTCGAGCGTGACGGCGAGCGAACCGTCGTCCTGCGGGACGACCACGAGCGTGCCGACGTCCGGGTTCGCCTGGGCCTCGGCGTTCACGTACGCGCTGAGCACCCGGCCGGTGGTCGGCTCGATCGTGGCGGTGCCGAGGTAGAACGCCGCGAAGGCCGGAGCCACGGCCACACCGGCGAGCACGGTCGCGACGAGCCCGGTGACCGGGGCGGCCTTCGGCAGCACGTCGATGCCGATGCAGGCCGCGACCACGAGGGCGAGCCAGTACACGGACAGACCGCTGCCGGGCCAGACGATGGTGGTGGTCGACCCGACACCGGTGACCGTGACGTGGGTGGCGGCGAAGGCCGTGGCGAAGCCGAGGAGCGCGATGACGAGCGCCGAGCCCGCGACCGCCCAGCGGTGGCCGAGCATCGCCCCGATCGCGGCGGCGGCCACGGGGAGCGCGAGGACGGCCATCACGATCGGCAGGACCGTGGCGACCAGTGCGAGTCCGGACGTCGCGGGGAGCCAGCCGCTCCAGTCGGGCAGGGGCTGTCCGATGGCCAGCTGGAGTGCGGACGGCGCCCGGGTCGCGGACGGCGCACCCGGGTCCGCGAACACCGCGAGCAGGTTGCCGCGTGCCGCCTGCGCCAGGATCAGCGGCAGGAAGAGCACCGCGGTCGGCACCGGGATGAACAGACGACGGTGGGCCCGGCGCCAGCCGACCAGGAGCGCCACGAGCCAGCCGACCAGCAGGACCGGCAGCAGCGACGGCGCCGAGGCGGCGACGACGGCGAACAGGAGCGACGCTCCCGAGGCCCAGGCCCACGAGCGGTGTGCCTCGAGCACGGCGACGAACAGCCACGGCAGCACCAGGTGCGCGATCACGGCGCCGAGGTGACCGGTCGTCACGGCTCCGACGAGCGACGGGGCGATCGCGTAGAGCGACGCACCGATGACCGGCACCCAGGTGCGGGTCGTGACCTTGCGGACCGCGAACCAGGCGCCGAGTGCGGACAGCGGGAACGCGACGAGCATGACGAGCACGACCGCGGTGGACGGCGACCAGAACACGATCGAGCCGAGCACGGCGAGCACCGCGGCGAAGGGGTCCGACGGGCCGGTGAAGCCCGTACCGAGCGAGTGGAAGCCGTACCCGACGTTCTGCCAGAGCTGTCCCGGCGTCGCGGAGAGCGGCAGGAGTCCCCCGCCGGTCAGGGCCGGCGACCCGAGCAGCGGGTAGAGCGTCACGACGCTGAGGACCGCCGCGGCCAGGACCACCCAGATGCCGCCGTCGCTGAGGAACGACGCCCGGGCGATCGGGGCGTCCTCGGCCCGGGCGAGTTCGACGTCCCGCGAGGTGGTGCGGTGCTCGTGCACCCGACGCCAGCTCACACGGAGCGGTTCGACGGCGGCCCAGCCGAGCTTCTTCGTGCGGGCGAGGTTCTTGCGCGCACGTCCCGTGCCGCCGCCGAACGCGACGGCGAACGCGGCGGAGAGCTCGGGGACCACGGCGGCGGGGTGCTTCGCGACCAGGTGACCGAGCGCGCGGCCGATCGCGAACGGCACGAGCGTGAGCCAGTGCAGCCAGACCAGCGCGGCGGGCGCGTAGGTCATCCGGCGGTGCAGCTGCGCCTGCCGGTGCATCCGGACGCGCCGCGCCTCGGACACGCGCTTGCGGCCGAACTCCTCGATCGGTCCGGCGCTGGTGACCTTGGCCTCCGGCACGAGGGCGACACGGTGTCCGGCGAGGCGGACCCGCACCGAGAAGTCGAGGGCCGCGTCGACGTCCGGCAGCGCCGGGTCGAAGCCGCCGAGTTCGTTCCAGACCGAGCGGCGCACGAGCATGCCGCCCGCGGCGACACCGAGCACGTCGGTGTTGCGGTCGTGCTGGCCCTGGTCGAGCTCTTCCTGCACCAGCACGATCGACCGGCCGAAGCGGGTCATGCTCTCGCCGAAGGCGCGGATGAGCGAGGGGTCGTCGTCGGCGACGAGCTTCGGACCGGCGACGACGACCGAGGGCGCGATCTCGACGGCGGACAGCAGGTCGGCGAGCGCGGTCGGTGCCGGCGCGTTGTCGTGGCCGAGGACCCACAGCCACTCGTCGACCGGCTCGTCGGTCGCCACGGGCGGCGCGCTGCGCTCGCCCTGGCGGACGGCGTCACCGAACGCGGTGCCGGCTGGCAGCCGGACGAGCTGCGCGGACCCGCCGAAGGACAGTTCGGCGGTCGATCCGTCGGTCGTGCCGACGTCGACGACCACCAGGTTCTCGGGGTGGCGGGTCTGGGCGGCGAGCGCGTCCAGGGTCCGGTCGAGGTGGGCCGCCCCGTTGGCGGCGACGAGGATCGCGGTGACTCTGGGCTGCATGACGGGCGTCACTCTACGGTCTGGAGGCGCGGTGTCGGCTGCGGACGGCGGCGCGCCGTGAACCTTTGGATGCGCTCACTGCGCGGTGCGGGGCGGGCGCTCCACGCGCCTCCCGGACGGGGTGGGGCGGCTACGCCCTTTTCCGCAACTTGCGGCGTTCGCGCTCGGAGAGGCCGCCCCAGATGCCGAAGCGTTCGTCGTTCTCGAGCGCGTACTCGAGGCACTGCGCCCGAACCTCGCACGAGGTGCAGATCTTCTTCGCCTCGCGCGTGGAGCCGCCCTTCTCGGGGAAGAACGCCTCGGGGTCGGTCTGCGCGCAGAGCGAGTCGACCTGCCAGGCGAGCGGGTTCTCCTCGTCGTCGGTCTCCGGACGTCGGACACCCGGGACGCCGAGCGCCACAGGATCGACGTGCCAGTCCTCCGGAACTCCGGCGTGGAACTCGGAACCGTTCACCCTGATCACCCCTGCCGCCTCGACAACGAACCCCAACTCTTGCGGCCGTTGCCTGTAATTACAGCGGTGTCATTCGCCTGAGTCAAGTCGCGGATCATAGAAGGCACCGACCGCTCCAGCGTGTCATGTCCCCCGTTTGGGCGTGTCGCACCGCTCGGGTGGACCTTCCGGGGGACAACTGACTCGTCCTCAGGCGCTCAGGAGGCGCTGCGACGGGCCTCCCAGGCGCTCGACACCATCTCGTCCAGGGAGTGCCGCATGGCCCACTCGAGGTCACGGGCGGCGGCTTCGCCGGTCGCGACGATGCGGGCCGGGTCGCCGGGGCGCCGCGGTGCGATCTCGGGGTCGAAGGCGATCCCGGTGCCCGACGCCATGGCGTCCATGATCTGCCGGACGCTCACGCCGTCGCCGCTGCCGAGGTTGTAGGCACGCTCCAGCGGCTCCCCCGCCTCGAGCTTCCGAGCGGCCACCGCGTGCGAGTGCGCCAGGTCGGCCACGTGCACGTAGTCGCGGACGCAGGTGCCGTCCGGGGTGGCGTAGTCGTCGCCGTTGATCCGCGGGGTCCGGCCGGCGAGCAGCGCGTCGAAGACCAGCGGGAACAGGTTGTGCGGGCTGGCGTCGTACAGGTCGGGCTCCCCGGAACCGACGACGTTGAAGTACCGGAGCGACGTGGTGGTGAAGCCCGCGGCGACCTCCATGTCGCGCAGCAGCCACTCGCCGATGAGCTTCGACTCGCCGTACGGCGACTCCGGGTTCTTCGGGGTGGACTCGACCACGGTCTCGACGTCCGGCGTGCCGTAGACCGCCGCGCTGGACGAGAAGACCGCCTTGGTGACGCCGGTCTCGGCCATCGCGCGCAGCAGGGTCGCCATGCCGGTGACGTTCTGCTCGTAGGTGTGCAGCGGGCGCTCGACCGAGACGCCGGCGTACTTGAACCCCGCGACGTGGACCACGCCGGTGACCTCGTGCTCGCGCAGCGTGCGTGCGACGAGCTCGCCGTCGAGGATCGTGCCCTCGACGAACGGCACGTCGTCCGGGACGAACGCGCGGAAACCGCTCGACAGATCGTCGAACGCGACCGTGTCGATGCCGGCCGAGCGCAGTGCTCGGACGACGTGGGACCCGATGTACCCGGCACCGCCGGTGACCAGCCAACTCATGCTCGCCACGCTAGCGGACGTCGGCGACGCCCCGGTGGCGGTGTGCGGGTCCACGCCACGGCGTGCGGCCCCGCGCCGGCCCCGGCGCCGGTCCGCGCCCCTAGGCGCCGGTGGCGATGAACACGGTCGACGTGATGCCGTCGGAGGAGTCCGCCTCGACCGTCACGTCGCCCTCGTCCGGGGTGATGAAGCACGACTCGCCCTTGCGGAGCAGGGTCGCCGACTGCGCGCCGACGAGCGTGACGACGCCCTCGGTGCAGATCGCGATCGACGGCCCCACGAGCGGGGCGACCCCGCCGGTGCTCAGGCCCACCGGGCGACCGTCACCGTCCACCCGCAGCAGCGCGAAGCCGACGCCGTCCGGCGCGAACCGGTCGACGCCCGGGGCGATGCGCTCGGGCTCGAGGACCGGTGCCGGGTACGCGGTGAAGTCGAGCACCCGCAGGAGCTCCGGCACGTCGACGTGCTTCGGCGTGAGCCCGCCGCGCAGCACGTTGTCCGACGGCGCCATCAGCTCGATGCCGAGTCCGTCGAGGTACGCGTGGATGTTGCCGGCGGGCAGGTACATGGCCTGCCCCGCGGTGAGCGTCACCCGGTGCATGAGCAGGGAGACGACGATGCCGGGGTCGCCGGGCCAGCTGGTCGCCAGGTCGCGGACGGTCGCGGTGTTCGGGGTGAGCAGGTCGTCGTCGAGCGAGACGGCCAGGTCGCTCGCGGCCTGCACCACGGCGAGCGCGGACTCGTCGGCGGTCTCGAGCCAGCGGACGGTGTCCTCGAGCCCGTGCAGCAGGTGCACCTCGAGCGGACCGAGGCGTCCGGTGCCGGCGTCGAGCACGCGGACCTCGGCCAGGGTCTCCTCGACCGGGCGGAAGCCGCTCAGCGCCTCGAACCGCTCGCTCAGCGCGACGACGAGCTCGGGCTTCGGGAACGGGTCCTTGTAGTTGCGGGCCGGGTCGTCGAGCGGGATCCCCTCGCGCTCCTCGCGGGCGAAGCCCGCTTCTGCCTGCTCCGGGGTCGGGTGCGCCTGCAGCGAGAGCGGTGCCGCAGCGGCGAGCACCTTGAGCAGGAAGGGCAGGCCGGTGCGGTCCGGCCCGAGTGCGGTCTCCGGCTCGTCGGCGATCCAGTCGCGGAGCGTGTCGGCCCCGCCGACCATGGCCGGGTTGACGACGACACTGGGGCTGCCGGCGTGGGCGCCGAGCCAGAGCTCCGCCTGCGGGGCACCCGTGACGGTGCGGCCGAGGAGCTCCGGGATCGCGGTGACCGAGCCCCAGGCGTAGTCGCGGGGGGTGTTCGTGATGCCGAGGAACATGGGCCAGAGCCTACCGGCGCTGCCGGTGGAGTCCTGCGGACGGCGACCGGCCGGTAGCCTGGCGTCGTGACGAACACCTGGCCGCTGGCGCGCGGGACCGTACCGGAGCGCGAGGCGTTCGCCTTCGGGGCGACGACCCTGTTCGTGCTGTTCGCGGGCGACGCCGTGCCGAACACCCTGACCTGGGTCGGGGCCGGCGTCCTCTGGGCCCTCGTCGCGGCGTGGGGCATCACGATCCTGGTCCGGGCGAAGCCGCCGCTCGTCCGCACCCCCTGGGCGCTCTGGGCGTTCCTCGGCTGGTGCCTGGTGACCCTGGTCTGGTCGCACTGGCGCTTCGCGACGATCTCGAGCCTGACCGTGCAGGTGATCTGCGCGGCCGTGGCGTTCACGATCGCCTCGACCCTGACGTGGCGCCGGATCACCGATGCCCTGAGCCTCGCGCTCCGCTGGGTCCTCATGCTCTCGCTCCTGTTCGAGGCCGCCGTCGCGGTGTTCGTCCGGCACCCGATCGCCCCGATCTGGACGGACTACGGCGACCGCGACGTCCCCGACGCCTTCTACTTCTCGCGCGCCGAGCTCTTCACCGGTGGTCGGATCCAGGGGCTGCCCGGCAACGCCAACCTGCTCGCGATGGTGGCCCTGCTGGTCGCGATCGTGGTCGCCGTGCAGTTCGCCGAGGGCCGGATCCGCCGGAACCAGGCGATCGGCTGGCTCGTCGTCGCGGCACTCGGCTTCGTCCTCACCCGCTCGTCGACGGTCATCGCCGCCGCACTCGTGGTCGCCGTGGTCGCACTCGCCGCCGTCTGGATGCGCCGTGTCCCGACCGAGCGCCGCACCCCGCGCTACCTGCTGCTGGCGGTGGGTGCCGTCGTCGTCGCCGTCGCCGCGTTCGTGCTGCGCGGCCCGGTGTCCGAGCTGCTCGGCAAGGGCTCGGACGCCACCGGACGCGGAGAGATCTGGGCCAAGGTGCTCGGCCTGATCGACCAGCACCCCGTGGGCGGCTGGGGCTGGATCGGGTACTGGTGGCCGGGCATCCCGACGCTCGCCGACCTGGCGCAACGCAAGGGCGTCACGTACCTGCAGGCCCACGATGCATACCTGGACGTCTGGATGCAGACCGGCATCATCGGCCTGGTGCTCTTCGCGATCTACGTGGTCACGACGCTGTCCCGCTCGTGGGCCTGCGCGACCCGCATCGGGTACGACGCCGCGCTGCGTCCGCGGTCGTTCGACCCGGTGTCGCTCCTGCCGCTCCTGGTCGTCGTCGCCCTGCTCGTGCAGTCCGTCGCCGAGTCCCGCCTGCTCTACCAGGGGAACTGGGTGCTCTTCGCCCTGCTCGCGATCAAGACGCGCATCGTGCTGACCGGCGAGGAACCGGTCTCGACCGGCGACGGCCCGCGCACGCCGCCCGCCAAGCGCGAGTTCCGCTGGGCCGGCACGCGCTGACCCGGACGCTCCCTCAGCGCGACAGCCACGAGCACGACACCGGGGACGACCACGGGTTCGACTTCACCCGGGCGACCTCGAGCGTCGGGTCCGCGTCGCATGCCGCCACCGCCGCCGGCAGCTGCCCTGCCCACACCGGGCCGCCGCTGCGCCGCGTGTCGGTCGGCGCGACGTGCAGGACCGCCGACCCGACGACGGCGGTGACCACGCACCAACCGGCCAGCGCGCCGACGAGGCGACCCGGGCCTCCCGTCCGTCCGGCAGCACGCGACCAGCTGCGAGCGTCCACGAGCGTGGCGGCTGCGACCACCGCGGCGCTCACCAGCAGCAGGCCGGCGGCCGCGGCGTAGCGCTGCGGCGGCACGGCGGCCATCGCGGCGACCGGCGCCGACCAGTGGATGCCGTCGCCGCCGTTGGCGAGCAGGGCCACCCACCACACCGCGACGGAGCCGACGGCGAGGGCTGCGACCATCCACCGGGTGCGCGCCGGCCCGACCACGACGGCCGCCACCAGGACGACGAGCAGCAGGGCTGCGGGCACCACGACCACCGCCCAGCCGTGCTCGACCACCGCCGTCAGGACCGCGCCGAGGTCCGGGTCCCAGGCGCCCGCCACGGGACGCAGCAGGTACCCCGCGAGCACGTCGCGCAATGCCGGCGACCCCGTGGCGAGGGCCCGCGGGCTCGTCAGGGTCGTCACGCCCTGCACCGCCAGGGCGACGACCACGACGAGCGTGACCGGCAGCGCGGTCCACCGGCCGGCCGGTCCGGGCGTACGGCCACGCGGCGTCCAAGCGAGGAGCAGCAGGGGTGCGAACAGGGCGGTGAGCGGTTCGGTGAGCACGGCCGCCCCCGCGACCACGGCGAGCGCCCCGGCCGCCCACCACGACCGAGCACGCCACGCGAAGACCCACGGCACCAGGACGAGCAGGAACCAGTGCAGGTTCGCCGCGTTGCCACTGATCTCGTACGGGGCGAGCGGCAGGACGACGGGGACGGCGGCGAGCACCAGCCGCAACGGCCAGGGGCGCACGACGTCGCGGGACAGCACGAACACCAGGGCGCAGACCCCGCCGACGACCGCGCACGCGGCGAGCGCCACGACCTGCGCGTACCGCTCGGGCGGCAGCGCGTACCCGAGGTCGACGATGAGGCGCGGCAGCAGGTGCACGTACCCGGCGTAGGGGTGCAGCAGGGTGTCGACGGGACCCATCGCGATCCGTTCGCGCAGGAACACGCCGCCGTCCTCGGCCCAGATGGTGTTCCGCGGCACCGGGCCGAGCCGGTACCAGGCCAGGGCGGTCGTGAGCAGGCCGACGACGACCGCGACGAGGGGGACGCCGGCGACCCTGCGCGCGAGGTCCATCCGGTGAGGATAGTTCGGTCATCGCGCATCGTCGATACAGCCACACCGCGATGCGGTGTGCTCGTCACAAGGTCGTGCGCCAAGATGGACGCGTGACGGACGGCCGGGTGAGCAGACAGGTGCTCGGGCGCCGGTACCTCTCCGCCTGGATCGGCTTCTCGGCCGGTGGACGGTTCAGCCAGGCGCTCGCGACGGTCATCGTGCTGTTCGGGTTCGGCCAGCCCACCGTCGAGGCCCTCGTCGGCCGGGCGGGGACCTGGGCGGTGCTCGTGACGCTGTTCGTGCTCGCGGGGCTGAGCCTGCTCGGCCAGCGCTACCGGATCGAGTGGCACGGGGTCCTCCCCCTCTCGCTGCTGGCCTTCGTCGGCTACTGCGCGTTGAGCGTGCTCTGGAGCGAGTACTCCTGGGTGGCGCTCCGCGGACTGGTGCAGACCGTGTGCTTCATCGGCCTCGGGCTGTACCTGGCCCTCGGCCGCGACCTGGTGCAGGTGATCCGGGCCTCGGGCGACGCCTTCCGGATCCTGCTCGTGACGGCCCTCGGACTCGAGGTCCTGTCCGGCCTGGTCCTCGACGTCCCGTTCCCGGCGTTCGGCATCCGCGGCGACATCGCGTACGGCGGTCCGATCCAGGGCATCGGCGGTACGCGCAACTTCATGGGCTTCATCGCCGCGATGGCCCTGGTCACCTTCGTGGTCGAGTTCCTCACCCGGTCGGTCACGGTCTGGCGCGCGATCGCCTCGACCTCGCTCGCCGTGATCGCCCTGATGCTCGTGCAGTCCCCCATCACCGGGCTCGCGATGATCGCGCTCGCCGTCACCGCGCTGGCGCTCTGGTCACTCCGGCACGCGCGACCGGCGACCAGACCGGTGGTCAACGGCGTCCTCGGCGCGGTCGTCCTGCTGACGCTCGCCGTCGGGGTGCTCGCCCGGCACCGTCTGCTCGCCGAGATCGGGGCGGCCGGCGGCACCGCCACCCGGACGGACCTGTGGTCGCAGATCCGGGTCCTGGTGGAGCGCTACCCGATCCAGGGCTGGGGCTGGGTGGGCACGTGGCCGACCGAGCCCGTCGTGCCCTACGTCACGCTCATCGACCCCGCCGGCGTCCGGTTCACCTCGGGCCTGAACGCCTTCGTGGACGCCTGGCTGCAGATCGGCTTCGCGGGCACGCTCATCCTCGGCATCACCGCGTTGCTCGCGTTCGCGCGTGCCTGGGTGACGGCGACGACGTTCCCCGGGGTGGCGTACGTGTGGCCGGCCGCCGTGCTCGTGCTGCTCGCGGTCACCAGCACGGCGGAGAGCTACCTGCTGCACGGCGCCGGCCTGATGTTCTTCGTGACGGTCCTCGTGATCGCCGCGCGGCGCCGCTCCTGGCGCCGACACCTGCCGCGCGTGTAGCCGCGGTACGGCGCGACCCACCGCCGGCCTGGAGGCCCGTGGCGGCCCCGCACCGCGCCTCCAGGCCGTCACGCCGATCGTTCCGGACGCGCGCTTCGTGAGCAGGAACGGTCGCCTCCGCGGAGGCGACCCGACCGTTCCTGCTCACGAAGCGCGCGAGCGGGCGCCCTACGGGCGCGTGCGGCGACCGAGGCGGCGCTGCACGCCCCACTGGGTGACGCGGAGCATCGCCTCGAGGACGATGGACCGGCTCATCTTGGAGACGCCGTGCACGCGGTCACGGAAGCGGATGGGCACCTCGACGATGCGGCCGCCGAGGGCGTCCACGCGCAGCGTCATGTCCACCTGGAAGCAGTACCCCTTCGAGTCCACCGACCCGAGGTCCATCCGCGCGATCGCCGACGAGCGGTACACGCGGTAGCCGGCGGTGATGTCCCGCACGTCGAGCCCGAGCACCAGGCGGGCGTAGGTGTTGGCCCCGCGGCTGAGCGCCTGGCGCCGGAGCGGCCAGTCGACCACCGACCCACCGGGGACCCAGCGGGACCCGATGGCGAGCAGGACGTCGTCGGACGCGGTCACGGCGTCGACCAGGGCCGGCAACCGGTCGGCCGGGTGCGAGCCGTCGGCGTCCATCTCGACCAGCAGCGGGTACCCGCGCTCCAGACCCCACCGGAAACCGGCGACGTACGCCGTGCCGAGCCCGAGCTTGCCGGAGCGCTGCAGCAGGTGCACACGGTCGTCCGCGGCCGCCAGGGACCGCACGATGTCCCCGGTGCCGTCCGGGCTGCCGTCGTCGACGACGAGCACGTGGGCACCGGGCACCGCCGCCAGCACGGCGGCGGTGATCGCACGGATGTTCTCCGCCTCGTCGTACGTCGGGACGATGACGAGGGCGGTGGTCTCCCCCGGGGTCACCGGTTCAGGCGCCGCTTCACCTTGCCGGCGACGCTGCGGGGACCCTCGGTGCGCAGGTAGTGCACGGCACGGCCGAGGTCGTAGCGGACGCCGGAGAGCTTCTTGCGCTCCGGGACGCGGACGCGCATCTTGTGCGGCTCGATCGACGACGCGGTGTCGCGCACCGACTTGTCCGCAGCGCGGATCGGGTTCCGGCAGAACTCGACGAGCGGGGCGAGGACGTTCTCCCACGTGAACTGCTCGCGCACGCGGTCGACGTTGCCGATGAACTCGGTGCGGGCCTTCTTGTCGAAGAGCGCCGTCTCGAGCGCGGCGGCCAGGCCGTCGATGTCCTGCTCGTGCACCGCGATGCCGAGCTTCTCTTCTGCGACGAGGTCACCGAACGAGTCGCCGGCCGTCGTGACGATCGGCAGGCGTGCCCACAGGTAGTCGAGGATGCGGGTGCGGAACGAGAAGGTGGTCTCGAGGTGCTCGTAGTGCGTCGAGACGCCGGCGTCGGCCTCGAGCAGGTAGGCGCCGCGCTCCTCGTACGGGATCCACTGGTCGTTGAAGAACACGTGCTTGCCGGTGAGACCGAGGGCGTCGGCCTCGGCGCGGACCTTCGCGACGATGTCCATCTCGGGGACGTCGGGGTTCGGGTGCTGCACGCCCATGAAGAAGAGCTTCACCGACGGGCGGCGCTCGGCGAGCTGGGCGATCGAGCGGACCAGGGTGATCGGGTCGAACCAGTCGTAGATCCCACCGCCCCAGACGACGAGCTTGTCGTTCTTGCCGATGCCCGGCACGACGCCCTTGACGCGCTGCTGGTCGTGGACCGGCGGCGTCGAGGACAGGCCGAACGGCACGACGCCGATGAGCGAGCGCAGGTCGGCGTCGCGCGAGTACGTGCGGGCGTTCACGCGGCCGGAGCCGGCGAGCTGCCCGAGCCAGAACATCCGCTGGCGCTCCGAGGCGCAGATGAAGTAGTCGCCGAGCTCGAGCTGATGGTTCAGCGTGTCCGAGGCGTCGAGGATCTGGCGGTTCCACTTGTCGACGTCGTCGCTACGGCCCTGTTCCAGCTGCTCGAGGTGCAGCGGGTCGTAGACGTCGACGACCAGGATCTTGCTGGTCGACTCGAGCACCGGGAACAGCCGGAGCGCGTGACCCTGCACGATGATGACGTCGGCCCAGCCCTCGTGCTCGACCATCTGGCGCGGGTGCCGGTGCGGGACCGTGACGACCTCGTACGACGGGTCGATCGGCGACGAGCGGGTCAGGCTGACCACGCGGACGTCGTGCTCGGACGCCAGCTGCTTGGCCATCTGCGTGGCACGGATCGCCGGACCGGCCATCTTCGCGCCGATCGAGTCGCCCGTGATGATGAGGACGCGGCGACGGGTACCGACCTCGAGCACGCCGAGGGAGTGCACGATCTTGTCGTAGCCGGCCAGGTAGTTCTCGATCGGGTACGCGGGCTCGTCGCGGTTGCCGAACAGGCGGAGGAGCTCACGGTCGGACCGGACGCGGGTCGCCTGGATCTGGCGGCGGGACTCGGTCATCGACGGCAGCTGCTCGACGAACTGGTCGACGCCGTAGATGCCCGCCATGCTCGTCTTCGGCACCGGGATCGTCGGGACGCTGTCGTCGCCGCGGTTGCGCAGGTCGAGTTCGGTGGAGTCGAGCTCCCCGCGGCCCACGGCACGGCGGACGGCGAGTGCCAGGGAACCGGGCAGCGCAGCGGCGAGCTGCTCGTCACCGAGGTTCTTGTAGAGCGTGAACAGCGCGTTCCGCTCGAGCAGGTAGGTCTCGCGGAAGTCGCCGAACTTGTTCATCGACGCGTGGTGCTTGTGGAACGCGACCGACTTCGGCTGGTACCGGAAGCGCCAGCCGAGCAGGTTGAGCCGCCAGCCGAGGTCGACGTCCTCGTAGAACATGAAGTAGCGGTCGTCGAAGCCGTCGAGCTGCTCGAAGAGCTCGGCGCGGATGAACATCGCGGCGCCGGTGCCGAACAGGACGTCGGTCTCGCTCTCCCACCGGCCGGTGTCCGGCGACCCGGCGAAGGGCTTGTAGCCCATGCCGTACCAGGTCATCGCGGCCTCGGTGAAGTCGACGTTGACGCCTTCCCAGTCGAGGACCTTCGAGGCGACGGCGCCGATGTCGGCACCGGAGGCGAAGGTGGCCATCGCCTCGCGCACCCAGCCGGTGTCCGGGCGGGCGTCGTTGTTGAGGAACGCCACGACCTCGCCGGAGGACTTCTCGACGCCGAGGTTGCACCCACCGGTGAACCCGAGGTTCGCGCCCGCGTCGATCAGGGTGAAGTCGAGGCTCGAGGCCTTCAGACGCCCGAGGTGCTCGGGGCCCGAACCGTTCTCGACGACGATCACCTCGAGCTTGTCCTGCGGCCAGTCCTGCTTGCGGAGCTCCGCGATGCTCGTCAGGGTGTCGTCCGTGCCCTTGTAGTTCACGAGGATGACGGACACGACTCCCGGCTTGCGCTCTGTCACGCGAGTTCCTCCAGCAGCTGCCGCGCACCGGGCGCGGGTCGATGGGTCGGCCGACGGGGTGCCGCGGGCCGATGACACCCTACAAGGCGCGCCCAGGGACTCCCTGCCGCCGCTGCGGATTCGTGCAGAATGGCGTGCGTGACCGCAGTGATCCCGAGCACCCCCATGTCCTCTCCCCTCCGCGAGGACTACGCGGCCCTCGCGGCCGACGAGCACGCCGAGGGCCCCCGCGGCACGATCCGCTTCGCGGTGTCGACCGCCGATCCGTCCGAGGGCAAGGGCGACCTGTTCGTCGCGCTCGGGCTGGCGCGGGCGCTCCGGGCCGAGGGCTGGGGCGTCGCGATGTGGCCGCTCGAGCGCTGGGGCGAGGAGCTCCCCGCCGACACCGCCGTCGTGGTCAGCATGATCGAGTCCTTCGTGCCCGGGTACGTCCCCGCCGGCACTGCCCTGGTGGCGTGGGTGCGGAACTGGACCGCCAAGTGGGCAGCTCTGCCGTACCTCGACGAGTTCGACGCGGTCTGGACCTCGTCCGGGATCGCCCGCGACGCGATCGCGGCCGCGTACTCCGGCCCCGTCGAGGTGGTGCCGATCGGCGTCGACACCGAGCTGTTCACGACCGACGCCCCCGCACCGCGCGAGCGCACGGACCGCGCCGTGACCACCGTCAACTTCTGGGGCGTCCGCCGCCGGGTGCAGGACGTCCTCGCCGAGGTCGCCCCGGCCGAACCGATCGTCTGGTTCGCCGCGAACGTCGACCACGTCGAGGCCTCCGCGGGCGTCGAGCTCCGCCCGGCCGTGTCCTACTTCGCCCTGCCCGAGGTCTACCGCGCCGCCGGCTTCGTCGTCGACGACGTCATCGAGCCGGCCGCCGAGTACGGCACCCTGAACTCCCGCCTGTACGAGTCGCTCGCGTCCGGTGCACTGCCGGTCACCGACTGCGCGCTCGGGCTCGACGAGCTCGGCCTGTCCGACGTGCCGGTGTTCGACGACACCGACTCGCTCGAGCGCGTGCTCGCGATGCCCCGCGACGAGCGCACCGCCCTGGTCGCACGGCTCCGCGCCGTCGTGGTCGAGCGGCACTCGTTCCGCAGCCGCGCCGAACAGGTCGGTCCGTCGCTCGACGCCGCCGTCGCCGCCGCCTCGGGCCGGAGCGGCGAGCGTGGCGCGTTCCTGCGGTGGGCCACCGCCCAGCGCGAGACGCTCCGGCAGACCGAGCACGACCGCGACGTCCACCTGGCCGGCGTGCACGACATCAACGCTCGCCTGGTCGCGTCGGAGCAGAAGGTCGGCGCGTACGACACCGCCCGTCGCCTGGCCGAGGCGGAGCGCGACCAGATCGCGGCCCGCTTCGAGGGCCTCACGCGCTCCCCCGAGTACCGGCTGCTGCACGGCGCGGGCCTGATGGCGCGGCGCGCGCGCCGCTGACGGCGGTCGACGCGACCCACGACGGACGGGAGGCCCGGTACCAGCTGGTACCGGGCCTCCCGTCCGTCATCTGGTGACCGTCTACTGCACGGTGACGGTCTTCGTGCCGAAGCTCTTGTAGGTGCCGCTCGGCAGGTCCTGGAAGTAGACGCGCACGGTGTGCGTGCCCTTCTTCACCCCGGTGAACTTCCGCGACAGGCCGACGTCCGAACCCCAGTCCGGGTGCACGGCCTGCACGTCGGTGCGGGTCGCGTTGACGGTGCCCGGCGAGACGGCGACGCCGTCCAGGTGGATCTTGTACTTGACCGGGTCCCAGACGTCCGGGTCGATCGCCCAGCCGGCCACGGTGATGGTGCCCGTGCCGCCGGTGACGGACTCGTACAGGCCCTTGACCGAGCCGGTCTTGCCCGTCTTGCCGGTGGTCGGCGGGTCGGTGACCGTCACGCTCTTCGTGCCGAAGCTCTTGTACGTGCCGCTCGGCAGCTCCCGGAAGTACACGCGCACGGTGTGCGTGCCGGCGGTCAGCCCGGGGATCTTCAGCGAGAGGCCGACGTCGGAGCCCCACGCGGGGTGCACGGCCTCGACGTCGGTCCGCTTCGCGTTCGCGGTCCCGGGGGCGATGGCGACACCGTCGACGTGGATCTTGTAGGCGACGGGGTCCCAGACGTCGGGGTCGATCGCCCAGCCGCGCACCGTGGCGCTGTTCACGCCACCGACCACGGACTCGAACGCACCCTTGACCGAGCCGGTCTTGCCCGTCTTGCCGGTCGTCCCCGACGCGTCGGGTTCGGCGGTCGACGCGGCGGTCACGGTCACGGACTTGGTGCCGAAGCTGACGTACTTGCCGCCCTGCAGGTCCTGGAAGTAGACGCGCACGGTGTGCTTGCCCGCCTTCAGGCCGGTGAGCCGGAGCGTCAGACCGACGTCGGAGCCCCACGTCGGGTGCGTCGCCTCGACGTCGGTGCGGGTGGCGTCTGCGATCCCGCTGTTCGTGCTCACGCCGTCGAGGTGGATCTTGTACTTGACCGGGTCCCACACGTCCGGGTCGATCGCCCAGCCCCGCACGGTCGCCGTGCCGACGCCGCCGGTGACGGAGTCGTACGACCCGCGCACGGCACCGGTCTTGCCGGTCTTGCCGGTGGTCGGGGCGTCCACGACGACCGACTTCGACGCGACCTTCACGTACTTCGTGCCGGGCTTGTCCATCACGTACAGCGTCACCGCGCGCGAGCCCGCGCTGATGCCGCCGATCGTCTTCGAGAAGCCGAGGGTGCTGCCGACGCCCGGGTAGACCTTCGCCACGTCGGTGCGGGTCTTGTCCGCCGTGCCGGTCGCCTTGCTCACGCCGTCGACGAGGATCTTCCACGAGCCGGGCTTGGACGAGTCGGGGTCGAGGACCCACCCGGTGGCCGAGATCGTGCCGACGCCGCCGGTCACCGAGTCGAGGACGCCCTTGGGCGCCGCGCTCGTGATGGTGCGGGTGTAGCAGCCGAGCAGGGTGTTCGCCCCGCGACCCTGGTTGATGGCGTAGCTGCAGACGGAGTGCTTGCCGAGGCTCAGCCCGGTCAGTTCGGCCGAGAACCCGTGCCGGGTGTTGTTCGCGCCGAGGGTGCCGGCGAGGTCGCTCCGGGTCTTGTCCGCCGTGACGGTCTTCGCGCCGGCGCCGTCGACGTAGAACGCGACGCGCAGGGCGTTGGTGGTGTCCGGGTCGGCCGCCCAACCGGTGACCGTGATCGACGAGGTGGAGGTCGCGGTCACGGAGTCGACGTCGCCGTACGGGTTGCCGCCGCCGGCCGCAGCACCGAACCAGTCGGTGTACATGCGCCAGAAGTTGCGGTTGCCGTAGGCGGAGCAGCTGTCGCCGGAGCCGTAGAGGTTCGACATGGCCGCGGCGTTCGGGGTGTACGGGGTGTAGATGTACAGGCTCGCGGTCGCCTGGTTCTGGATGTAGACGGACTTCCGACCGCAGGCCGCGTTCGGGTTGAGCAGGATCGAGTTCGTCCGGCCCGCCTGGTACGCCCACGAGGTCGGCGACGCCTGGTACCGCTTGAACTGCAGGGCCGCTGCGTAGACCTGCTGGCCGAAGCCGAAGTACGCCGGGTCGCACGGGGCGGTGTCCGGGCACGCGAAGCCGGTGGCGTGCAGGTACATGTAGGACGTCGGCGAGGACGTCGTGACGATGCCCTGCTCCTTCTGCAGGAGCACGAGGAGCACCTTCTGGCTGATGCCGCACGCGGCACCGACCTGGGCGATCATCGTCGCGGCCGACTTGGTGCCGCCCGCGATGGCCGCGCACCGGCCGGAGACGGCACCGATCGAGCTCATCTTCTGCGAGAAGTCCTTCAGGCAGGCGGGGCCACTCGACGACTTCCGGCAGTTCGGCGCGACGCTCGTCAGGAACGACTGCACGGCGGCGGCGTTCATCGCCGAGCCGTTGTAGAAGTTCGCGTCGCTGATGATGTTGCCCGGGTCGAAGTCCGAGGCCACCGCGGCCGAGGCCGACTGGGTCGTGGTCTGCTCCGCGAGCACCGTGCCGAAGGTCAGGCCGCTCACCGCGACGGCGAAGGCCGCCACCAGGGCGAGGGAGCTCCGGAGGGAACGACGGGAGCGGGCTGCTCGGGGGGAACGGGTGGTGCGGGGGGTGCGGGGGTTGCGCATCACGGGACCTCGGCGGTCAGGGGGTCGGACGTCGTCGACGCGGAGCCGACGGCGTAGGTCAGGGTGACGGACCAGGTGCCGCTCGACACCTTCGCCGCGGGGAACGACACCTGCGCGCAGTTCACCGACGAGGCACTCGCCTGTGCGGTGCTCGTGGCGGTGCGGGTGACGCCGTCCTTCGTCGCGGTGAAGGTGCACTTCCCGCTCGTGTCGGTCGTACCGGAGACCAGGCCACCGGCCTGGAGGGTCTTCGAGCCGGTGTCCCAGCCGGCGAACGTGACGACGGACGTGGCCGGGTACTCCGACGGGTCGGTGTCCGGCTGGTTCGTCGCGCCGCTGCCCGGGAACGCACCGGGGGTGTCGTCGTCGGAGGCGCCGGCGTCGTCGCCGTCACCGTCGTCGGACCCACCGTCGGTCGGCGTCGAGGCCGCGTCGGTGGGCGCCGAGGTCGCCGAGTCGTCGTCCGTCGGGGTCGCACTCGGGGTGCGCGAGACGGACGCGGACGGCGACGGGGTGGCGTCGTCGCCACCACCGGAACAACCGGCCAAGAGGAGACTGAGTGCACCGACCACCGCGAACGCAGCGATCGGCCTGGATGCGAGGAGCATGCTGACGGGCCGTCCTGTGGATGTTGACAAGGGTCCGGGTTGCAACAACGGTAACTCGAAAGTGAAGGTTGAGGGTTGGATCGGCCGGAATCACCCCCACTCGGGGTGCACGACGACCGTCGCCCAACCCCGTCCCGCGGGCCCGGTGAGTATGCTGTTCCGGTCCTGCCCCCACGAACGAAGAGACGTATGGTCGACCAAGCCCGCATGACCGCGCTCGCGAAGGAACCCCTCGTCGTGATCGGCGCTCCGACGAGCGCCTTCCGCGGGACCTTCCGTGAGCTGCGCGACGTCTTCCGGCAGCGCGAGATGCTCGGCATGCTCGTCCGGCGTGACCTGAAGGCCCGGTACAAGGACTCGGCACTCGGGTTCGTGTGGACGCTCGTGCGCCCGCTGACCCAGCTGCTCATCTACTACTTCGTCATCGGCAAGGTCCTCGGTGCCGCCAACGGCATCGACAACTTCGCGATCTACGTCTTCACCGGCCTGACCGCCTACACGCTCTTCAGCGAGATCGTCGCCGGGTCGACCGGGTCGATCGTCGGCAACTCGGGGCTGATCAAGAAGGTCTACGTCCCGCGCGAGGTCTTCCCGCTCGCCAGCGTGGGCGCGGCCCTGGTGAACTTCACCATCCAGTTCGCGATCCTGCTGGCGGCGACGGTCGTCATCGGCGTCTTCCCGTGGCACGAGGGCCTGGTCTACCTGATCCCCTCGCTCGCGGTGATCCTGGTCTACGGCGCCGCCATCGGCCTGGTGCTGTCCGCGCTCAACGTGTACCTGCGCGACGTGCAGTTCGTCATCGACGTCGGCCTGATGGTCCTGCTCTGGGCCTCGCCGATCGTCTACTCGTACTCGCGGGTGGTCGCGACCGTGAACGCGGACTGGCTCCTCACCCTCTACACGAACAACCCGCTGACCCTGTCGGTGCTCGGCCTGCAGAACGCGATCTGGCTGCACGACCCGGCAGACGTCACGTACCCGGACCACCTGATGCTGCGGCTGGGGATCGCGTTCGTGATCGGCCTCCTCTGCCTCATCGGTGCGCAGCGGATCTTCTCCCGCCTGCAGGGCAACTTCGCGCAGGAGCTCTAGACCATGGCCATCAGCACCCCCGTCGCCCCGACGACCGCCGGCGAGACCGCCGAGCGTCCCGACGTCATCGTCATCGACCACGTCCGCAAGCGCTTCACGGTCCGCAAGGACAACACCCTGCGCGAGCGCATCGTCACGCTCGGCCGCGCCGGGCGGAAGCACCGCCAGGACTTCTGGGCCCTCGACGACGTCACGGTGTCGATCCAGGCCGGCTCGACCGTCGGGCTCATCGGCCAGAACGGCTCGGGCAAGTCGACCCTGCTCAAGGCCATCGGCGGCATCATCCAGCCGACCTCCGGCACGGTGTCCCGCCGCGGTCGCCTCGCCGCCCTGCTCGAGCTCGGCGCGGGGTTCCACCCCGACCTGTCCGGCCGCGAGAACGTCTACCTCAACGCGAGCCTGCTCGGCCTCAGCCGCAAGCAGACCGACGAGAAGTTCGACGACATCCTGGCGTTCTCGGGCATCGGGGACTTCATCGACACCCAGGTGAAGTTCTACTCATCGGGCATGTACGTGCGGCTCGCGTTCGCCGTCGCCGTGCACACCGACCCCGACGTCCTGCTCGTCGACGAGGTGCTGGCCGTCGGTGACGAGGCCTTCCAGCGCAAGTGCCTCGACCGCATCCGCACCTTCCAGGAGGCCGGCAAGACGATCATCATCGTCACGCACTCCCTCAGCCAGGTGCAGGAGATGTGCGACCGCGTCGTCCTGCTCAACAAGGGCAAGGTGCTGCACGACGGTGACCCCGTCCAGGCCGTGAGCATGTTCCGCGAGGTGCTCGAGGAACGCCGTCAGGGCGAGCTCAGCACCGACGTCGCCGTCGGCCGCGGCAAGGTCATCGGCGCGAGCGTGCACGTCGACGGCAAGCAGCCCCGCGCCGAGGTCATGCCGGGCGACGACCTCGTCGTGGACATGGAGTTCGAGCACCTGGACGGCATCGCCGACTGGGAGGCCGCGGTCCAGATCAACAACGCCGGTGGCCAGGTCGTCTACGGCACCACCACCGGCATCATGGGCCTCGAACTGCAGCCGCTGCACGGTCGCCGGAAGCTCCGCCTGCGGATCGCCGACACCGCGTTCGGCACCGGCAAGTACTTCATCAACGTGTCGATGATGGACTCGGCCGGGCGCCACCTGCACGACATGCCGGAGTGCGACTCGTTCGAGGTCCCCGGGTTCGAGCACGCCGTGGGCACGGTCTACGCCGAACCCTCGATCGAGGAGCTCGACTGACCCCGGACGACGGCGACACCGGGTCCCGCGCCGACGGCATGCCCCGTGGTGACTCCGCGCCCCGGGCCGACGGCACGATCCGCACCGCGGTCGTCGTCGTCAATTGGAACCGCGCCGACCTGACCACCGCGGCCGTCCGCGCCGTGCTCGACGAGGGCACGGCCGACGACGTCATCGTCGTCGACAACGGGTCGTCCGACGACTCCGTCGCGGTGCTCCGCCGTGCCCTGCCGGACGCCACCGTCATCGCACGCGACGACAACGGCGGCTTCGCGGCCGGTGCCAACACCGGCATCCGGCACACGGACGCCGACGTCGTCGTGCTCCTGAACAACGACGCCGTGCCCGCACCGGGCTTCGTCGCTGCGCTCCGCGACCACATGGCGCACGCCGGGCCCGAGGTCGCCGCCGTGACGGGCCGCATCGTGCTCGCCGGACGCTGGACGGGCCTCCCGGCCGGGGTGGAGCCCGCCCCCGGCCAACGCGTGCTGCGCGACCACGACGGCCGTCGCTGGACGCCGTCGGCGGACGGCGAGGTCCGGCTCAACTCGACCGGCGTCCGCGTCGACCGCGACGGCAACGGGATGGACCGCGACTGGTTCGCGCCCGTCGACCGGGTCGCCGACGTCGACGTCTTCGGGTTCTCCGGCGGCGCGTCCGCGCTCCGCCGAACGGCGCTGGACGACGTCGGCCTGCTCGACGAGTCCCTGTTCATGTACTACGAGGACACCGAGCTCGCCTGGCGGCTGCGCCGCCGCGGATGGCGCGTCGAGCACGCGGCCGACGCGGTCGTCGAGCACGACCACTCGGCGTCGTCCGGCGTGCAGAGCGACCTGTTCGTCTTCCGGAACGCGCGCAACCGCATCGTCGTCGCGCTCTGGCACGCCCCGTGGCCGACCGTCGCGCGGGCGAGCGTCCGTACCCTGGTGCGCGGCCTGCGTGGGCTGGCCTCCGGTCGCACCCGCCGGGAGGCGCGGCTCGTCCTGACGGCGATCGCGGACGTCGCGGGGACCCTGCCGGTCCACCTCGCGCGCCGGCTGCGCGAGACCCGGCGCGCGTCCGTCCCGCGCCGCAGCGTGGACCCGGGCGCATGAGTGCAGCGGGCTATCCTGGACACTCCCCCGTCGACGGCCCCGGCCACGACGTCCCCGCCCGGAAGGAACCACGCGTGCCGCAGCTCACCGTCCTCGTCGACGGGACCGCGGTACCGCAGGCGCTCGGCGGCGTCGGACGCTACGTCGAAGGGGTCGTGTCGCACCTGACCGACCCGTCGCTCGACGTCCACCTGGTCGTCCGCCCCGTGCACGCCCCGCACTTCGCCGCCGTCGCGCCGCACGCGACCGTGCACACGGCGCCGGGCTGGACCGACTCGGTGCCCCTGCGGTTCCTGTGGGAGCAAACCGGGCTGCCGGCGCTCGGCCGTCGGCTCGGGGCGCAGGTGCTGCACTCCCCGCACTACACGTTCCCGTTCGCCTGGCGCGGCGGGTCCGTCGTCACGCTGCACGACGCCACGTTCTTCTCCAACCCCGAGTGGCACTCGCGCCTGAAGCGCACCTTCTTCACCTGGTGGAGCCGCCGGTCCCTGCGCACCCGACCCGTCGTCATCGTGCCGAGCGCCGCGACCGCGACCGAGGCCGCCCGGGTCGTGACCGGCATCCGCGCCGACGTCCGGGTCGCACCGCTCGGCGTCGACCGCACGGTGTTCCACGAGCCCGACGTCGCCGCGGTCGAGGACGCCCGGATCGCCGCCACCCTGCCCGAGGGTGCCCCGTGGATCGCGTTCCTCGGCACCATCGAACCGCGGAAGAACGTCACGGCGCTGCTCGACGCGTACGCCTCGGTACGCGCCGCACGTGCGGCAGCCGGGTCGGACGGTGGCCCGGGTTCGGAGACCCCGTGGCTCGTGCTGTCCGGGGCCCGCGGCTGGGACGAGTCGGCCATCGCGCGGCTCGACGCCCTGCAGCCCACCGACCACGTCATCGAGGCCGGCTACCTGCCGCTCGAGGACCTCGCCGGGTTCCTCGGCGGTGCCGAGTTCGTCGTCTACCCGTCCCTCGGCGAGGGCTTCGGGCTGCCCGTGGTCGAGGCGATGGCCTCCGGCGCGTGCGTCCTGACCACCCGGCGGCTGTCCCTGCCCGAGGTCGGCGGTGACGCGGCCGTCTACAGCGAGCCCGACGCGACCGCGCTGGCGTCCGCGATGACCGCGCTGCTGGACGATCCCGCGCTCGTGGCGTCGCACCGTGCGGCGGCGCTGACGCGGGCCTCCTCGTTCACCTGGGAGGCCACCGCCGCCGTGCACGTCGAGGCCTACGAGTCCGTCGCCGGGGGTGCGCGGTGATCCGGGTCGCGGTGCTGACGGTCACCTACAACACCGGCGAGACCATCCGGCCGTTCCTGGCGAGCGTCGCCGGTGCCTCGAAGGACCCGGTCGCCGTCGTCATCGCGGACAACGGCTCGGCCGACATCGACGCACTCCGAGCGGTCGGTGAGTCCTACGGTGCCGTCGTGGTGTCCTCCGGTGGCAACCGTGGCTACGGCGGCGGGATCGACGCGGCCCTGAGCGCCCTCGACGACGTGCTGCCGGACGTCCGCCCGGAGTTCCTGCTCGTGACGAACCCCGACGTCGTGCTCGGCGAGGGCTCGATTGACGAACTCGTGGCCGCCGCCGACCGGTTGCCGTCCGGTGGGTCGTTCGGCCCTCGGATCCTCGACGACCAGGGCGAGACCTACCCGTCCGCCCGGCAGCTCCCCTCACTCCGGACCGGCCTCGGCCACGCGGCGTTCTCGCGGTTCTGGCCGGCGAACCCGTGGAGCCAGCGGTACTGGTCCACCACGAAGGTCGTCGAGCGCGAGGCCGGCTGGCTCTCCGGTGCGTGCTTCCTCATCCGGACGTCGCTCTTCCGCGAACTCGACGGGTTCGACGAGTCGTACTTCATGTACTTCGAGGACGTCGACCTCGGGCAGCGCGTCGGTCGGTCGGGCCGAGCGAACGTGTACGTGCCCTCGGCGGTCGTCACCCACACCGGAGCCCACTCGACGTCGTCCAACCGGCGCCGCATGGAGATCGAACACCACCGGAGCGCCTACCGGTTCCTGTCGCGGAAGTACCGGGCGTGGTGGCTTTGGCCGCTGCGCGTCGTGCTGCACGCGGGTCTCTCGCTCCGCGCCCGCTGGGTCACGCGCAAGTAGCTCCCGCTCGCGGGCTGTCCCGTTCGCGGGCTGTCCCGTTCACAAGACACCGGTGTTCGCGCGTTGCACCGCGGTCTGCGGGTGTTCCGAGTGCGAACACCGGTGTCTTGCGGGCCCGTTCGCGCCCGACGGCGTCAGGGGCGGCGGGGGTGCAGGCGCGTGCGCTCGGCGCGGGCCGCCGCCAGCAGCACGGCGGCGCGGGCGTCGAAGGAGTGCTCGGCGGCGATGCGATCGGCCACGGCGGCCCGCTCGGCAGCCGACGGCCACGGGCGCGCCGGGTCGAGCAGGTCGGCCAGCTCGTCACGAGAGCCCGGCACCACGAGCGTCGGGACGTCCAGCACGTCGGACAGCCCGGCCACCGGGTCGGTCACGACGACTCCCCCGGACGCCAGCACGTCGAACACCCGGTTCGACACGAAGCCCCCGGCGGCCATGTCGGGCCAGTGGTCGTTGAGCACCACACGCGCTGAGGCGTAGGCCGCCGCGACCTCGGCCCGGGTCAGCGACGGTTCGCCGAGCGACTCCGCGGGGACGACCTCGTCCCAGCCCGGACCGTGCACGCGCAGATCGGCACCGAGCGCGACCGCGTCGGTCACCATGGGTCGCGCGGCGCCGCGAGTCGAGCCGACGAACACCACGCGGTCGGCATCGGGGCTCGTCGCCGTGCGCGCGCCCGGGCGGAACACCGCCGGCTCGGTCGCCTGGAGCAGCGTCCGGACCGGCGCGCCCGCACGCGCAGCGGCCGCGGCTGCCCACACCGGGCCGGCCGCGAAGGCCGCGTCGAACGACCGCAGTTCGGTGTCGGCGACGTCGTCGGGGTGGCTGATCACCCAGAGCAGGTTCACCGAAGCCGGGTTCGGCGGCACCCGGTCGAGGCCCCGGATCACCAGCGTGACGTCGTCCGAGACATCGTCGTCCCGCACGTGGGCGTCGCGTCGGTCGATCCGGACGCGCTGCCCGAGGCGCTCGAGTGCCCCGGCGAGCTCGGCGGCGAAGTGCACGTCGCCCCAGCCGTCGCCCTCCGGCCCGGCGGGCGCAGCGATCTTGAGCGACCAGGTGAGGTGTTCGGCGTCACCGCCGGTCACGCGCGCGGCCGGGGCCACCGGCCGGGCACCCCAGGGCGGCAGGGGCGGTCCGGCGACGACACCGGCGCCCTCGGACGCGCGGTCGCGCCAGGCGGTGAACGCGTCGACGGTCGCGGCGTCGACGGTGCGGCCGGCCTCGACCGAGCGGGTCGCCTCGCCGACGACGCGCACGGCTCCGCCATCGGCATCGGCGACCGCGCGGCTCCAGGCCGTCAGGGTCATGCGTTCGTCCGGGAGGCACGGTGCCGGCACCAGCGCCGCCCCCGGCACCGAGAGCACCGGCTGGTCCGCCGCGAAGACGGTGTCGACGCTGGTCACGGTGTCGGCGCGGTCGTCCGACCAAGGCAGGGCACCGGGGCGCAGCAGCCGGGCACCGGAGCGGAGCGTGCCGTCCGGCATCCGGACCCGGGCCTGCGCGACCGAGCCCGCGGCCGCCAGCGCGTGCAGTGCCGGCACGTCGACCGACACCGAGGTGTCGACCACCACGAGCGTCTGGCCCGCACCGGCTACGACCCCGGCGTTGATCGCCGAGCCGAGGCCGTCGACGGGTTCCGGTCGGACCCACGGCAGGCGACGGCCGAACGGGTCGACCGGCGAGGCGTCCGCGACGTAGCTCACGACCCGGACGTCGACCCCGCGGCCGAAGGCGTCACGGGCGACCGACACGAGCCGGGCGACCTCGGCGTGCCGGTCCGAACGGGTCGTGACGAGCACCGTCACGTCGTGGTCCAGCCGCGGCAGGGGACGGTCGAAGCCGGCCACGCGCACGACGTCAGCCGGCGCTGCGGGCGCGGGACGGGCCTCCCGGTCGGGGTGGTCGGGAGCCGTCGTGTCGCGACGTCGGCGACCGAACCAACCGGGGGCGGGGGTCACGTGCGGAGCTAGACGCCGAGGAGTCGCTGCAGGTAGACGCCGTAGCCGCCCTTGACCAGCGGCGCGGCGAGCTCGGCGAGCTGCGCGTCGTCGATCCAGCCGTTCCGCCAGGCGATCTCCTCGATGCAGCCGATCTTGAAGCCCTGACGGTCCTCGATGACCTTGACGTACTCCGACGCCTGCATCATCGACTCGAACGTGCCGGTGTCGAGCCACGCGGTGCCGCGGTCGAGGACCTGGACGCCGAGCTCGCCGGCCTCGAGGTAGCGCTCGTTGACCGTGGAGATCTCGAGCTCGCCGCGGGCGCTCGGCTCGATCGTCTTGGCGATCTCGATGACCTTGTTGTCGTAGAAGTACAGGCCGGGGACGGCGTAGTTCGACTTCGGCTCGGCCGGCTTCTCCTCGATGGAGACGGCGGTGAAGTCGTCGTCGAACTCCACGACGCCGTACGCCTTCGGGTCGGCCACGTGGTACGCGAAGATCGTCGCGCCCTGGACGTCGGTGTTCTTCCGGAGGTTCGTGCCGAGGCCGGTGCCGTGGAAGATGTTGTCGCCGAGGACGAGGGCGACGCTGTCGTCGCCGATGAACTCCTCGCCGATGACGAAGGCCTGCGCCAGACCGTCCGGGGACGGCTGCACGGCGTACTGGATCTCCATGCCGAGCGCCGAGCCGTCGCCGAGCAGGGCCCGGAACTGGTCGTTGTACTCCGGCGTCGTGATGACCAACACCTCTCGGACGCCCGCCATCATCAGGGTCGACAGGGGGTAGTAGACCATCGGCTTGTCGTAGATCGGCATGAGCTGCTTGCTGATGCCCTTGGTGATCGGCCAGAGGCGCGTGCCGGAACCGCCGGCGAGGATGATGCCCTTCATCGCTTTCCCCTTACTTCTTCGTCCGGAGCGACTCGGTGTACGCGACGCACTCCTCGTACGTCGGCAGCAGGCCCTGTGCCGCGGCTTCCTCGAGGGTGGGGGCGCTGGTGTCCTTCTCGGAGAGCACCAGCTCGCCGAGGCCCTCGGGCAGGTCGAGCCCGACCGTCGGGTCGAGGATCGTGATCCCCTTCTCACGCTCGGGGTCGTAGTGCGCGCTGACGAGGTAGTTCACGGTCGACTGGTCCTCGAGCGCGACGATCGCGTGGCCGAGCCCCTCGGACAGGTAGACGGCCTTGCGGTCGACGTCGTCGATCCGGACGGAGTCCCACTGGCCGAACGTCGGGGACCCGACGCGGATGTCGACGATGTAGTCGATGAACGCCCCGCGCACGGCGGTGACGTACTTCGCCTGGCTCGGCGCGACGAGGGCGTAGTGGATGCCGCGGGCGACACCGGCCGCGGAGATCGACATGTTCACCTGGCGGAGGTCGAGCGGGTGAGCGACGGTCTCCTCGAGCACGTCGGCGCGGTACGCCTCGAGGAATGCTCCTCGTGCGTCGCCGTGCTGGACGGGCGTGAACTCCCACGCGCCAGGGATCTTCAGTTCGCGGATCTGCACCGGGGAAGCCTAGCAAGCCGTGAGTTCGCATAGGCTGTCCTGGTTCTGTGCCCCGCGCCCCGCGCGCTGCGACTCCCGAAACGAGACCAAGCGAGCCCGTGAAGCTATTCGTCCAGATCCCCTGCCTCAACGAGGAGAACACCCTCGCCAGCGTCATCGACTCCATCCCGCGGGAGATCGACGGCATCGACGAGATCGAGATCCTCGTGATCAACGACGGCAGCACCGACCGCACCGTCGAGGTCGCCAAGGAGCACGGCGTCAAGCACTTCGTGCACCACACGACGAACATGGGCCTCGCCCGCTCGTTCCGTGACGGCGTCGACTACGCGCTGCTGCACGGTGCGGACATCGTCGTGAACACCGACGGGGACAACCAGTACCCGCAGGCACAGATCGCCGAGCTCGTGCAGCCGATCCTCCGGAAGGAAGCCGAGATCGTCATCGGCGACCGGCAGACGCGCACCATCGAGCACTTCTCCGGCTTCAAGAAGATCATGCAGCGCTTCGGCTCGTGGGTCGCCAGCCGCGCTGCCGGGCTCGACCTGCCCGACGCGGCCAGCGGGTTCCGCGCGTACTCGAAGTACTCGCTCATCCGCCTGAACATCGTGACGCGCTTCAGCTACTGCATGGAGACCATCGTGCAGGCCGGCTACAAGCGCCTGGCGATCGCGTCGGTGCCGATCACGACGAACCCGAAGACCCGCGAGTCGCGGCTCTTCAACAACATCTTCCAGCACATGTTCGAGTCCGGCTCGGCGATCGCCCGCGTCTACCTGATGTACCGGCCGATGGCCCTGTTCCTCTGGGTCGCCGCGGTGCTCGGTGCGCTCGGACTCTGGCCGCTCATCCGCTACCTGGTGCTCCTGGCGATGCAGACCGGCGGCAACCACCTGCAGTCGATCATCCTCGGTGTCGTCCTGCTCATCACGGCGCTCCTCTCCATAGTCATCGGCGTCGTGGCCGACCTCACCCGCCTCAACCGCACGCTGGCCGAGGAGCAGCTCGACCTGCAGAAACTGCAGCGGTATGGCGACTGACACGGCACCGGCCGTGTCGCGCTCCGACGTCCGACCCGCGGTCGGGCGGCGCGAGCGCATCATCGTGATCGCGTTGACGGTGGCGTTCGCCGCCGTCCTCGCGGTCTGGGCCGTCGTCACCACGACGTACAAGGCCCCGGACGAGCCGACCCACGTCGATGCGGTGCTGCACCTGGCGATCGGTGATGGCTGGCCCGCGCCCGGTGCGATGCACTACCTCAACGCGGTGCACGACACCCAGATCAGCAACATGCGGCAGTCGACCGACGTGAACCAGACGTGGGGCGAGCTGCTCCGCGAGTTCCCGGGCGTGCACCCGACGAGCATCGACCAGATGTCGCAGCACCCCGCCACGTACTACGCCCTGGCCGCCGGGGTCCTGCAGCTGGTGCACTTCGAGGACCTCCGCTGGGACCTCGCCGTCATGGTGCTGCGACTGTTCGACGCCCTGCTCGTCCTGCCGCTGCCGTTCCTGGCGTGGGCCACCGTGCGTCGGCTGACGCGGTCACCACGGGCCGCCCTGGTCGGCGGTGCGGCGGTGTTCGCCCTGCCCGAGGTCGCCTCGATCGGCACCTCGGTCACGAACGACGCGCTCATGCTGCCGCTGGCCGGGGCGCTCGTGTACTTCGTGGTGCGGCTGCTCACCGGCGACCTGCGGGTGCGCACGACCATCTGGATCGGGCTGCTGCTCGGCGCGATGCTGCTCGTCAAGGGCACCGCGCTCCCCGCGATCCCGTTCGTGGGCATCGCCGTGATGGCCGCCGGCTGCACCCGGGCGACCGTCTGGCGGAACGCGCTCCGGACGCTGTGGACCCTGGGGCTCGCCGCCGTCGTCGGCGGCTGGTGGTGGCTCCGCAACATCCTCGTGTACCGCGACATCCAGCCGGACGGCATGGCCGGCGCACGTCCGCCGATGCCCTTCCCGGCCGGCACCGCGGCCAGCCCCGAGGTGTTCCTCCGCGACTACTGGAACGGCGTCACCCGGACCTTCTGGGGCAGCGTCGGTGGTCTCACCCAGTTCCAGCTCGCCCAGGTCCTGATCGACGGGCTGACCATCGCGTCGCTCGTCGGCATCGTCGTCTGGGGCTTCCGCCGCGGCCCGTCGCTCCGCCCGGCGATCGTGCTGGCGTCGTTCCCCGTCATCCTCATCGCCCTGCACCTGCAGAGCGGGTGGGGCGGGTACGTCCGGAGCACCATCGTCGCCGGCACCCAGGGGCGCTACTACTACCCCACGCTCATCGCCCTCATCGCCCTGAGCGCCCTCGCCTGGCGCCGGGTCACCGTGACGGCAGCCGGCACCACCCGGCTCGCCGTCGGGATGTCGATCGCGGCGATGGCCATCGCGCTGTACGGCGTCGTCTACGCGCTGCGGGCCTTCGGGCGCGACGCCGCCTTCTGGGTCGACGAGTTCGCAGTCGGCCGGTTCGACCGCTACGGCATGGTCCCCGCCGGCACGAACTTCACCCTCGTCGCCGTCGCCGCGGTCGCACTGACCGTCACCGCCGTGCTGCTCGTCCGGTTCATGCGCCGTCCGGAGGTGCCCGCGTGAGCGCCCCGCGACCGCTCGTCGGCCGGCACGAGTGGGTCCTGCTCGGCACCGTGACGCTGGCCTGGCTCGCCTTCCTGCTGACCTTCGCCCTCGTCACCCCGGCCTTCGGGGCACCCGACGAGCCTGCACACGTCGACGCCGCGTTCCGCCTCGCGCTCGGACTCGGCTGGCCGCACGGCGGCGAGATGCACTACCTCGCCGCCGTGCGGCAGATCGTCGAGCACCCGGCACCGGCCATCGACCGCCCCACGGTCGACGCGCTGCTGGCGGCCGTGCCCGGGGACTCCCCCGCGATCGACCCGATGTCCCAGAACCCGCCGACGTACTGGTTGGTGGCCGCCGGGATCCTGCGCGTCATCCGGTTCGGCTCGCACGACTGGGCGACCTCGGTGCTCGTGCTCCGCGTGTTCGACGTGCTGCTCGTCACCGCGCTGCCGGTCCTGGTCTGGGCGACGGTCCGTCGGGTGACCCGCTCGCCCCGCACGGCACTCGTCGCCCCGGTCCTGCTCTTCGCCGTCCCGCAGCTGGCGCAGGTCACCTCCGGCGTCACGGTGTGGGCACCGGTCGTGCTGCTCGGCGCCGTGCTCGTCTGGCTCAGCGCACGCGTGCTGACCGGCGACCGTTCGTGGTGGACCACCGCCGGGCTCGCCGTCGCCGTCACCGGGCTGGCCGCCCTGAACGCGCTGGGGCTCCTGGCGATCCCGTTCGTCGTCCTCGTGTCCGCCCTGGCACCGGGCCGGACGTGGGGCCGCCGGGGCCTGCACGCCGGCGTGGTCGTCCTCGCTGCCGTCGCCGTGTCCGGCTGGTGGTGGGTGCGGACGCTGCTCGTGAGCGGGACGCTCCTGCCCGACGCCCTGCGCGCCGTCACGACCGTGCAGCCGTACCCGGCGGGCGGTGCGAACCCCGGGGCGTTCGCCGGGCGCCAGTGGGACGGACTGACCGCCTCGTTCTTCGGCGCACTCGGTGCGAACCAGTGGCCGCTGCCGGCGATGGTCATCGACACGCTCGCGGTCGTCGGACTGGCCGTCATCGGGTGGTCGTACGCCCGCCGGGCTCCGGGCCGCCGGGTGACCACGATCCTGCTCGTCTGGCCGACCGTCGTCCTCGTCGCCACCCTCGCCTACAACTGGCGGAACTACCTCGGCACGCACCAGGGCAACGGGCTGCAGGGCCGGTTCCTGTTCGTCGCGGTCGTCGCGCTCGTGCTCGCACAGGCGGTCGCGTGGCACGCCCTCGTCGTCCGTCCGGAGCTCCGCCGACGCCTGGCCCGGCTCGCGGTCGTCGGTTCGCTCGCCATCGGCACGTACGGCATCGGCCTGACCTACCGCGGCGGGTGGGAGAACACGCAGTTCCGCATCACGCCCGGCGGGATCTCCGCGATGGCCGGCGGCGCGGTCGCCGGGCCGTTCGCGATCCTGCTGGTCGCAATCGTGTTCGCGGCCGCCGCCGTCGCGACCGTCGTCCTGGTGTGGCGGACCGTCGCCGAGCCGGGAGCACCCGCCACCGCCGCCGAGCCCGCCGACCCCACCAGCGGCCCGCTAGAATCGCCGCCGACCCACGAACCGACCGTCAGGAAAGAGAACTCGTGAAGATCCTCGTCACCGGAGGAGCCGGCTTCATCGGCTCGAACTTCGTCCGCCGCACGCTGGAGGACGCGTACCCCGGCCTCGAGGGCGCCGAGGTCGTCGTCTACGACGCACTGACCTACTCCGGCAACGAAGCGAACCTCGCCCCGGTCGCCGACTCCCCTCGTTACACCTTCGTGCACGGCGACATCCGCGACGCCGCGAAGCTCGACGAGGTCGTCCCGACCGTCGACGCCATCGTGCACTTCGCCGCCGAGTCCCACGTCGACCGCTCGGTCCGTGACTCCGGCATCTTCGTCGAGACCAACGTCGTGGGCACCCAGCGCCTGCTCGACGCCGCGCTCCGCCACGGCACCGAGCGCTTCGTGCACGTCTCCACCGACGAGGTCTACGGCTCCATCAGCGAGGGCTCGTGGGACGAGGAGCGCCCGCTCGAGCCGAACTCGCCGTACTCGGCGTCGAAGGCCGGCAGCGACCTGCTCGCTCGCAGCTACCACCGCACGCACGGGCTGAACCTCTCGATCACGCGCTGCTCGAACAACTACGGGCCGTACCACTTCCCCGAGAAGGTCATCCCGCTCTTCGTCACCAACCTCATCGACGACGTGCACGTGCCGCTGTACGGCGAGGGCAACAACATCCGCGACTGGCTGCACGTCGACGACCACACCCGTGGCATCGCGATGGTCCTGACCCGTGGCCGCGCCGGCGAGATCTACAACATCGGCGGCGGCACCGAGCTGACCAACAAGGAGCTCACGCAGCTGCTGCTCGACGCGACCGGCAAGGACTGGTCGTACGTCGACCGCGTCGCCGACCGTCTCGGCCACGACCTGCGCTACTCGGTCGACATCTCGAAGATCCAGGCCGAGCTCGGCTACGAGCCGCTCGTGCCGTTCGAGCAGGGCCTGGCCGACGTCGTGCAGTGGTACCGCGACAACCGCGCCTGGTGGGAGCCGCTCAAGCAGCGTGCGGCCCTGAGCTGAACCGGCACACCGTGACCAGGTACCTCATCACCGGCGCCGCCGGCATGCTCGGCCAGGACCTCCAGGCCGCACTCGCCGGCCGCGACGTCACCGCGCTGTCGCGGGCGGACCTCGACATCACCGACCCGGCCGCGGTGGACGCCGCCGTCGCCGGGCACGACGTCGTGGTCAACTCCGCCGCCTACACGAAGGTCGACGACGCGGAAGACCACGAGGACGACGCCCACGCGGTCAACGCGACGGGGCCGAAGCTCCTGGCCGAGGCCGCGGTCCGCCACGGCGCGAAGCTCGTCACCGTGTCGACCGACTACGTCTTCGACGGCAACGGCACCGCGCCCTACGCCGAGGACGCCCCGACCGACCCGATCAACGCCTACGGCCGCACCAAGGCCGCCGGCGAGGCGTTCGTGCGCGCGATCGCCCCGGACACCTCGTACGTCGTCCGCACCGCGTGGATCTACGGCGCGCACGGGCCGAACTTCGCCGCGACGATGCTCCGGCTCGCGGGATCGCACGACACCGTCAGCGTCGTCACGGACCAGGTCGGCCAGCCGACGTGGACGGGCGACCTCGCCGCGCGGATCGTCGAGCTCGTCGACGGGGACGCCCCCGCGGGCATCTACCACGGGACGAACGCCGGCCAGGGTTCCTGGTTCGACTTCACGCAGGCCATCTACCGCGAACTCGGGCTCGACCCGGAGCGCGTGCTGCCCACCGACAGCGCCGCCTTCGTCCGGCCGGCGCCGCGCCCGGCGTACAGCGTGCTCGGCCACGACGGCTGGTCGCGTGCCGGACTCGCGCCGATGCGCGACTGGCGCGACGCGTTGCACGCTGCGGTCGCGGCGGGTGCGCTGACCGCGTAGGCACGGCTCTCGACCGGGAGGCGCGGGTCGGGTTCCGCACACCGCGGACCCGACCCGCGCCTCCTGTCCGACCACCGACCGCGCCCAGGGGGCGCCGGGACCACCCTGGTAGTGTCGGGCAGCCGAGCGCGGGGCCGGCCCTCGGCCCCCTGACCACGGGTCCACGAACCACGACGAGGAGCACAGCACCATGACCACCCTCCACGTCATCGTCGACCAGATCGTCGCGCCCGTGCCGGGCGGCATCGGGCGCTACGCCGAGGAGCTCGCGCGACACCTCGTCGAGCACGCGCCGAGCGGCTGCGAGGTCGCGGGTGTGGTCTCCGCCGTCGGGTCCGACGAGATGGCGCACCTGCGGACGCTCCTGCCCGGACTGTCCGACCTGCAGCGACTGCCGCTGCCACGTCGTGAGCTGTCGCTCGCCTGGCAGGGCGGGTTCGTGGGCGGCATCGCGAAGGGCATGGTGCACGCGCCGAGCGTGCTCGCACCACTGGTCAAGCACGACCGTTTCCAGGACCCGGGCCGGCAGACCGTGGTGACCGTGCACGACGTGGTGCCGTGGACCAACCCCGAGACCCTCACACCGCGCGGCGTCCACTTCCACAAGGCGATGGTGAAGCGGGCGTGGAAGCACGCCGACGCCGTCGTGGTGCCGACCCACGCCGTGGCGGGGGCGCTGAACGAGATCCACCGGTTCGACGACCGGCTCCGCGTGATCGGCGGTGCCCCGAGCGGACGCCTCCGCCTGCCCGTCGACGCCGACCTGCGCGCCGAGCGCCTCGGCCTGCCCGACCGCTACGTGCTCGCGGTCGGCACGCTCGAGCCGCGCAAGGCCCTGGCGTCCCTGATCGAGGCGATGGCCCACCCGGATGCCCCCAGCGACGTGCCCCTCGTCATCTCCGGTCCGGACGGCTGGGGCGACATCGACGTGTACGGCACCGCGGAGCGCGCGGGACTGTCGCGCGACCGGGTGAAGGTCCTCGGCCGCATCGACGACGCGGACCTCGCGGTGGTCTACGACCGTGCGACGGTGTTCGTGTTCCCCAGCCTCGCCGAGGGCTTCGGCCTGCCCGTGATCGAAGCGATGAGCTTCGGCACCCCGGTGATCCACTCCGACGACCCCGCCGTGGCGGAGGTCGCGTCGGACGCCGGCGTCACCGTCGCCCGGTCACCGCGGGAGTCCTACCCCGCACGGCTCGCACAGGCCGTCTACCAGGTCGTGAACGACCCGCAGCTGTCCAGCCGGCTGGCCGTGGCGGGGCCGGACCGCGCACGCATGTACGACTGGTCCGACTCCGCCGCGGAGACCTGGCAGCTGCACGCCGACCTCTGACGGCAGGAGCGCGTCAGCCCTTGTACGTGTAGGTGCTGACCCAGTCGATGTACAGGTGCCCGGCGTCGCCCCAGTCGCCCACCTGGAACATGTAACGGTGTGCGGTCTTCGGCACGTCGTAGGTGATCGTCTTGATCACCTTGCCGTCGAGGCGGTACCGCACGGACTTCCCGGGCACCCACTCGATCGAGTACGTGTGCCACGAACGCCACGAGACGCCGGTGCTCATGCTCGTCGCGTTGGCCTCCTGGCCCGCGATCATCGAGTGGTGGTGCAGCATCGGCTGCTGGTCGAAGTTGGCCTCGGGGTAGTCGATCTCCCCGTCGGCCCAGCGGTCGGACGACGGCCAGAGCATGAAGGCCGCGCCGTTGCCGGCACCGCCCGTTGCCTTGGCGCGGACGATGAACTTGCCGCCCTTGTGGCCCCAGGCTCCCGTCGGCGTGCCGAAGGTGCCGGCGGCGCCGTGCTTGCCGTCGAGCTTGACGTCCATGTACCCGTTGTGCGAGCTGATCTGCGAGCCCGAGTAGTACATGCCGCCGGTCCCGTCCGGGTACGGCTGCCACGAGTTGGCGTACTTCTTGGCGAAGGCGCCCTTCGCGCTGGCCGCGGCGCTGAACTGCTCGCGGAAGGTCTGCTTGAAGTTCCCGACGTCGCCGAGCGGTGCCGAGCTGGCGGTCGCTGCGGTCCCCTGACCGAGCGGCCCGGCGACGAGTGCTGCTCCGAGGAGCACGACGGCGAGTGCGGCCCTCCTGGTGGTGCGTTTCTGCATGAGGTCGGTCACTCCCTGACGTGACTGTTCGCACCCGTTCCCGTGGGTGCCGGGCGGCCGGATCTCGGCTACCCGGCGTTCACGGTAGTTGCTGTCCACAATCTGCGCCTGGGGGTTGACACTTCAGCGCACCCCCAGTACACGGGGCTTGCGCGAGGATCAGCCGTCGGGCAAGAAGTCCTGGTCAGTGCGCGTGGCGTGGCGTCGGCATCGGTCGGATCAGCCGCGCGCCGACGTCGGGTGGTGGGGTCAGGGACGTGCGCGACGGTGTCGAGCGACCACGGCGACCACGACGGCGGCCACCACGGCGAGGACGGCGACGACCGCTGCGGCTTCGGCGACGTGGAGCGCCGCGAACCACGAGTCGAACTGCGACTTCGTCGCCACGACGTCCTGGCCCGCGCCACGGAACCACCCCGCCACGGGGTTCACCGGACCGGCCGCGCGCGCAGCGACCACGCAAACCACCGCGGCGACCACGGCGACCGCGGAGAGGACGAGGACGGGGACGGCGCGGTGCATCCCGCTACCGTAGCGCGGCGCGGACCCCGCAGCGGCGGCCTCAGAGCGAGTCGCGGAGGCGCGCCGCCTTCTCCTCGACCAGGCGCTCGAGCCCGTCGGCGTACTCGGTCAGGCGAGCGGCGACGACCGGCTCCGAGGAACCGATGATGCGCGCAGCCAGCAGACCGGCGTTGGCGGCACCGTTGATCGCCATCGTCGCGACCGGGATACCCGCCGGCATCTGCACGATCGAGAGCAGCGAGTCGAGGCCGTCGAGACGCGCGAGTTGCACCGGGACACCGATCACCGGGAGCGTCGTCATCGAGGCGACCATGCCCGGCAGGTGTGCCGCGCCACCGGCCCCGGCGATGACGACCCGGATGCCACGGGCGGCGGCGCCGCGGGCGAAGCGGGTCATCTTGTCCGGGGTGCGGTGCGCCGACACGACGTCCGCCTCGAAGGGGATGCCGAGTTCGGTGAGGATGTCCGCCGCGGCCCGCATGGTCGGCCAGTCGGAGTCCGACCCCATGATGATCGAGACGAGCGGCTGTGCGGGTGCGGCGGTGTCGGTCACGCGACGAGCCTAGCCGAGCAGCACGCGTCGCCAGGTGTCGCCGTCACGGCCGATCGTGCGGTCCTCGGCGACCCAGCGGGCCGCCCCCTCGTCCGCCCGGCCACGGTCGACGGCGGTCCGCACGGCGTCCCGCCACGCCGACACGTCGTCCGGCACGGCCACGGCCCCGTGGGCCCGTGCGACGGCGTAGGACGGACGATCCGACACCACGGCGGGCAGCCCGAGCGCGGTGTACTCGAGGAACTTCAGGTCGCTCTTCGCGCGGTTGAACTCCTCGTCACGGAGCGGTGCGACGCCCGCCCGCCAGCGCTCCCGGTGCGCCACGAGCCATCGGGAGAACGCCGGGTAGTGCCCGTCGGGGACCTCGACCCGGCGGAACCAGTCGGCACCGCCCTCGTCGGTCACCCCGATGACCTCGAGCCGGATCGGGGTGCCGTCGGCGGTGGTGAGGTCGGCGAAGACGTCACGCAGGAGTTCGAGGTCCGCGGCGTGGGTGAGCGTGCCCATGTACAGCACCCGGTGCTCCCCCGCGGGCCGTTCGTCGTCGTCCGCGGTGGGGCCGGCAGTCCAGATCGTCGGGTCGAGGGCGTTCGGCACGACGACGACGTCCCGCGCCACCGGACGGACCACGTCGGCGAGTTCGGGCGTGCTCACGACGACGGTGTCGGCACCGCGCACCAGGGCATCGATCGAGGCGAGCCGGTCGGGGTCGTACTCGGCGCGGGCCAAGCGGGCGCGTCCGGACTCGGTGAAGAAGTCGTCGTCGACCTCGGCCACGACGTGGATGCCCCGGGAGGCGGCTGCCGCCAGGAAGGGCTGCACGTCGGCACGGGGAAGGATGTCCCGCTGCACCAGGAGTGCGGCGTACGGCGCCTGGTCGGAGCCGTCGACGAACGCCGCCGGGTCCACCTGGCGTACCTCGGCGGTGCCGCTCGCAGCCAGGTGCTCGGTGCGGCGGACGACACGGACGTGTGCCGAGGCCGGGTGGGCGCCGCCACCGCCCGCGACGACGTACCCGAGGACGGGCAGGGGCGCCGGCTGTGGCGGGGCACCTGCGACGGCGCGGCGCAGGCGTCCGGCGGCCCGGCGGACGAGATCACGCGGCATGCGCCCATCCTCTCGCACCTGGCACCTGGCACCGTGCGAGGCCAGTCACGAACGGTGCGGGGTTCCGTGCGCGGTGCGAGCCGCAGAGCCTCCCACCGACGACGGAACCTCGCACCGCACGGCGGACGCCGCACGGAGAACGCCGCACGGAGAACACCGCACGGCGGACGCCCCCTCAGCGCACCGTCACCGTCCGGCACGGCGATGCCCTGCGGTCCGCTCCGCTCCCGGTGTTGTGGACGATCGCGCAGACGGTGTGCTTGCCGGCCGCAGCCCGGACGGTGCCCGCGAAGCCGTGCGAGCCACCGGAGCCCCAGGTCGCGTCCACGTCGGCACGCTTCCGACCGGCGTCCAGCGACGTCACCCGCTTGCCGTCGACGGTGATCGCCACCCGGCTCGCCGAGGCCACCGCGTCGCCGTCGAACGCCCAGCCGCGCACCGCGATGCCCCGGGTCGCGGCCTTGGCGGACTCCAGTTTGGCGTACGGGTCGTGCCGGTAGGCGCGGACGGTCGAGCAGCCGAGCGGGGTGTCCGACCCCGCGCCGATGTTCACCGCGGTGACGCAGACGCGGCGAGCGCCGGCCGCGGTGGGCACCACGACGTCGAAACCGTGGGTCGCGCCGACCCCGAAGCGCGCGTCGACGTCCGGCCGGTCGAGCCCGGCGGTGGTGACGCCGGCCGAGACGCCGTCGACGGTGGCACGGACCCGCACGGGCTGCGTGGGGTCGTCCTCGTCGTAGGCCCACCCGGACACGCGGACGCCGCCGCCGGCTCCGGCGACGGCCTCGAGCGTGCCACGGGGGGTCAGGTCGGCGGCGGGCACACCCAGGCGTGCGTTCGCGACGAGGGCCTGGGCGTAGGTCGAGAACCACTTGCCGGCGGCCGGGGCCCCGTTGCAGGTGCCGTCGCTCGCGCCGGGGGTCTTGACCCACAGCAGGGCGTCGAGCGCCGTGCCGTCGGAGACCACCCGGGGCGAGGTGCCGAGCCCGGCCCCCGGCCCGTTGCACCAGGTGCCACGCCAGCCCTGCCCGTTGCGCGAGGTGTCGATCACGTAGTGCGAGCCCCCGGTGGCGGCGGACACCTTCTGCGCGTACGCCTGCTCCTGGGCGGTCGGGTAGTAGTTCGCGACGTTCGTGAAGAACCCGCGGGCCTGCTGGACGCCCGCGCTGTTCAGCCGCGACGCCATCAGCGCGGGCTGCACCCAGTTCGAGTTGCCGGCGTCCAGGTAGGCGGGGACTCCGGCGGCGGTCAGCCCGGCGACGGTGCGGGACAGGATCCGGTATCGCTGCTCGTCGAGCGCGGTGCTGCACTTGGCGTTGCTGAGCATCGCGAGCGAGTCCGGTTCGACGATGACGGCTGCGCGGTGTCCCGCCAGCGCCGCGGTGACCTGGTCGACCCAGGCGTCGTAGGACCCCTCGTCGAAGCCGCCGGCGGAGTACCCGCCGCAGTCACGGTCGGGGATCGCGTAGAGCACGAACACGGGGGTGGTGCCGGACTGTTCGGCACCGGTGAGGGCGGTGCTGATGGTCTTGGTCAGCTGCGTCCCCTGGCTCCAGTCGCCGAGCCAGGTGGCGACGGGGTACCCGGCGATCTTCGCCGCCGCAGCGGCCCCGGCCGGGTCGGTGGCGGCCAGGGCGGCCTGCGCCTTCGCGGCCTCGCTCGTCGGCGACCGGTACGGCCCGGCGCCGTAGAGCGACGCGGACGTGGCCGAGCGGATGGTCGAGGCCGAGGTCGCTGCGGACGCGGTCGCGGTCGGCAGCAGGCCGGCGACGGCTGCGACGAGGGCGATGGCTGCGCCGCAGACGGCGGCACGACGCGGACGGCGGCGCATGGGGACTCCCTGGACGGTGGGCACGGACTGTACCAGGGGAACATGCGCTCCCAGCCCCCGCCAGCCTCCCGAGCGGGTGCCACCCGAGGGGGTGTCCGCAGAGCGACCGACAAGTGTGTCCCGCACCCGTGACGGACGGGAGGCCCGTGGCGGCGTCGCCACGGGCCTCCCGTCCGTCAGCCGGTCACGTCGAGGACGCGACCCGGTGTCGCGGACACCGGCTCAGTCGTCGAAGTGCGCCGCGGCCGCGCGGGCGCGGTAGACGACGTCGTCGACGTCGTCGCCGAGCACCGTGACGTGCCCGATCTTCCGGCCGGGCCGGGGCGCCTTGCCGTAGAAGTGGTACTTCGCCTCGGGGAAGGCGTCGAGCGCTGCGGGGTACCGGGCGGCGAGGTCGCCGTCCGCGGGTCCGCCGAGCACGTTGACCATGACGGACGCGGGAGCGAACGAGCCGGTTGCTCCGAGCGGCAGGTCGAGGACGGCGCGCAGGTGCTGTTCGAACTGGCTCGTGGTGGCGCCGTCGATGGTCCAGTGCCCGGTGTTGTGCGGACGCATCGCGAGTTCGTTGATGAGGATGCGCTCGTCGTCGGTCTGGAACAGCTCGACCGCCAGCACACCGGTCACACCGAGTTCCTCCGCGATGCGGACGGCGATCGACTCAGTCAGGTCGGCGATCCGGCCGGCGCTGTCCGGGGCCGGTGCGATGACCTCGGCGCAGACCCCGTCGCGCTGCACGGTCTCGACGAGCGGCCAGGCGACGACCTGCCCGGAGGGACGGCGTGCCACGGACTGCGCGAGCTCACGGGTGAAGGGGACGAGTTCCTCGACCAGGAGCGCCTGGTCGCCGCCGGCCTCGGCCACGGCGATGAACCAGTCGTCGACGTCGGACGCGTCGGAGACGACCCGGACGCCCTTGCCGTCGTACCCGCCCCGCGGCGTCTTGACGACGGCACGGCCTCCGTGGTCCGCCAGGAACGCTCGGAGGTCGTCGGGCCCCTGCACGGCGGCCCAGTCGGGCACCGGCAGCCCGAGTTCGCTCAGCCGGCGACGCATGGTGATCTTGTCCTGGGCGACGGCCAGCGCGTCCGGTCCGGGGTGGACCGACACGCCCGCGTCGACCAGGCTGCGCAGGACGTCCTGCGGCACGTGCTCGTGGTCGAAGGTCACGACGTCGACCTGTCGGGCGAACTCGAGCACCGTGGCGGCGTCGTGGTAGTCGCCCTCGGCGGTGGCGGCGATCGCGGCGGACATGCCCGGCCCCTCGGCGAGCACCCGGATGTCGATCCCCAGTTCGACCGCGGCCGGCACCATCATCCGTGCCAGCTGTCCCCCACCGATGACCCCGACGCGCAACGCCATGCTGTGTGATCCTTCCGGCGCTCCCACCGTGCGGTGGGAACGCGTTGTCTACAATCGCTGTTCGGGTCGCGCTCTGCACGACCGGTCACAACTCTACTGATCCTGGAGGGCTCGTGCGGCGCCTCATCGCCCAGCTGGCACGCTTCGGCGTCGTCGGTGCCGTCGGCTTCGTCGTGGACACCACGGTGTTCAACGTGCTGCGCATCACCGTCCTGAACCCCGAGGACGTCCACTCGGGGCCGTTCTGGGCGAAGGTCATCTCCACCGTCGTGGCGATCTTCGTGAACTGGATGGGCAACCGGTACTGGACGTTCCGCGAGCAGCGTCGCGCCGTGGCCACCCGCGAGGGCATCGAGTTCGTCGTCGTGTCGCTCGGCGGCATGGTCATCGCACTCGCCTGCCTCGGGGTGTCCCACTACGCGATGGGGCTCACCTCGGTGCTCGCCGACAACGTCGCGAACATCATCGGGCTCGTGCTCGGCACGGTCTTCCGGTTCTGGCTCTACAAGGTCTGGGTCTACCACCCCGAGCGCACGGCCACGCAGTCGGCCGCCGCGGACGAGTCGGTGTCCGACGGCCCGCGGGTCCCCCACGACGTCTGACCTAGGATCGGTGGGGTGACGGCCGAGACGACCACCACCCCCGCCCCACCCCGCACCGCGCGCTGGGAACGTGTCGCGATCGCGGTGATCACGGCGACCTTCGGACTCTGGCTCGTGGCGTGGGCATTGCTCGTCCCGGTGTTCGAGGCCCCCGACGAGACCGCGCACATCGACGCCGCCGTGCACGTCGCCCTCGGTGACGCCTGGGCGGCCCCCGGCGAGCTGCACGTCACCAACGCCGTGCAGGCTGCGAAGGTCGAACAGGCGACGAAGCCGTCCGACGAGTGGTCGACGGTGAGCGAGCTGCTGCAGAACGCACCAGGGCCCTCGGCGACGGTCAACCAGATGACCCAGCACCCGCCGACCGCCTACCTGGCCGGCGCCGCCGTGCTCCGGGCCGTCGACTTCGGCGAGCTCCGCTGGGACCACGCGTTCATCGCCCTCCGCCTGGCCGACGTGCTGGCCGTCACCGCGCTCCCCCTGCTCGCCTGGGCGTCGGTGCGCCGGGTGACCCGCAGCCCCCGCGCCGCGTTGATCGGGGCCCTCGCCGTGTTCGCGACGCCCGAGCTCGCGTCGATCGGCTCGTCGTTCTCGAACGACGCCCCGGTGCTGCTCGTCGCCGGGATCGTCGTCTGGCTCGCCACCCGTCTGCTCACCGGCGACACCCGCTGGCGCACCACGATCGCACTGGCTGTCGTGCTCGGGGCCCTGGTCTGGATCAAGGGCACCGGGTTGCCGGCGGTGCCGTTCGTCGCGGTGGTGGTGCTGTTCGCCGGCGCCGGGGTGCTCTCCCTGCGGCAACGGATCGTCCGCACGGTCGTCACGATGGCGGTCTCCGGCGGCATCGGTGCCTGGTGGTGGCTGCACAACCTCGTGTCGTACGGCCGGATCCAACCGAACGGCTACACGGCGATGCGGCCCCCGAAGGACTTCCCCCCGGGCGAGAGCCCCACGCTCGGACACTTCCTCGACGTCAGCTGGGGCACCCTGTCGCGCACGTTCTGGGGCAGCTTCGGCGGTCGCGCCCAGGTGACCATCGGCGACCTGCTCACCGCCGTCCTGACCCTCGTCGCCCTCGTGGTGCTGGTCGGCTGGGCGTTCCGCCGGGGCCCGGACCTGCGGGTGGCCCTGTGCCTCGCGGTGTTCCCGGCGCTCCTGATCGGCATCCAGAACCGCACGAGCGCGCACTCGTACCTCACCACCACCGAGGTCGCCGCCACCCAGGGCCGGTACTACTTCCCCGCGATCGTCTGCCTGATCGTGCTGAGCGCGCTCGCGTGGCGACGACTGGTGCCGGCCGGCCGGGCACGCACCTGGGCCGCGGTGGCGCTGGCCGTCGTGCTGCCCGCGGTGGGCGTGTACGGCTTCGCGGTGGCGTCGGCCTGGTTCTGGAACGCGGCGCTGTTCCCGGTGACGGGCCGCGGGCTGCTGCGGTACTCCGAGATCGGGCCGGTGCCACCCGCGGTGCTCGTGGTCGTCGTGGCCCTGGTCGCGGTGGGGCTCGTCGCGTCGGTCCTGCAGGTCGCGCGCGCCGATCGTCGCGCCCTGCCGACGACGGTTCCCGTCCGCTGACACGCCCGGCTGCGGAGCGCCGCGGTGGCACGACGTGCCGCAGGCGCGGCCCCGAGGGGTCGCGAACTGTCGGCAGGCGCGGCCGCAGCCGACACTTCGTGACCCCTCGGCGGACGGCGCGCGGCGTGCAGTGGGCGCACCCACGAGACGGACGGGAGGCCCGGTGCCAGCTGGCACGGGCCTCCTGTCCGTCGTCACGCGCGACCGGTGCCCCACTCCGTGAGCAGGAATGGTCGGGTCCGTCATCCGCACCCGACCATTGCTGCTCACGAAACGCTGCGCGCGCCGCGCGTCAGGCGGCGGGGACGCCGCCCTCGACCGCGGAGGGGTCGTCGGTCGGGCGGTTGCGCCGGAACCACGTGGGGGCCGCAGCGCAGAGCAGGAAGAGTCCGTCGACCGCGAGGCTCCAGACACGGGTGACGACGACCACGACCAGTGCGATGGGCGCCGGCATGACGAGCGCCAGCAGGAGGGCTTGCACGCCCTCCCGGACGCCGAGTCCGCCGGGGGCGAAGACGGCCAGCATGCTGATCGCCGAGGCCATGCTCGCGGCACCGATCACGAACGCCGCGTCGGTGAGCTTCAGCGACGGGTACACGCCGAGGGTGATGAAGTAGTACGCCGTGCCGGACAGGACCGCGCCGGCGACGTAGAGCCCGGCTCCACCGAGGACGGTGCCGAGGTTCGGACGGACGTCGGCCTCGAGCGGCTTGCGCCGCAGGATCTTCAGCGCGATCCCGATCAGGAACACGAACACGCGCGGGATCAGGCAGACGACGCAGCCGACGAACGCCGCGATCATCAGGACGATGAGCCACGGGTCGAGGTTGTGCGTCCGCGGGTCGATGAGCAGCAGCACGAGCGCCAGGGCCAGCGTGGCGGCGATCTGCAGGGCGCCCTCGAGCAGCCCGCTCACGCCGAGGCGGGCCTTCGAGACGCCGTGCTTCGAGGCGAAGTAGACCTTGCCGATGATCCAGGTCGCGGCACCGGGGATGTAGCGGCCCATCCAGGACTTCGCGTACACGTAGGTCAGGGTGACGCCGCTGCCCTTGAGCCCGGTCGCGCCGAGCCGTCGCAGCAGGTAGAACCAGATGCCGACGCCCCAGTACCGGAAGCCGAGGCTGATCACCGTCGCGAGGATCACCCACGACCACTGCCAGTCGAGCCCGGCGAGCTGGCCCCAGTCGACGCTCCGGACGTACAGCACGAGGAACACCGCGAGCAGGACGTAGAAGGCGATGGGGATCGCCTTGCCGAGGAACCGTCGTCGCTTCGACGGACGCTTCCCCTCGGGCGCGGGGGTGTCGCTGGTGCTTGCGGACAAACGGGTCTCCTGCTCAGGTCACGGGCTCAGGTCATGGTAGACGCTGGGGCGGGCCGCTCCCTGCGGTGCTGCCGCAGGGAGCGGGTGCCGGGGACGTCACCGGTCGAGCGTCACCGGGCGAGCTTGACGATCTGCACGCGGCAGGGGATCTCCGGGTCGGTGGAGCGGTCGGCGCTGCACGAGATCGTCGCGTTGTAGGTGCCGACCAGCTTGCCGGCCACCGAGTAGTCACGCGCCGGGGCGGTCGCCGGGTCGAACTGCACGAAGTACTGCACGCCCTCGTCGATGAACAGGTTGCGCATCGCGTCCGAGTGGTACGTGTAGCCCTGACCTGAGCGACCGTACACACGCGTGTCGGTCAGGAACGCGAGCGAGGAGAGCGAGCGGTAGTTCGAGCCGATGACGGTGGCGTCCTCGGGCAGGGCGCCGCTCGCCCGGATCTGGTCGGCGAGCCGGACGATCTCCGGCACGTCGGTCGGCCCGAAGACGCGCAGCGCCTCGGTGCGGTTGACCGACGGGTAGAACGGCGCCGGGGACCCGAACCAGTTCTGCGTGTACGAGGCGATCGGCACGACCGCGATCGCGACGCACGCCACGATCGTCCGGACCACACCCCGACGGCGCACCAGCCGCCAGACGGCCGGCAGCATGAGCGCCCCGATCATCGCCGTCAGGTAGAACAGCGGCCAGTAGTACCGGGCGTTGCCGCCGCCGCTCGACGACGAGGTGATCATGCCGTAGCCGACGAAGTACACCAGCGTCGTCGCCGCGACGATGCAGGTGAACGCGTAGCGGCGGAACCGCACGACACCGATGACGAGGGCGGCCGCGAAGAGCAGAGCGATGGGTGCCGCGAACGGGGCGAAGGTGCTGATCTTCTGCAGGTAGTACGGCAGGGCGAGCATGCGCTCGTGCAGGTAGTACCCGGCGCGGGCCGCGATGCCGGACTCCTTCGTGACCTTCGGCGCGGTGTCCTCGGTGGTCGACTGCGTGGGCGGCGGCACCACGGCGGGGTCCGGGTTGTCCATCGGGCCCTGCTTGTAGACCGACGGGGTGAAGTCCTCGTTGGGCGAGAAGGCGTGGTCGTTGGGCGGGACCGGCAGGAACGGCCAGTCCGTGGCACGGCCGCCGTCGTCGAACTTCGAACCGATGTTGACCGACAGCGACGACCCGAGCGTCACCGTGCCGTACTTGAGGGTCAGTGCGCCGACCCACGGGGCGATGACGACGGCGAACACGACGATCGTGGCCACCGGGGCCGTCCACCAGTGCCGGACCGGCTCGCGGCGGCGGCGGGCGGACCAGACGCGCAGCAGCAGCCAGAGGATCACGGCGCCGACGGCCACGGGCAGCAGGAAGAGCTTGGTGAAGTACCCGAGCGCGGCCACGACGCCGAGCACCGCGCCGGAGGCGACCCGCGCACGCGTCGAACCGTGCAGCGCCTGGTCGGCCCACCGGAGCGCCCAGAGGAACCCGACGATCCACGCGACGACGAGCAGGTCCGGGGTCTGCACCGACACGGCGCTCATCAGGGCGGGGATCGCGGTGACCATGAAGAGCACGGCCGGGACGATGCGGTGGTTCTGCGACCAGACCAGCCACCCGCCGATGCCGAGCACGACGGCCACGGCGAAGCAGTTCACGATCGCGAAGGCCGTCTGCATGCCGAGCCCGAGGGCGATGAACGGCGCCATCATCCACGAGACCAGCGGCGACCAGTACGCGTTGATCGCGTCGGGCAGCCAGCCGTTCGCGTACTCGCGCGCGATGCCCATGTAGGAGATGCCGTCGACGTTCGTCACGCCGAGGCGGTTGTGGTATGCCACGGCGGCGCTCAGGGCGACCCCGATCACCACGAGGACGCCCAGGATCAGGGGTGCGACGACGTGCCGGTACCGTCGCGCACCCGCCCCCGAACGCCGTCCTGCGGGCTCGTGGGTGCTCTGCGGTGCTGCGGTCGTCGTCACGGTCACGTGCTTCATCATGACATCCGTTCGCTTGCCGGACCGCACCGAGGCGGATCGCGGGCCCCGCTCGGCGTGTGGGAGACTGCCGGGGACCCCGCTCCGACCACCTCGAGGACGTTCGTTGGCCACCGAAACCCGCGCAGCCGAATCCGCAGCCGAACCGACGGCGGCCGCTCCCCGCGCAGGGGGCCGGCTCGAGTTCCCGTACCTGGACGGGCTCCGCGGTCTCGCCGCCCTGGCCGTGGTGTTCTACCACGCGTACCTCTTCACCGGGACGACCGGCACCGGGCCGACCGAACTGCCGTGGCTCCGACCGTTCATCGGCTGGGGCTACCTCGGCGTCCCGCTGTTCATCGTCCTGTCCGGCTACGTCCTGATGCTGCCCGTCGTGACCCGGTTCGACCGCTACCGGTTACCTGGCGGCTTCTGGAAGTTCATCTGGCGCCGCGCCCGACGGATCATCCCGCCGTACTGGGCGTCGCTCGTCGTCTTCGCGCTCATCATCCTGTTCGTCCCGGTGATGGGGCAGCCCGGCGGCACCCAGTGGGACACGAAGCTGCCGATGGGCTGGGGCACGTTCCTCACGCACTTCTTCCTGGTGCACGACTTCTTCCCGCAGTACATCGGCAAGATCAACGGCCCGATGTGGACGGTCGCCGTCGAGTGGCAGATCTACTTCCTCATGCCGCTGCTGATCCTGCCGCTCTGGAAGGTCTTCGGCGGGTGGGCGACCGCGTCCTCGCTGGTCCTCATCGGCATGTGGATGGGCTCCGAGAGCCGCTACTCGTGGATGCACCCGTGGTTCGTCGGCCTCTTCGCGGTCGGCATGCTCGCCGCCGAGCTCACCGTGAAGGCCCGCGACGAGCACCTGACCGGCAAGCTGAACGCCTCGAAGCTCGGCGGGCCGCGGTGGCAGAGCGGCGTGTTCGTGGCCGCGATGTTCGTGGGCATGCTCCTCGTCTTCTTCCGAAACCGCGACTACTGGCAGCACCAGACCTGGCCGTCCGAGGTCGTCCTCGGCATCTTCGCCGGCATCCTGCTGACCTGGATGGGCCGCAAGGCGGTCACCGGGCAGCACACCTGGCTCGCACGGTTCTTCGCGTGGAAGCCCTTCGTGCTCGCCGGCCTCGTGTCGTACACGGTCTACCTCTTCCACAGCCCGCTGCTCGGACTCGGCAACCTGCTGCTCCTGCCGATGGGCCTGTACCCGAAGTGGCAGTTCCTGATGATGGTCTTCGTGGTGATCCCGATCACCCTGGCGATCTGCGTCGGGATGTGGTGGCTCGTGGAGCGCAACTTCCTGAACCGCCGGCAGAAGCACGCCACCCGCGAGGTCTCCTCGCGCGGGCGCCTGCCCGAGGTCGAGACGGACGACGAGGGCACCCGCACCGCCCGCTAGCCCCGACAGCCGACACTGCATCCGACGCTGCCCCTGTGCGCCTCACGGACAGGTGTCGCCGAGTCCGGGTAGCATCGCTCGGACCGCGGCGTGGGAGATCAGGCCCACGGCATCTCGACAGGGAAGACGAGACCACATGCGCGCACCCATCAGCAGGATCCTCGGGCTCGGCACCGCTGCCGCCGTCGCCGGGGTCATCACCTTCGGCAGTGGCCCGGCGGTCGGCGCGACCGCCACCGCCGCCGCAGGCACCGACACCGGTCAGCAGCTCTCCATCGCCGAGATGGACCGCACCGGCAACCACACCATGGGTGCCGGCATCGCCGCCCACGCCGGTGAGACCCACGTGACGACCTCCCCCGACGCGACCTCGGGCGGCGGCGTGAGCGCACAGTCCCTCAGCTCGTCGGCCGCTGCCGCCACCGCCGGCGGGCCGCCCCCCGGCCGGGTGCAGGGCTTCGACATCAGCGCGTGGCAGCCGAGCGTCAACTTCCTGCAGGCCTACCGCAACGGCGCCCGGTTCGTGTACGTCAAGGCGACCGAGGGCACCTCGTACGTCAGCTCCACCTACAAGCAGCAGTACGCCACCGCCAAGCAGCGCAACCTGTACCGCGGCGGCTACGTCTACGCCCAGCCGAGCCAGGCGAGCGGCGCCGCGACCGCGAACTACTTCTTCGCCCACGGCGGCCAGTGGAGCAAGGACGGCAAGACCCTGCCGCCGCTGCTCGACATCGAGTACGGCAGCGCCGCCCAGGGCACCTGCTACGGCAAGTCGTGGGGCGCGATGCGCACCTGGATCAAGGACTTCAACCGGACCGTCGTCGCCAAGACGGGTCGGTACCCCGCGATCTACACCACGACCGACTGGTGGAAGCGCTGCACGAACAACAGCAACCAGTTCTCGAAGAACCCGCTGTTCGTCGCGATCTACCCGGTGAAGAACTTCACCACCCCCGGCACCCTCGGACGCAGCTGGTCGAAGTGGACCTTCTGGCAGTGGGCGGCCAGCGGCACGCTCCCCGGCGACCAGGACGTCTACCGCAACGACATCACGTACCTGAAGCGCTTCGCGTCCCGGACGAGCTGACGCCCGTCAGGGACGTCGCAGCGACCGACGGCCCTGCCACCAGCCGACGGCGAACAGCACCGCGCCGACGAGCAGGAACGGCCCACCCGCGAAGACGAGGAACGCCGCACCGAACGGGAAGCTCCCGCCGGTCGCGGCGGACACGGTGAGGATCAGCGCCCCGGTTCCGGAGACGGCTCCGCCGATGGCGGCGGTGACGCCGCCGGCGACGGTGAGGGATCGACGCTCGGTCATGTCGTCAGCCTAGGGGCGCGCGCCCCCGGCGCTCGGCCACCACGAACGGACAGGAGGCCCGTGGCGGTGTCGCCACGGGCCTCCTGTCCGTCACGGGCGCGCGTTCGCACCCGCCGTGTCAGCGCACGGTGTCAGCGGACGTCGCGCGTCGCCTCGGCGAAGTCGGCGTCGAGGGCGGTCGCCATCCGGGCCACGCCCTGCGCGAGCTGCGCGCGGACCGCGTCGCGGTCCGCGTCGAGCGCCTCGAGCTGCGCCGTGACGTCGTCGACGAACGTGGGCTCGAGTGCGGCCTCGATCGGCTTCGAGTAGGCCTGCTGGCCCATCTGCTCGAAGAACAGCCGGCCCTTGTCGACGTAGTAGAGCACCGCGGCGGGGACCCCGGCGATGGTCGCGACGATCGCCGAGTGCAGGCGGCTCGCCAGGAACAGGCGGCTGCGCGACATCAGTCCGGCGTACTCGGACGGCGAGAACTCGTCGGCCTCGACCACGTGGGTGCGGTCGGCGTGCCGCATCAGGGCGATGACCTCGCGGGCGAAGGCGGCGTCGCCCTCGGACGCCTCCATGTGCATCGGGTAGAACACCACGTCGGCGTCCCAGCGGTCGATCACACGGTCGGCGAGGTCGGCGACGGCCTGCCGGTAGGTCACGAGCTTGTCGCTGTCGACACCGGTCTGGCGGAAGCGCTTCGGCAGGAAGCGGAACGGGATCCAGCCGCTGCGCTTGTAGTGGAACCAGCGACGGACGCCGAAGCCGATCGAGCCCTCGAGATGCTCGGCGGTCAGGCCGGTGGTGCGCTCGAGCCGCTCGAGCACGTCCGCGTCGGGCGGGGTGACCGTCCCGACGACCGCGGGGTCGAACGACGACACGATCGGCGTCTTCACGCCCCAGGACAGGAGCTTCTCGCGGGACTCGTCGTCACGGACGGCGAACGCGCTGCACAGGTCGACGGTGGCGCGGATCAGGCGCTTGCTGACCCCGGCGGTGGTCGGGCCGATGCCCTGGAACGCCCCGACGAGGTTCTTGTTGACCGCACGGACGAGCAGCATCTTGCCGAACCAGTACACGAGGCCGAGCTTGTTCGTGTAGTCCTTCAGTATCTCACCGCCACCCCAGAGCACCACGTCGGCGCCGCGGGCGGCACGGAGCAGCGCGAACAGGTCGCCGATGCCGGTGCTGTACGGGGAGACCGGCAGGAACCGGATCCCGAACCACGCGGCGTCCCGCTCGGGGTACTGGGACAGGGACACGATCTCGGCGTCCGGCCACCGGCGACGGACGAGCTCGACGTTGCCGGCGAGGATCGCCCGGTCCCCGCGGTTGTGGGGCGAATCGCTATTGTGGATCAGTACGCGCACGGGGTGAGAGCCTACCGGACCGTCCCCGCCAGCCCCGGAAAGGCACGATGTCCCGCACCACTCGCTCCGCCCGCTCCCGCCAGGACCGCCCCCGCCTGCTCGTCCTGGGCTCGACGTTCCCGGCCCGTCCGGACGACGGCGTTCCGGCGTTCGTGCTCGACCTCGCCCACCAGGAGGCCACCGAGTTCGACACCCTCGTGCTCACCCCCCGTGTGCCGGGTGGTGCCGCGAAGGAGCGCATCGGCGACGTCGCGGTGCGCCGCTACCCGTACTTCCCGCGTCGCTTCGAGGACCTGGCCGACGGCGCGATCCTCGACAACCTCAAGGAGCGGCGCTCCCGCATCGTGCAGGTGCCCGCACTGGTGCTCGCGCAGTACCTGGCCGTGCGGCGCGTGGTGCGCTCCGCGAGGCCCGACGTCATCCACGCGCACTGGGCCATCCCGCAGGCCCTCGTCGCGACGCTGGCCGCCCCGGGTGTGCCCGTCGTCGTCACGACCCACGGCGGGGACATCTACGCGCTCCGTGCGGCTCCCCTGGTCCGGCTCAAGCGCTGGATCTTCGGACGGTCGGCGCACGTCACCACGGTGAACTCCGAGATGCGCGAGCGCCTGACCGAGTGGGGCGTCCCCGAGTCGCGCTCGACCGTGATCCCGATGGGCGTCGACCTCGGCCCGGCCCGCGACACCCGCGCTCGTGTCGCACCGCAGGAGCACCACGTCGTCGCCGTCGGTCGTCTGGTCGAGAAGAAGGGCTTCGGCAACCTGATCGAGGCGCTCCGCGGCCTGGGCGACGACGTGCCCTGGCGGCTCACCGTGGTCGGCGACGGCCCGTACCGCGCCCAGCTCGAGCAGCAGGCGGCGGATCTGCCGGTGACGTTCCTGGGCCAGCGGGGCCGCACCGAGGTGCTCGAGACCCTCGCGTCGGCCACCGTCGTCGCGGTGCCGTCGATCCCCGCGGCGAACGGCGACCAAGAAGGCCTGCCGGTCACCCTGCTCGAGGCCGCGGCGGTCGGGGCCGCGATCGTGGCGAGCGACCTGCCGGGCATCCGGGACGTCGTGCAGGACGACGTGTCCGGCGTGCTCGTGCCCCCGGGCGACGTCCCGGCGCTCCGCGCAGCACTGCAGCGCGTGCTCACCGACGACGCAGCACGCTCGCGCTACCAGGAGCAGGCCGTCGTCTCGGCAGCGGAGTTCTCCACCGAACGGATCGGCGAGCGCTACCGGGCGGTGCTGCGCGCGGCCATCGCGTAGAGCACCACGACGGCCGCGGCGCACACCGCCGCGGCCGAGGCCGCGAGCACGACGACGGTGCCGGAGTGGCCGACGAGCTCGGACCCCGCGGTGTCGACGAGCGACCAGGCCGGCACGACGGTCGCCACGGCCCAGGCCAGTGCGACCCACGTGCCGACCCGGCCCCAGGCGAGGAACCCCGCCGACATCGCCAGCGCGATCGGCACCAGCACGGTGAGCGTGTAGCGGTTCAGCGGCGCCCCACCGCCGGTGGCGTAGCGGATCTCGACGGCGACGTAGAGCACGGTGACGACCACGAGCATCGCGACGACTATCCGGCGCGACCACCGGTCGTCGTCGGCCGGGGCCCAGGGCCGCAGGCGACGTGCCACCAGGGCGGCGACGAACAGCAGGACCGGCAGGAGCAGGAGCACCCACGGCAGCGGTGACGCGATGGGCAGTGCACCGCGGAAGAGCGCGAAGAGCTGGCGCCAGAACCCCAGCATCGAGACGACCTCGACCTCGGAGTAGTGCGGCCGGGGCGTGTACCCGGGCCATGCGGTCGGCCGGCCGCTGAACGAGCCGGTCAGCGCCTGGTTGCGCAGCCAGAACCACCCGGACGCGGCGGCCGCGGCGGCGAGGGGCACCGCGGCGACCACGACACGGGCACCGAGCCCCCGCAGGCGACCGAGCCGCACCGTCCGGGACAGCGCGAACGCGACGACCATCGCCACGAGCCAGAGCGTGAACGTCAGCCGCGTCGTCATCCCGGCGGCGGCGACGAGCGCTCCCCCGACCACGAGCCCCGGGCCGACCCCGGAGCGGAGCGCCGCACCGGCCACCCCGCACGCGAGGGCGCAGGTCAACGCCGCCAGCGAGTCGTTGTAGACGACGCCGCCCTGCACCACCAGGACACTGGTCGACGCGGTGACGACGGCGACGGTCGCGGGCAGCCGCACGACGCCCGGGAAGCAGCGCGACGCCGCCCACGCCGCACTCGGCACGACCGCTGCAGCGAACACGGCGTTGCAGAGCCGACCGGACACGACCGCCTGCACCGGGTGTCCGGCGTCCACCAGCGGTCCGATCACGGGGGCGAGCAGGGCGTAGTACAGCGGCGGGTGCTGGGCGACCCACTGCACGGGCGGCGTCCCGCCGAAGCCCGGCCGGAAGCGGATGCCGTCGAGCAGCACGGGCAGCTGCCCGTGCCACACCCGCAGCACGTAGTCCACGTGCGCGGACTCGTCGACGCTCGCGAGCGGCATCGACGAGAACGTCCGTGCCACCGAGGCGGTCAGGACGAGCAGCGTGGCGGCGAGGACGACCGGTGTCGCCCAGTCCCGGCCGCGGAACCCCGCGGTGAGCAGGGCGCGGATGCGGTCGGAACGCCGGGTGTGCTGCTGCACGTCAGGCGACGTCAGCGCCCCATGCCGCGGTACGTGAAGCCGGCGGCGGTCCACGCGTCACGATCGAGGCAGTTGCGGCCGTCGATGACGACCGGCGACGCCACGAGTGCGGCGGCGGCGGTCGCGTCGAGCTCCCGGAACTCGGTCCACTCGGTGAGCACGAGCACGAGCTCCGCCCCGCCCAGCGCCTCGGCCGCGCTCTCGACGTAGTCGAGCTCGGGGTGGACGCGGCGCGCGGTGACGACGGCCTCGGGGTCGTACGCCGAGACGACGGCGCCGAGTTCCTGCAGGCGGGCTGCGATGTCCAGGGCCGGCGAGTCGCGCACGTCGTCGGAGTTCGGCTTGAAGGCCAGGCCGAGCACCGCGACGCGCTTGCCGCTGACGACCCCGCCGAGCAGCTCCTGCGCCAGCTCGACGACGTGCGCGCGACGGCGCAGGTTCGTGGCGTCGACGTCGGCGAGGAACGCCAGGGACTCCCCGACGCCCAGCTCGTTCGCCCGCGCCTGGAACGCGCGGATGTCCTTCGGCAGGCAACCGCCACCGAAGCCGAGGCCGGCGTTCAGGAACTTCCGGCCGATGCGGGCGTCGTGGCCGATCGCGTCGGCGAGCGCCGTCACGTCGGCACCGGCGACCTCGGCGATCTCGGCCATCGAGTTGATGAACGAGATCTTGGTGGCGAGGAACGCGTTGGCGCTGATCTTCACGAGCTCGGCGGTGGGCAGGTTGACGACGAGTCGGGGCGTGCCGGTGGACAGCGCCTCGGCGTAGACCTCGTCGAGGGCGGCGACGGCCTGTTCGCCGGCCTCGCCGTCGGGCACGCCGTAGACGAAGCGATCCGGCGCGATGGTGTCCTGCACGGCGAAGCCCTCACGCAGGAACTCGGGGTTCCAGACGAGCGTGGCACCGGGGACGGCCTCGCTGACCTCGTCGGCCAGCCGTGCGGCGGTGCCGACGGGAACGGTCGACTTGCCGACGACGAACTCGCCGGCGGACAGGTGCGGGGTGAGCGCGGCGACGGCGGCGTTGACGTAGGTCAGGTCCGCGGCACCGGTGGGCCCCTGCGGGGTGCCGACGGCGAGGAAGTGCACGCGGGCACCGGCCACCTCGGCCATGTCGGTGGTGAAGCGGATCCGACCGGACTCGAGGGCCTCGGTCAGGATCTCGGGCAGGCCGGGCTCGAAGAAGGGGGCCTCGCCCGCGGCTAGCCGCTCGATCTTGGTGGGGTCGACGTCCACGGCGACGACCTCGTGTCCGAGTTTGGCCATGGAGGCGGCGTGCACGGCACCGAGGTAGCCGCAGCCGATCACAGAGATACGCACGTCGAAGAAGGTACCGGTTTCTCGCCGAAGTCTCATCACGACGACCGCCGTGACGCCCACGGCGAGGCTCGGAGCGGCCGGATCAGGCCCGCACGTCGCCCCACGGCGGCCGGTCCGGACCGCCGACGATCTCGTCCCAGTCCGGCTCACGGTGCCGGCGTCTGGCCTCGTAGGCCTCCACCAGGTCGTGCAGGACGGCGACGACGAGGTCGGCGTGCGGCACGTCGGCGAGGACCACCGCGGGGTCGTCGCCGGGGAACACGAGCACGTCGCCGGAGCGGAACAGCCCCTGCAGCCCGCGGCGCCGTACGGTCACGTCGTAGCCGCGGGAGTGCAGGAGCTCCCGTCGGGTCCGCGTGCCGAGTCCGTTGACCACGACCAGGCGACGCGTGGTGACGACGTACCGCTCCGACATCCAGCGGAACAGCGGGACGGCGCCGCCGAACACGACGAGCACCACGACGACGAGCGCGACGACGGCGTTCAGCCACGCCAGCTGCGCCTGGAACACGCCGAAGCCGAACCCGCCGGCCGCGGTGACGAGCACGACGAACACCGCCGGGCGCACCAGCCGACGGGCGTGTGGTCGCAGGCGTGCGACGACACGTTCGGGCAGGGGCTCGGCGGTCATGCCGTCATGCATACCGCAGGTGGGTGACGTCCCCCACCGCGACGCCCCTGGTGCCGCCCGCCTGGTCCCGGATCGTGATGCGACCGGCGTCGTCGATGCCGGTGGCGTCGGCCTCCTCGACGGTGCCGTCCGGCAGCTCGAGGCGGATGCGGCGACCGATCGTGCCGCACGCGGCGCGGACGTGGGACCGGACCGTCTCGGCGGCGGGACCCCCGGTGACCAGGCCGGCCACCGCCTCCAGGACGGACCGCAGGAAGACGGACAGGACCGCGTCGGCCAGGGCGGGTGCGTCGTCGACCGCGCCGGCGAGCAGGAGCGAGGTGGACGTCGGGGTGGGCAGCCGGGCCGCCGGGATCGTCAGGTTCACGCCGGCCCCGACCACGACGCTGCCGTCGGCGGCGACCTGGCAGAGGATCCCGCACACCTTGTCCCCGGCGACCTGCACGTCGTTCGGCCACTTCACGACGACGTCCGCGCCGGCCGGGAGCACCGACGCGATCGCGTCGCGCATCGCCGCCCCGGCGACCAGCGGCAACCAGCCGCGGTCGTGGTCGTCCAGGTCCGCACGGACGAGCACGCTGGCGGCGAGCGTCTCACCGGCCGGAGCGGTCCAGGTGCGGTCGAGCCGACCCCGACCCGCGGTCTGGTGCAGGGTCGCGAGGACGCTGCCGTGCTGCTGCTCGGGGGCGGCGGCGAGCAGGTCCGCGTTGGTGGACCCGGTCTCGGCGGGGGTGGTGATCGTCGCGCCCGCCGACCGGACAGCCGCGCTGGTGGCGGGGAACGACGGCGACGGGGATGTGGACATGTACGCAAATGTACGGGCAGGAACCGTGGGGGTCCTCCAACCGGCAGCGTGGCACCCGCCGGTAGGGTGAGCGGGTGACTTCAGGAGACACCCCCGATCTGTCGACGACGGCCGGCCGACTGGCCGACCTCCGCGACCGGTACCACGAGGCCGTGACCGCCGCGGGCGAATCCGCCATCGCCAAGCAGCACGCGAAGGGCAAGGGCACCGCGCGCGAACGCATCGAGCAGCTGCTCGACGAGAACTCCTTCGTGGAGTTCGACGAGTTCGTGCGACACCGCACCACGTCGTTCGGCATGGATGCCAAGCGCCCCTACGGTGACGCGGTCGTCACCGGCGTCGGCACGATCCACGGCCGCAACGTCGCCGTCTACGCGCAGGACTTCACGGTCTTCGGCGGGTCGCTCGGCGAGGTCGCCGGCGAGAAGATCATCAAGGTCATGCAGCACGCGCTGAAGACGGGTGTGCCGATCATCGGCATCCTCGACTCCGGCGGCGCCCGCATCCAGGAAGGCGTCGTCGCGCTCGGCAAGTACGGCGAGATCTTCCGCCTGAACACCCAGGCCTCCGGCGTCATCCCGCAACTCTCCATCGTGATGGGCCCGGCGGCCGGCGGTGCGGTGTACTCCCCCGCCCTCACCGACTTCGTCATCATGGTCGACAAGACCAGCCACATGTTCGTCACCGGCCCCGACGTCATCAAGACCGTCACGGGCGAGGACGTCGGCTTCGAAGAGCTCGGCGGCGCCCAGACGCACAACGCGGTCTCCGGCGTGGCCCACTACCTGGCCGAGGACGAGACCGACGCGCTCGACTACGCGCGCTCGCTCATCGGGTTCCTGCCGGACAACAACCTGTCCGACCCGCCGGCCTACGACGTCGCCCCGGAGCTCGAGACCACCGACGCCGACCACGAGCTCGACCTCGTGATCCCGGACTCGACGAACCAGCCGTACGACGTCACCACGATCATCGAGCACATCGTCGACGACGGTGAGTTCCTCGAGGTCCAGCCGCTCTTCGCGCCGAACATCCTGATCGGCTTCGGCCGGGTCGAGGGCCGCACGGTCGGCATCATCGCGAACCAGCCGCAGGCGATGGCCGGCACGCTGAACATCGACGCCGGCGAGAAGGCCGCCCGCTTCGTGCGGTTCTGCGACGCGTTCGGCATCCCGATCCTGACCCTGGTGGACGTGCCCGGCTACCTGCCCGGCACCGACCAGGAGTGGACCGGCGTCATCCGCCGCGGCGCGAAGCTGCTGTACGCCTACGCCGAGGCCACCGTCCCGCTCGTCACCGTCATCACCCGCAAGGCCTACGGCGGCGCGTACATCGTCATGGGTTCCAAGCAGCTCGGTGCCGACATCAACCTGGCGTGGCCGACCGCCGAGATCGCCGTCATGGGCGGCCAGGGTGCCGTCAACATCCTGTACCGCGCCGAGATCAAGCGCGCCGAGGAGTCCGGCGAGGACGTCGCCGCGGTCCGCACGAAGCTCGCGAACGAGTACACGTACAACGTCGCGTCGCCGTACCTGGCGGCCGAGCGCGGTGAGCTCGACGGCATCATCCAGCCGCACGCCACGCGCGTGTCGGTCATCAAGGCCCTCCGGTCGCTGCGGGGCAAGCGCGCCACGCTGCCCCCGAAGAAGCACGGGAACATCCCCCTCTGATGGGTCGCCACGCAGCAGCCGTGCCCTCGGACGAACCCGCCTCGGTGGCGGACGTCCGGGTGGTCTCGGGCGACCCCACACCCGAGGAACTCGCAGCCGTCGTGGCCGTCCTGCAGCGCCAGGCCGACGAGGCCGCTGCCGCCGGACGTGCCGCCGTGGTCGTCGAGCCCCGCACCGGGTGGGACGCCGCGGCCCGCGGACTCCGCCGCCCGCTCGATCACGGACCGGGCGCCTGGGGCCGATCGCTCCGCTGATGTACCCCTGGTGCGCGGGCGACCGGAACGGTCGCAGGGCGCACTTCCCGGTCGGTATCCCCTCACTCGGGGGACACGTTCAGCGGATACGGACCGGAAATGCCGGAATTGTCCCCCATAATGACGACTGACATGCGGCTCGTGCGTGGGCATAGTAGTTGGTGTTCGGTGTCCTTCAACGAAAGACATCGCAGGACGGTGGCCGACTAGGGTACGAAGCCACCGCCCGCTGCGAGGCAGGGCGACATTCGGGTTGTCGCTCAGCCTCGGGTCGTGAACGGGCCGGTCGGTATCCGACCGGCCCGTTCCCCGTTTCCGGGGCGTTCAGCGCGTGCGGGCGGGCGTCGGGCCGGCTGGCGGGGCGGCTGGCGAGGCCGATCCGGAACGACACCGTCGACGTCGTACGACAACGACATGGTCGCTTCCGTGCGTGCGCAACAGTTGCGCGCGCGTCCGAGCGACACCGTCGACGTCGGACGACAACGACATGGTCGCTTCCGTGCGCGCGCAAGCCCGGCGCACCCACGTGACGGCCGGGAGGCCCGTAACGGGGCCGCCACGGGCCTCCCGGCTGTCCCCCATCGCGTCCACCGCCGCCCGCACGCCCGGCGCACCACGCGCCCCCGCAGCGCGGTCCGCACCACGTCCGCGACGATCCACGCGTCGATCACGTGGCGCACTGTCGCAACACGCGTGCCGCGCGCGGTACCGACGCGCCGCGCGCTACGCCGGCTCGTGCCGCGGGATCTCCAGCCAGAGCGCCACGGAGTCGTCCTCGTCCCCGTCGTCGTCGTCCATCCCCGCTCCGAGCGCCGCGGACTCACTGGCCGCGCCGTCGAGGCGGAGTCCGACGACGGTCACCGCGGAGTCGGAGCCCTCGCCGACCGTCCGTACGATGACGTTGTCGGCATCGCGGGCCTGCCGGAGCGCCTCGGCGACACGGGCGTGGATGCGCCGGATGTCCGGGGCGTCCAGGTCGTCGAGCCCGCCGTCGTCGTGCAGCTGGACGGTCGCTCCGCGGCGACGCAGGCGCATCACCTCGTCGCGGACGTCGTCGGACAACAGGGACCGGCCCCGGATCTCGTCGCGGATGGCCTGCTCGAGGTGCAGGCACTCGGCGCGGTCGGCGTCGTCGAGGTCGCCGCAGGAGTCGATGATGCGCTGCAGCATCGGCAGGGCCATCCGGGTGGTCTGGCTCAGGCGGAACTGCCGCTCGAACACGTGGGCGTCCTGCGCGGCCTGCCAGTCGGCGGTCTCCTGCTCGGCGAGGACGAGTTCACGGGTGTTCCGGATGGCGCGGCTCATCGCGGCGGCGAAGACGGTGGCGATCGCGACCCAGGCGACGCTGCCGACCACGCCGAGCCCACCGAGCGAGCCGAGGCCGGCCCAGGCGACGGTGTACACGGTCAGGAACAGCACGCCGGCCCACGCGAAGGGGCCCCGACCGCGCACGACGAGCACCACCATGAGCGTGCCGATGGCCGCGATCCACCAGGTGGCGGAGCCCGGACCACGACCGTCGACGAGGACGGGGGCGGCGATCACCGGCATCACGATCGCGGTGGCGAGGGAGAAGCAGGCCGTCCAGACCGGCAGGACCCTGCCGGGGACGAACAGTGCGAGGCCGGTGGCCGCGGCGTACAGGACCATGCAGGCGATGATCGGGGCGACCTGGTCGACGCGCGGCAACGTGGCCGCGGCGAGGACCAGATGGTAGAGGGAGAACAGCGACGCCAGGCCGAGGGCGATGCTCGCCGGCAGGGAGACCTTCATGCGGTCGTCCTCGCGGCCGGCGACCACGTCAGCACGATGCGGGTACCCTCGCCCGGGGCGGTGTGCACCTCGGCCCGACCGTCGACGGTCGCGACGCGCTCGACGATGGAGCGGCGGACACCGAGCCGTTCGGCGGGGATGGCCGCGACGTCGAACCCGCGGCCCTCGTCACCGACCTCGACGAGCACCCCCTGCCCCTGCTGCTCGACGCGGACCCAGCGGGAGACATCAGCGTCGCCGGCGTGCTGCACGCTGTTCACCGCGGCCTGCAGCGCCGCCGAGGCCAGCGCGTCGGCGACCGACGCGGGCAGGCGGACCGACCCGGTCGGCGTCGGGACGAGGCGGACCGGGGCGGGCAACGCACCGACCCCCTCGCGGATGCGCGCCCGGAGTTCGCCGAGGGCGACCGGCGCGACGTCACCGGGACCGTCGGTGGCGGCGGCCTCGAGGTGGTCGATCGCGTTCCGGGCCATCCGCGCGGCGAGGGTCTTGGCCTCGAGCGTGTCGGCACGGGCGGCCGAGAGCAGCGTCGTGAGCACGCTGTCGTGCACGATGGCGTCCACCTGGACCCGCTCGACCTCGGTCGCGTGTTCCCGGATGGCGAGCGAGTACCGCCGCACGGCCGTGGACTGCGCCGTGTCGACCGACGTGGCCGCACGCCGCAGCACCACGGCGATGACGAGCACCGCGCCGCTGAGCAGCGCCGTGTACACGCCGTCGAGCAGGACGGCGAGGACCCCGACGTCGCCGCCGAGCGGGCTGAGCCGGATGACGACGTACACCGCCGGCACGAGCGCCGTGTAGACCGTCGCACGCCACGTGGCGAAGCCCATCGCCGCCGCCGTGCAGCCGACCGTGCAGAACCACCACGGCCACGGCTGCTGCGCCGACGGGATGGGCTCCTGCACGGTGGCCGTCCACGTCACGAGCACGACGAGGAACAGCAGCGCGCAGACGATCTGCGCCAGCTGGGCGACCCGCTGCACGAAGGCCGAGACCCCGATGAACACGAACGACGCCGCGAGGGCGAGCATCAGCGTCGGACCCCAGAACGGGTCGAGGTACGGCAGCTGCTGCAGGACCGCGGGCGCGTCGACGATGCCGAGGCCGATCGCCGCCATCGCGAGGAGGATCGCGAACGCGCGTTCCACCGACGCCTGCGTGATCGAGGCGCGGACGCTGCGCGCCGGATCGGCGCCGAACGGCGCCGGTTCGACGACCGTCCGCGCCGACTCAGCCGCGGTCGCCATCCGTGTCAGCGACCGTCGCCGTCGGGGTCGATGCCCGAGTCGAGCCCGGGGAGGATCCCGTCCTCGACGGCTCGACGCAGCAGGTCGACCTTCGTCGGGGCCGGGCGACCGACCTCGACGTACTTCACACGGATCCGGTCGAGGTACTCACGGGCCGTCGAGTAGCCGATGCCGAGCTGCTGGGCGGCGAGCTTGAGCGGGAGACCCGAGGCGTAGAGGTGCAGGATCTCGCGCTCGCGACGGCCGAGCTGCGCCTTCGCGAAGTCACGGTCGGCGTCGATGGCGCTCGCCCACTCGAGGTTGTTGAGGACGTCACCGCGCGCGACGGTGGCGACGGCGGCCATCACGGTCTTGGTAGCCGAGGACTTCGGGATGACGCCGGCAGCCCCTGCTGCGAGCGCCTCACGCACGTTGGCGACACGGTCCGCGATGGAGTGCACGAGCACCGCCGATCCCGTCCCCTGCACGCCCTTGACGTTCTCGGTCACGGTCGAACCGTCACCGAGGGACAGGTCGAGGACGACGACGTCGACCTCTCGCCCGTCGAGGTTCTGGACGTACTCGGGGACGCTGGCGGCGGTGAGCACCACCTCGAACCCCTCGTTCTGGCACGCCGCCTGGATCCCGAGTCGGACGGACTCGTGGTCGTCGACGATCGCGACCCGGACCGGCCTGGTGGCCGCCCCTGACGTCTCGGTGCTGGTGGTTGTCGTTCCTGCTGCCACAGTGGCCTCTCGTTCCGATGCGCGACGCCGGCCCCTGAAACCGGAGTGCCATCAACGACCCAGGATACCCAGCCCGGACTCAGGTGCGGGGCTTCTCCGCTGCGCCACGCTGGCCGGTCCGCCGATTGGTGGACACCCCGACACGCAAGGACCCGCGGTCGAGCGACCGCCGGACCTCAGCGCGTGGGGACCAGGCGTGCGACGGCTTCCAGGTGGTGGGTGTGCGGGAACAGGTCGAAGGCCCGCAGTGCTTCGAGTCGGTAGCCGAGGTCGGCGAACGTCGCGACGTCGCGGGCCAGCGCCACCGGGTCGCACGCCACGTAGACGACCTGCTCCGGCTGGAGCGCGGCGATCTGCACGACCACGTCACGACCGGCACCGGCGCGGGGCGGGTCGAGCACGATCGTGCCGGCGCGGAAGCGGTCCTTCTCGGCGCGCGAGGCGTTCGCCACGGTGTTCGTCAGCCAGCGGTCGACGCGGCCGGTCTCGGCGCGGGCGCCGAGCCACTCGGACAGGTTCTCCTGCGCGTGCTCGGTGGCACGGGCGGCGCTCTCGACGCTCGTGATGCGCGCCTTCGGGCCGACCAGGTCACCGAGGGCGGCGGCGAGCAGGCCGACGCCGCCGTACAGGTCCAGGTGGGTGCCCTCGGGGTCGAGGCGGTCGCGGTCGACCAGGTCCTGGACGGCCTCGGTGAGCACGGTCGCCGCGGCGCGGTGCACCTGCCAGAACCCGTTGTCGTCGACCTGGAACGTGCGCTCCCCCACGACCTCGGTCACCACGGTGGGCTTCTGGTCGTCGATGACGAGCCGCGCACCCTCGGAGCCGCTCGGTGCGAGGACGTCGATGACCGACGAGCCCGGCAGCGCACCACGGCCGAGCGGGGCGCTCTGCTGCACGACGGCGGTCGCGAGCGGCAGGCTGGCGACGGGGATCACGGAGTGCGAGCGGGCGGCGAAGGGGCCGGCGGTGCCCTGCTCGTCGACGTGCAGCCGGACGCGGGTGCGCCAGCCGAGGCCGTTCGCCGCGTCGTCACCGGGCGCGGCCTCGACGACGACGTCGTGGCCGAGCACCTCGGCGAGGTCCATCCGTGCGAACCGTGCGAACGAGTCGACGAGGACGTCGTGCTTGAGCGTGCGCTGGTGTGCGAGGGCGATGTGACCGAACTCGGCACCACCCGGGCGCGTCTCGGGGTCACGCTCGAGCGCGGCCTCGGGCCAGACGTGGTCGACGCGGTGCTCGCTCGGCGTGATGACGCTGACCGTGTCGGCGCGCCAGAACGACTTCTTGCGGTCCTCGGTCACCCGGGCGACGACGCGCTCCCCGGGGATCGCGTCCGAGACGAAGACCACCCGTCCTTCGTGCCGTGCCACCGAGATGCCGCCGTGGGCGATCCCGGTGACGTCGAGTTCGAGCAGCGTGCCGACGGATTCACCCATGGTGAGATGGTCCCATGCGTCTGTACCTCGCGAGTACATCCCCCGCCCGCCGAGCACTCCTCGCCCAGTCCGGGATCGAACCCGTGCTCGTGTCCCCCGGGGTCGACGAGGACGCCGTCGGCGCCGCAGCAGCGGCATCCCTCGGCCGTGCCCTGACCGGGCCGGAGCTCGTCTCGCTCCTCGCCGTCGCCAAGGCGTCAGCAGTCGCCGACTCCGCGGTCGCCGGGTCACCGGTCGACGGAGTGGTGTTCGGCGGCGACTCCGCGTTCGAGGTCGACGGACAGCTGTACGGCAAGCCGCACGACCCCGCGGTCGCCCGGGAGCGCTGGCGGCAGATGCTCGCCGCCGGCGGCGGGACCCTGTGGAGCGGACACTGCGTGATCGATCGACGACGCGACGACCGGCACCGGGACCCGGAACCGGCCACGGGACGGCCTGGAGGCGCGGCACCGGCCCGCACCGTGCCTCCCGTCCGGTCCCTGGTCACGTCCACCGCCGGCGTCCCGCAGCTGGGTGCCGTCGCGCCCGGCGGGTCGGCGCTGGCCGCCGCCGGCGACCGCGTGGTCGCGGTCGACAGCGCGGTGCTGACCTTCGCCGACGACGTGTCCGTCGACGAGATCGACGCGTACGTCGCGACGGGCGAGCCGCTCGAGGTGGCCGGCGCGTTCACCATCGACGGTCGCGCCGCGGCGTACATCACGCGGATCGACGGCGCACCGTCCGCCGTGATCGGGATGTCGCTGCCGGTGCTGCGGTCGATGCTCCTCCGGGGCTTCGGCATCGCCTGGCACGATCTCTGGGCTCATTAGACGCGGCGCACTGTAGACATCCACACCTGTTCCGGGTGGTTCTTTGTGGGTGCCAGTCAAAACGCACTCCCGCCGCACGAATACGCTGCTGTGTCATGCCCCGTATCAGCAAGGTCCTCATCGCGAACCGCGGCGAGATCGCCGTCCGCATCATCCGCGCGGCCCGCGACGCGGGCAAGGCATCGGTCGCGGTCTACGCCGACCAGGACCGCGATGCCCTGCACGCCCGCCTCGCCGACGAGGCCTACGCGCTGAACGGCACCACGAGCGCCGACACGTACCTCGTCATCGACAAGATCATCTCGGTCGCCCGCCGCTCCGGTGCGGACGCCGTGCACCCGGGCTACGGGTTCCTCGCCGAGAACGCCGACTTCGCCCGCGCCGTCATCGATGCCGGGCTCGTCTGGATCGGCCCGTCGCCGGAGTCGATCGAGCGCCTCGGCGACAAGGTCTCCGCGCGCCACGTCGCCGAGAAGGTCGGCGCACCGCTCGCCCCCGGCACCATCGAGCCCGTGCAGGACGTCTCCGAGGTCTTCGACTTCGTCGACCAGGTCGGCCTGCCCGTCGCGATCAAGGCGGCGTTCGGCGGTGGCGGTCGTGGTCTGAAGGTCGTCCGCGACCGTGCCTCGGTCGAGGAGCTCTTCGAGTCCGCCACGCGTGAGGCGATCGCCGCGTTCGGTCGGGGCGAGTGCTTCGTCGAGAAGTACCTGGACAAGCCCCGCCACGTCGAGACCCAGTGCCTGGCGGACGAGCACGGCAACGTCGTCGTGGTCTCCACCCGCGACTGCTCGCTGCAGCGTCGCCACCAGAAGCTCGTCGAGGAAGCCCCGGCGCCCTACCTGACGTCCGAGCAGCAGAGCGCGCTGTACGAGTCGTCGAAGGCCATCCTGCGCGAGGTCGGCTACGTCGGCGCCGGCACCTGCGAGTTCCTCATCGGCGCCGACGGCACCGTGTCGTTCCTCGAGGTGAACACCCGCCTGCAGGTCGAGCACTGCGTGTCCGAAGAGGTCACCGGCATCGACCTGGTGCGCGAGCAGTTCCGCATCGCCGAGGGTGGCGTGCTCGACTACTCGGACCCCACGCCGCGGGGACACTCGTTCGAGTTCCGCATCAACGGCGAGGACCCGGGTCGCAACTTCTTCCCCGCGCCCGGCCCGGTGCACGCGTTCAACGCACCGTCCGGCCCCGGCGTCCGTGTCGACTCGGGTGTCGTCTCCGGCGACGTCGTGTCCGGCTCGTTCGACTCGATGCTCGCGAAGCTGATCGTCACCGGCGCCACCCGTGCCGAGGCGCTGGAGCGTTCGCGTCGTGCACTGGCCGAGTTCGAGGTCACCGGCCTGCCGACCGTGCTCCCCTTCCACCGTGCCGTGGTGTCCGACCCGGCGTTCGCGACGGACGACTCCTCGCCGTTCAGCATCTACACGCAGTGGATCGAGACCGACTTCGTGAACGACATCCCGGCGTGGAGCGGCTCCCCCGAGGAACTGCCGGCCCCGGCTGCGCGCGACAGCGTCGTGGTCGAGGTGCAGGGCAAGCGCATCGAGGTCACCATGCCGTCGATCGTCGGTGGCGGTGCTGCCGGCGGTGTCGCCGGTCGTCGTCCGGCCGGCCCCACCGCTCCCCCGAAGCGCCGTTCGTCGGCCGTCCGCGGGGGCCTGGCGAAGTCCGGGGCGTCCGTCGCGTCGCCGATGCAGGCCACCGTGGTGAAGCTCGCGGTCGCCGAGGGCGACACCGTGGTGAAGGGCGACCTGCTCGTCGTGCTCGAGGCCATGAAGATGGAGCAGCCCGTGCAGGCCCACAAGGACGGCGTCGTCACCGGGCTGAACGCCCCGGTCGGCCAGACGGTCTCGTCCGGTCACGTGCTGCTCGAGCTCGCGTAGCGCGGGGGTTCTTGCTCTCCCCCGGAACCAGGTTCCGGACACAGCACCGTGCATCTACACGGTGCTGTGTCCGTTCCACGGTGCGTCACCACATTGGTGTCGTGCGGCTCGCCAGTGGGACCGGGAGTCCGGACCTCCGGAGCGTGAACGGAGCATCCCCGCCGGGCAGAACCTCGCGCCAGATCAGCCTCGCGACACCGCGGACCCCCGGGACTGCACGCACCGCGTCTTCTCGGAACTTCTCCGCAATCACCACTTCTTCTGCCGTCCGCGCGCCCCGAACCTCGCCGGCCCGGTACTTGACGAGTCCGTCGAACTCCACGACCACCCCCTGCTCCGGAAACCAGAAGTCGACCCGTGCGATGCATCGGCCGTCGACGGAGAACTCGTGTTGCAGCTCCGGCCGTGGCAACCCGAGATCGTGCATCACCAACAGCGCGAGGCTCTCTCCGGCGGACTCGATCCGACCATCCGCGAGCTCGAGGAGCGCTCGGACCCGCTGGACACCGCGGCGTGTCGGTCGCGACTCGAGTTCGGCCAGCAGGTCGTGACGGTCGCCCCCTCGTCGGAGCACCGCGTCGAGGATGACCAGGGCATGGCCCCGGTCGGATCGGAGCGCAACGTCGATGGCCGTGGTCACCAGGTCCGTCGTCTCGACCCCGTCGATGAGCACGGTTGCCACGTCTCGACCACGTGCCGGCACCTTGTCGCTGAACCGCAGGCGCTGCGCGCGGTCGCGCGTGGGGTCGGTGAGGGCCACGCGATCCGGGAGTGGCCCGAACCAGGGCAGCTCGTGCATCACGACGGCCGACGCGTGCGACACGATCAGCCCCGGACGGGAGGCAGCGAGGACGGCATCGATCCGAGCACGGTGACGAGCCGCTTCCGACGCATCCCGGAACGCCTGGGCGGGGGTCGAAACGCCGTGGCCGATGCGGAGGAACTCGCCCCGCTCCGTTCTGCGCCGCATGCTGCGAGCCGTTGCGCTGTCCACCGGAGTCGTCATGAGCGTGAGGCGTTCCATCGGGACAGCGTGGCGTCCCGGCGGCCGCTCACGGCACGATGACCCGGTCGCTGTGGAGAACCAGCCGACCCGTTGCCATTGTGGAGCGGTACCGGGCTTACGCGACACTGCGGAATGGACACAGCACCGCGAAGATGCGCGGTGCTGTGTCCGGAACCTGGTTCGGGCGGACCGCGCCCTACGACACCAAAGGGCGCACCGACTCGGCGAGGGCGTCGACCAGGCGCTGGGCCTCGGCGGGGGTGTCCGCGACGGTGTCGATGTAGACCTTCACCTTGGGCTCGGTCCCGCTCGGGCGGACGATCACCCGGGCGTCGCCGGACAGGTCGTAGCGCAGGATGTCCGAGGGTGGGAAGCCCGCCACCCCGTCGGCGTAGTCCGTCACCGTGTGCACGTCGAGCCCGCCGAGCGTCGTCGGTGGCGTGGACCGGAGCGACGCCATGATCTCGCCGATGCGCGACAGGTCGTCGACGCGGGTCGCCACCTGGCCCGAGGCGAACGCTCCGAACTCGGCGGCGAAGGCCTCGAGGTGGTCGGCGATGGTCGAGCCGGACGCGGCGAGCTCGTCGGCGAGGGACAGCAGTTCGAGCGCAGCCGAGATGCCGTCCTTGTCGCGGACGACCGACGGGTCGACCAGGTAGCCCAGGGCCTCTTCGTAGCCGAACAGCAGCTCGGGCACCCGCGAGACCCACTTGAAGCCGGTCAGGGTGTCGCGGTACTCCAGCCCGTGGCGCGCAGCCACCCGGGCCAACGCCGGCGACGAGACGATCGACGCGGCGAGGGTCCCGGTCGCGCCGGACTCGGACGCCCGTGCAGCGGCCCGCCACCCGAGCAGCCAGCCGACCTCGTTGCCCGACAGCCGGCGGTACGACGGCGCACCGGCGTCCGAGGCCGTCGGGATCGCGAGCGCGAGCCGGTCGGCGTCGGGGTCGTTTGCGATCACCAGGTCGGCGCCGACGGCGAGACCACGGGCGATCGCCAGGTCCATCGCGCCCGGCTCCTCGGGGTTCGGGAACGACACCGTCGGGAACGCACCGTCGGGATCGATCTGCTCCGGCACCACCGCTGGCTCGGCGAACCCGGCCGCCGCGAACACCGCGCGAGCGGTCTCCCACCCGACGCCGTGCATGGCCGTGTAGACGACCTTCGGCTGCTCCTCGACCCCGAGTACCGGAGCGGGCACGATCGCGGCCGTGGCGGCCACGTAGGCGTCGACCAGGGCCGACGTCGCGACGGTGTAGTCCGTGCCGCGCGGCAGGTCGGTGACGGACCCCGCGGCGACGGCGTCGATGGCGTCCGCGATCTCGCCGTCGACGGGCGGCACGATCTGCGAGCCGTCGTCGTCCTGACCGAGGTAGACCTTGTACCCGTTGTCCCGCGGCGGGTTGTGGCTCGCGGTGACCATGACGCCCGCGCCGACGTCGAGGTGCCGGACGGCGAACGCGAGCACCGGCGTCGGCAGGGCCGAGGGCAGCAGGGTGACCTCGAGCCCGAGGCCGCGCATGACCTCGGCGGAATCACGTGCGAAGACGTCCGAGTTCACCCGGCCGTCGTACCCGATCACGACGCTGCGCGAACGCCCGGTGTCGATGAGGAACCGTGCGAGCCCTGCAGCGGCCTGGGTCACGACGACCCGGTTCATCCGCAGCGGGCCCCAGCCGAGCTCCGCGCGGAGTCCGGCGGTGCCGAACTGCAGCCTGCCGTCGAACCGCTCGGCGAGCGCCCGGACAGCGGGACCGTCACCGTCGGACGCCGCGTCGATCGCCGCGGCCAGCTCGTCGCGGGTCTCGGGGTCGGGGTCCTGCGACAGCCACGCCCGCGCGGTGCCGAGCACCTGGTCGAGGTCGAGCTTCACGACGCCGGCTGCCCGAGTGCGGCGACCACTCGTGCGAGCAGGTCGGCGATCACCGGCTCGGCCTGCTTGCCGGCCTCGAGCACCTCGGTGTGCGACAGCGGGGTCTTCTGGATGCCCGCGGCGAGGTTCGTGATGAGCGAGAACCCGAGGACCTCCATGCCGGCCTGACGGGCGGCGATGGCCTCGAGCGCGGTCGACATGCCGACGATGTGCCCGCCGATGGTCTTCGCCATCTGGACCTCGGCGGGGGTCTCGTAGTGCGGGCCGCGGAACTGCGTGTACACGCCCTCGTCGAGCGACGGGTCGACCGTCCGGGCCAGCTCGCGCAGCCGCGCCGAGTACAGGTCGGTGAGGTCGATGAACGTCGCGCCCTCGAGCGGGCTGTCCGCGGTCAGGTTGATGTGGTCGCTGATGAGCACCGGGGTGCCCGGGGTCCAGTGCTCCTTGATGCCGCCGGCACCGTTGGTCAGCACCATGATCGAGGCACCGGTCGCCGCCGCGGTGCGGACGCTGTGCACGACCCGACGGACCCCGTGGCCCTCGTAGTAGTGGGTGCGGGCACCGATGACGAGCGCGTGGCGGCCGTCGGCGAGGCGGATCGACCGGATCGTGCCGGAGTGTCCGGGGACGGCCGAGGCGCTGAACCCGGGGACCTGCTCGGCCGGGATCTCGGACACGGTCTCACCGATGATGTCGGCGGCCTTGCCCCAGCCCGACCCGAGGGTCAGGGCGATGTCGTGCCGCTCGATGCCGGACTGTTCGGCGATGACGGCGGCGGCGGCCCGCGCGACCTCGAACGGGTCGGCAGCGGGGTCGTTCAGCGGGTTCTCGGTGCTCATGCCCCAACTCTAAAGGGCCGACGCCCGCCGCAGCGCCGCCGCAGCGGCCGCCGCTGCACCCGCCCCCGCACCCGCCTCAGTGCTCGCCGAGCGCCCGGTCCACCGCCGCCGTGATCTCGCCCTGGTCGAAGTGGTTCGCGATGACGATGACCTCTGCGTAGGTGTCGCCGATCGCCTCGACGAACTCCTGACTCGTCAGGATCACGTTGGCGTCGTCGGAGACGTCCCGCACGGACGCGACGTCCGCCGCGACGACCGACGCCGACAGCCCGAGGGCGTCGAGCGCCTTCTCGGCGTTCACCTTGAGGATGCCGCTCGAGCCGATGCCGGCGCCGCAGATGGTCACGATCTTCACGCGGAGACCCCCATGATCGTGCGGACCTCGTCCGCGGTGGTCGCCGCCGCGATCCGCCCGGTCACGGTGGCGTCGTTGAACAGGTTCGCGATCTCACCGATCGACTCCAGGTGGGTGCCGACCTCGGCCACCGCGAGCCCGAGCACCACGCGGACGGGGTCGTTGTGCGGGTGGCCGAACGCCACCGGCGTCGCGAGCGTCACGATCGCGAGTCCGTCCCGCACGACGGCACCACCCGGCCGGGCGTGCGCGAACGCGAGCCCCGGCGAGATGACGATGTACGGCCCGTGCTCCTCGACCATGCCGATCATGGCGTCGGTGTACTCGTCGGTGGTGGCGCCCGAGGCGACGAGCGCACCGCCGACCAGGCGCATCGCGTCACGCCACGCGGGCGCGTCCGCACCGAGGAGGACGGCGGTGTCCGGCAGCGGTGGCAGTCCCATGCGTCAGGCCTCCTGGTACCCGGCCGTGATGGTGGCGATGATCTCCTCGCGGTCCTCGAGCGGCAGGAACGACCCGAGCGCGGCGTTGATCTGGAACGCCGCCAGGTCGTCGAGGTCGTACCCGAACGTGCCGGCGAGCAGTGCGAGCTCCTTCGACAGCGAGGTCCCGCTCATCAGGCGGTTGTCGGTGTTCACCGTGACCCGGAAGCCGAGCTGGTAGAGCACGTCGAACGGGTGGTCGGCGAGGTCGTCGCCCCACGCGGCGATCGCCCCGGTCTGCAGGTTGGACGACGGCGAGACCTCGAGCGGGATCTCGCGGTCACGGACCCACGAGGCGACCTCGCCCAGGGAGGCCAGCGTCGAGCCGTCCCCGGCGTCGGACAGGGCGACGTCCTCGAAGATGCGGACGCCGTGCCCGAGGCGGAGCGCCCGGCCGTCGACCAGGGCGGAACGGATGGAGGCGAGTCCGTCGGCCTCGCCCGCGTGCACGGTGACGGGGAACAGTTCGGACGCCAGGTAGTCGAAGGCGGCACGGTGGTTCGAGGCGGGGAACCCGGCTTCGGCACCGGCGATGTCGAAGCCGACGACCCCGGCGTCACGGTGGCGGACTGCGAGCTCGGCGATCTCGAGCGACCGGTCGGCGTGCCGCATCGCGGTGACGAGCTGGCCGACGCGGATGCGCCCACCGGCGGCGTCGACGGCTTCCTCGATGCCGGCCTGCACGGCCTCGACCGTCTGGTCGAGGGTCAGTCCGCCCTGCAGGTGCTGCTCCGGCGCCCAGCGGACCTCGCCGTAGACGACGCCGTCGGCGACCAGGTCCTCGACGAACTCGCGGGCGATCCGGGTGAGCTGCGGCGCGGTCTGCATCACCGACGTGGTGACGTCGAACGTCTTCAGGTACTCGACCAGGGAGCCGGAGTTCGACTGGTCGGCGAACCACTGCCCGAGCTCGGCCGGGTCGGTGGTGGGGAGCGACACACCCGCCGAGGCCGCGAGCTCGATGATGGTCGCGGGACGCAGGCCGCCGTCGAGGTGGTCGTGCAGCGAGACCTTCGGCAGGTCGTTGATGACCGCCCCGGCGTCGGGCAGGCGGTAGGTCGGGGCGTCGGCGCTCATGCCCCCAGGCTATCGGTGGTCACCGCCGCCGCGCAGGCACCTGTGCACAACCCACGACGGAAGACACTGGAGGCTCCCCACAGGTGTGCAGGAAGCCTCCGGTCGGTCGGGTGGCCGGGTTCAGGACCCGATGCGCTCGCGCACGATCGGCCCACGTGCCGCGGCAGCGGAGCCCTCCGGGCCGATGGTCCACGCACCCTCGAGCGACTCGAGTGCGCGCGGGATCCGCGATGCGTCGTCGGAGTGCAGCGTCCAGAGCGGCTGGCCCTCGGTCACGGTGTCCCCCGGCTTGACGTGGAGCTCGATGCCCGCACCGGCCTGCACCGGGTCCTGCGCACGGGCACGACCGGCCCCGAGCCGCCAGGCCGAGACGCCGAACGGCAGCGCGTCCTGCTGCGTGAGGACCCCCGACGTCGGCGCGGTGACGACGTGCTGTTCGCGGGCCACGGGCAACGTGGCGGACGGGTCCCCGCCCTGCGCCTCGATCATCCGACGCCAGGTGTCCATGGCGCGGCCGTCCGCGAGCGCTGCGGCGGGGTCGGCGTCGGGCAGTCCGGCCAGCGTGAGCATCTCGGTCGCGAGTGCCACGGTCAGCTCGACGACGTCAGCGGGGCCGCCGCCGGCGAGCACCTCGACCGACTCCCGCACCTCGAGCGCGTTGCCGATCGTCAGCCCGAGCGGGACCTCCATGTCGGTCAGCAGCGCCGAGGTCGCGACCCCGGCGTCGTTGCCGAGGTCGACCATGGTCTGTGCGAGCTCCCGGGACGCCTCGTAGGTCGGCATGAACGCACCGGACCCGAACTTGACGTCGAGCACGAGCGCCCCGGTACCCTCGGCGATCTTCTTCGACATGATGCTCGACGCGATGAGCGGGATGCACTCGACGGTGCCGGTGATGTCGCGGAGCGCGTAGAGCTTCTTGTCCGCGGGTGCCAGGCCGGACCCGGCGGCGCAGATGACCGCGCCGACGTCCTGCAGCACCTGCATCATGCGGTCGTTCGAGATGGACGCCTGCCACCCGGGGATCGACTCGAGCTTGTCGAGCGTGCCGCCGGTGTGCCCGAGTCCGCGACCGGACAGCTGCGGCACGGCGACGCCGAACGACGCCACCAGGGGCGCGAGCGGCAGCGTGATCTTGTCGCCGACACCACCGGTGGAGTGCTTGTCCACGGTCGTCTTGCCGAGCGACGAGAACGACATCCGCTCCCCCGACGCGATCATCGCGAGCGTGAGGTCCTTGATCTCGCGCCGCTCCATCCCGTTCAGGAAGATCGCCATCGCCATCGCGGCCATCTGCGGGTCCTCGACGTAGCCGCGGGTGTACGCGTCGACGAGCCAGTCCACCTCGGCGGTGCTGAGGGCCCCGCCGGAGCGCTTCGTACGGATGAGGTCGACGGTGTCGAACGGCTCGACGGCCATGTGGATCAGTGCTCCTGCTGGTAGGTGGCGAGGGTCCGCGGCCCGAAGGCGTCCGGCAGGACCTCGTCGATGGTGCGGATGCCGGAGAGCGTCTCGAGGAGCATGCCCTCGGCCGAGTGCTCGAACAGCAGCTGGCGGCAGCGCCCGCACGGCATCAGGGTCGCCCCGTCGCCGTCGACGCACGTGAACGCGACGAGCTTGCCGCCACCGGTCATGTGCAGCTGCGACACGAGCGAGCACTCCGCGCAGAGCGTCACCCCGTAGCTCGCGTTCTCGATGTTGCAGCCGGAGACGATCCGGCCGTCGTCGGTGAGCGCCGCGGCGCCCACCGGGAACGACGAGTACGGCGCGTAGGCGCGCCGCATCGCGGCCGTGGCGGCGTCCCGCAGGACGCCCCAGTCCACGTCGTCGGCCGGGAGGCCCGTGGCGGCGTCCGTCGGGTCGGTCGCGGTGACCGCCTGGTCACCTGGTTGCTGCGTGTCGGTCATGTGTCGTGCCTCCAGGCCGTCAGCTCTTGATGTAGGGCTTGCCGGACGCGGCGGGGCCGCGCGACTGCCCGACCAGGCCTGCCACGGCGAAGATCGTCACCACGTACGGCAGCATCAGCAGGAACTCGCTCGGCACGGGCGAGCCGACCGCGCTGAGCGTGTTCTGCAGGTTCGACGCGAAGCCGAACAGCAGGGCGGCGAGCGTGGCCTTGATCGGATCCCAGCGGCCGAAGATCACGGCGGCCAGGGCGATGTAGCCCGCGCCCGCGGTCATGTCCTTCGTGAACCCGCCGGTGGCGTCGAGCGTGAAGTACGCCCCGCCGAGGCCCGCGATCGCACCGGCGAGGGAGACGTTCCAGAACCGGGTGCTCGTGACGTTGATGCCCACCGTGTCGGCGGCCTGCGGGTGCTCGCCGACGGCGCGGAGTCGCAGACCCCAACGGGTCTTGAACAGGCCGAAGGTGACGACCGCGACGGCGACGTAGGCCAGGTAGACGACGACCGACTGCTCGAAGAAGATCGGTCCGATGATCGGGATCTGGTGGAGCACCGGGACCTCGAACTTCGGGAACCGGATGCCGATGTTGAGCGTCTGCTGGTTCGGGGACAGCACCTGCGAGTACAGGAAGCCGGTCAGGCCCGAGATGAAGGCGTTGATGACGACACCGACGATGACCTGGTCGACCAGGTACTTGATGCTGAACGCCGCGAGGACGAACGACACGAGCACACCCGCGACGAGGGCACCGACGAGGCCGACCCAGGGCGACCCGGTGAGCGAGGCGATGAGCGCCGAGGTGAACGCACCGGCGAGGAACTGACCCTCGATCGCGATGTTCACCACGCCGACCCGCTCGGAGATGACGCCGCCGAGTGCACCGAAGACGAGCGGGACCGCGAGGCCGAGCGCACCGAAGAGCATGCCGGGGATGGTGATCGAGTCGCCGGCGACCGCCCATGCGAGGAAACCGACCACGAAGACGATCGCGAACACCGAGGTCACCCAGAGCGGCACACGTCGCGAGGCACGGGTCTCGACGATCGCGTACACCGTGGCGAGCGCGAGCAGCACGGTGACGACGATCCCGGTGGCCGTCGCCGGCAGCGGGAGGTTCGGCAGCGCGAAGAAGTCGCCCTTCGACGCCAGGCGGAGCGTCGCCGTTCCGGGGCGGTGTCCGAAGCCGAACAGCACGAGCGCGAGCAGCGTGAACACGCCGTACCCGATCGGGAGCTTCCAGCTGCGGGTCGTCTCGACCGGGCGGTCGTCCAGGGGCATGCGCGGCGCGGCCGCGGTGGGGCTGAGGGTGCTCATGCGGCGACCGCCTTCTTGCTGTTCTTGCTCGTCTTCGTGCGCTTGCGTGCACCCGGCTGCGGGATCCGGAAGATCGCGCGGACGAGCGGCGGCGCCGCGATGAAGAGGACGATGAGGGCCTGGATGACGCCGACGATGTCGATCGGGATGCCGTTGGCGGCCTGCATGGCGTAGCCACCGTTCTTCAGGACGCCGAACAGGATCGCCGCCCAGAACACGCCCCACGGCTTCGAACGGCCGAGCAGGGCAACGGTGATGGCGTCGAAGCCGATGCCGGCGTCGATGCCCGAGGTGAAGCCCGTGGTGACGGCGCCCTGCACCTGGTAGGCACCGGCGATGCCGACCAGTGCACCGGAGATGACCATGACCCAGATGGTCAGCGACGGGACGCTCATGCCGGCCACACGGGCGGCACGGGGGTTCTCACCGATGGTGCGGAACCGGAAGCCGAGCGACGACTTGTTGACGAGCCACCAGACGACGACGACCGCGATGATCGCGACGATGAACCCGAGGTCCACGCCGTACCGCACACCGAAGAGCTGCGGCAGGAGCGCGCTGTCCTTGGTGGCTGGCGAGATCGGGTTGCTGCTGCCCGGGGCCTGCAGCAGGCCCGGGGTGCGGAGCAGGTAGCTGACCAGGTAGAGCGCGACGTAGTTGAGCATGATCGTGACGACCACCTCGTTCGCACCCGTCCGGGCCTTGAGCACCCCGACGATGCCGCCCCAGACCGCGCCGCCGACGATGCCGGCGATGATCGTGAGCGGGATGTGGATCGCGGCGGGGCCGTCGAACGAGAACCCGACCCACCCGGCGGCCGCGGCCCCCATCAGGATCTGGCCCTGGCCGCCGATGTTGAACAGTCCGGCGCGGAACGACAGCGCGATCCCGAGCCCGGCGGCGATGAGCGGCACCGAGTAGTCGACGGAGCGCGTGAGCGGCCCGATCGCCTGCTGGAAGGAGTCCGCCCCGAAGTTGAACACCGAGCCCTGGAACAGCGATGCGTACGCGCCGCCGACCGCGGTACCGATCGCCTGGAGCATGTCGGTGGGGCGGGCGAAGAAGTAGCCGGCGGTCGCACGGACGTTCTCGTCCGTCACCGCGATGAGGATGCCGCACGCGACCAGCGCGAGGACGACGGCGAGCACCGTGACGAGCACGGAGCCGTTCAGGATCCCCTGCAGGGCGGCGTGCCAGCGATCGCCACCGGCGCCGTTGCGGCGCTCGGTGTCCTCCGCCGAGTCCGTCATCAGGTGCGGGGTCGACTCGACCTCCTGCAGACGGTCGTCGGTGAGCGGGGCGTCCGCGGTGCCGTGCGCAGCCGGGGTCGGCTGCTGCGTGTTGTCTGGTTCCTGCGCGGTCACGCGGCCAGCTCCGTTCCTTCAGGGATCTCCCCGGCCATCATGAGGCCGAGGACGTCACGGGGGGTGGTCGCGGGGACGATGCCGACGATGCCGCCGCGGTACATCACGGCGATCCGGTCGGCCAGGGCCACGACCTCGTCGAGCTCGGTGGAGACGACGATGACCGGCACACCGGTGTCGCGGGTGGCGACGATGCGCTTGTGGACGAACTCGATCGAGCCGACGTCGATGCCGCGGGTGGGCTGCGCGGCGACGAACAGCCGCAGCTCACGGCTCAGTTCGCGCGCCAGGACGATCTTCTGCTGGTTGCCGCCGGACAGCCGCCCGGCCGCGGTGGTGCGACCCGGCGTCCGGATGTCGAACTCGGCGATCTTCTCGTCGGCGAAGGCGTCGCGCTCGGCCGAGCGGATCGTGCCGGCGCGGACGAACTCGGCGTGGTCGGCCCGGTCGAGCATCAGGTTCTCGGCGATCGTGAACTCGCCGACCAGGCCGTCCTCCTTGCGGTCCTCGGGGACGAAGCCGACGCCGGCGTCGAGCACCTGCTTGACGCTCCGCCCGGTGAGTTCCTTGCCGTCGAGGGTGATGCGGCCGGCGTGGGCGGGCTCGAGGCCGATGATCGCCTCGGTGAGCTCGGTCTGCCCGTTGCCCTGCACCCCGGCGATCGCCAGGACCTCGCCGCGGCGCACCGTGAAGGACACGTCGTCGACGAGCACGATGCCGGACGGGTCGGTCACGGTCAGGTTCTGGACGACCAGGGCGTCGGCGCCGCCGGTCGCAGGAGCCTTGTCGACCACGAGCGAGACGGCACGGCCGACCATCAGCGCGGCCAGCTCGTTGTTCGTGGCGGTCGGCGACGCTTCACCGACGACCTTGCCGAGGCGGATGACCGTGATGCGGTCGGCGACCTCGCGCACCTCGCGGAGCTTGTGGGTGATGAAGACGATCGCGGTGCCGGCTTCGCGGAGCTGGCGCATGATGCCCATCAGCTCGTCGGTCTCCTGCGGGGTGAGGACGGCCGTCGGCTCGTCGAACACCAGCACGGAGGCGTCGCGGGACAGCGCCTTGATGATCTCGACGCGCTGCTGCACACCGACGGGCAGGTCCTCGACCTTGGCGTCGGGGTCGACGTCGAACCCGAAGCGGTCGGAGATCTCCTGCACGCGCTTGCGGGCACCGGCCAGGTCGAGCCGCCCGCCGAAGGTGGTCTGCTCCTGGCCGAGCATGACGTTCTCGGCGACGGTGAACACGGGCACGAGCATGAAGTGCTGGTGCACCATGCCGATGCCGGCGCGCATGGCGTCACCGGGGCCGTCGAAGTCCTGCACCACGTCGTCGAGCAGGATCTCGCCCTCGTCGGCGTCGTACAGGCCGTACAGGACGTTCATCAGGGTGGACTTGCCGGCGCCGTTCTCACCTAGGAGGCAGTGGACCTCACCCGGCTCGACGGTGAGCGAGATGTGGTCGTTGGCGACCAGGGCGCCGAACCGCTTGGTGATGCCGCGGAGTTCGAGCTTCATGTTCGGGAGTCTATTTCTGTCTCGCGCGCGCCACGCGGGCGCACGGTGTCGCGTGCAGCCCGCGGATGCACGATGTGGTGTGCGCCGCCGGGCGCACGATGTGGTGTGCGCCACCCGGGCGCACGAGAACGCGGGCGAGGGATGCTCCCCCGCCCGCGTTCATCGGGTCAGGACTGGGTCTTGACCTTGATCGAGCCGTCGATGATGCCGGCCTTCACGTCGTCGAGCTCGCCCTGCAGGCCCTTGTCGACCTTGGACTCGAAGTCGTGGAACGGCGCGATGCCGACGCCGTCGTTCTCGAGGGTGCCCACGTACGGGTCCTTCGAGAACTTGTCGTCAGCCGCCTGCTCGACGACGTCCTTCACGGCCGGGCGCATGCCCTTCTCGACCGAGGTGAAGGCGATGTCCTTGTAGCGGGGGTCGGCCTCGTAGAGGTCGCTGTCCGCACCGATCAGGACGGAGCCGTTGTCGGCGTCCTTGATGGCCTCGGCAGCGGACTGGTAGATCGGGCCACCGACGGGCAGGATCACGTCGGCGTCCTGGTCGAGGAGCGTCTGCGCGACCGACTTGGCCTGCGTGCCGGCCTCGAAGCCACCGGTGAAGGAGCCCTTGCCGGTGTCGACGTTCCAGCCGACGACCTTGACGTCCTTGTCCTTCTGCTCGTTGTAGTACTTCACGCCGTCCGCGAAGCCGTCCATGAAGATGGTGACGGTCGGGATCTGCATGCCACCGAAGGTGCCGACGACGCCGGTCTTCGAGTAGGACGCCGCGGCGTAGCCGGCGAGGAACGCCGCCTGCGAGGTGTCGAACGTGATCGGCTTGACGTTCTTCGCGTCGATCGAGTTGTCGTCGATGATCGCGAAGTCGGTGTCGGGGTTCGCAGCGGCCTGCTTCTTCGTGGCGTCGGCCAGGTTGAAGCCGACGGTCACGACGAGGTTGCAGTTCTGGCCGATGAGCTGCTCGATGTTCGAGTCGTAGACGGTGGCGTCCTTCGACTCGGCCTCCTTGTAGGTGGCACCGAGGTCCTTGGCGGCGTCCTTCATGCCCTCGTAGCCGAGCTGGTTGAACGACTTGTCGTCGAACCCACCGGCGTCGGAGACCATGCAGGGGCGGAAGTCGGTCTTCTTCGCCGAGTCGGTGGTGGACGGCGCCGAGGCGCAGCCGGCCAGGACGGCGACGGTGCCGGCGAGCGCGAGGGCGCTGAGGACGACCTGTCGGGTACGAGATGTCACGGGTTGGTTCCTCCGGGGAGCGTGCCCGGACCACGTGCGTTCCGGGCGATCGTGGCGACAGTACACGACCGTCGGGTCGGTACAGGACCCGTTGCGGGGGTCCTGCGGATCGGTTACGGGATCGCGACCCCGCCGAAACGCGCCCGTAACGCGAGGCCACTCATTCACCCCCAGTTCGAGGGGTTTGTCGATGGAGCGCTACAGGACGTCGCCGCGGCCGCTGATCTTCAGGGCATCCACGACGCCCTTCACCCGCTGAGCGTTCGCGCTCGTGGTGACGAGCAGCGCGTCCGGGGTGTCCACGACGACGATGTCCTCGACGCCGATGAGCGAGATGAGCCGCTGGCTGTGCGAGATCACGATGCCGCTCGACGAGTCCGCCAGGATGCGGGCACCGTCCCCGAGCACCGCGAGGTTGTTCGGGCGACCGCCGGACTGCAGCTTGGCGAGGGAGGCGAAGTCGCCCACGTCGTCCCAGTCGAAGTCACCGGGGACGACCGCCATGCGTCCGGCAGCGGCGGCGGGCTCGGCGACCGTGTAGTCGATCGCGATCTTCTCGAGCATCGGCCAGACGGCGTCGACGACGGCGCCGCGCGCCGAGGTGTCCCAGGCGTCGGCGAGTTCGTTGATGCCCGCCAGCAGCTCGGGCTTCGTCCGGCCGATCTCGGCGAGCAGCACGTCGGCGCGCGCGATGAACATGCCGGCGTTCCAGAGGTAGTTGCCCTGCTCGACGTACGAGCGGGCGGTGTCGAGGTCCGGCTTCTCGACGAAGGACTTCACCGCGTGTGCGGTCGGGGCACCCTCGATGTCGAGCGCCGCGGTGTCGGCGTTGATGTACCCGAAGCCGATCGCGGGTTCCGTCGGGGTGATGCCGATGGTGGTGACGTAGCCGGCACGGGCGACGGCGACGGCCTCGCGCACCGAACGACGGAAGCCGCGGGCGTCACCGATGACGTGGTCGGCGGCGAACGAGCCGATGACGACGTCGGGCTCGCGGCGCACCAGGATCGCCGCGGCCAGGCCGATGGCCGCCGTGGAGTCCTTCGGCTCGCTCTCGAGCACCACGTTGTGGTCCTCGACGCCGGGCAGCTGCGACTCCACCGCGACCCGGTGCGCACGGCCGGTGACGACCATGATCCGCTGGTCGCCGGCGAGCGGCGCCAGACGGTCCCAGGTCTGCCGCAGCAGCGAGGTGCCGGATCCCGTCAGGTCGTGCAGGAACTTGGGTGCGTCCGCGCGCGACAACGGCCACAGGCGCGATCCGATGCCCCCTGCGGGGATGATCGCGTAGAAGTCTTCGAGAGCGTCAGCCACGCGCTCACCGTACCGCCCCCGCCGGGCGGATCCTGGGTGGTCTCCGCACGATTCCCGCATGCGGCCTCCCGCAGGGCTCCGTCCGGCGTCCGCACCGGAGGGCGTCGCGTTGTTCACCCGGCGCGCGCGTCCCGTTCACGTCGTCGGCCCCGCCGGGTCACGTCACGCCCGGAGCATGGGCAGCACCATGAGCGCACGCAGCGTGGAGCGCGGCACGTCCCCCCGGACCGTCGCCGTCGTGACCGAGAGCTTCCTGCCCACCCTCAACGGCGTGACCACCAGTGTCCTGGCGGTCCTCGACCACCTGGAACGACGGGGTCACCGCGCGGTCGTGATCGCCCCGGACACCCCCGGCCTGGCGCAGTTCCGGTCGCGCAGCGCCGTCGAGCGCTACCGCTCCTTCGACGTCCACCGCATCCCCGCCGTCGCCTACCGCCAGTTCCCGGTGGCACTCCCCCACCCGGTGCTCGACACGATCCTCGCCGCCTCCGGCGCCGACGTGCTCCACGCCGCCAGTCCGTTCCTGCTGGGTGGGCGCGCGATCACGGCAGCCGGGAGGCTCGGCATCCCCTCCGTCGCCGTCTTCCAGACCGACGTGGCCGGGTTCGCCCGCCGCAACGGCCTGACCGCGACCGTCCCGTTGGTGCGGAAGATCCTCGGACGCATCCACGCCGGCGCCTCGCTGACGCTCGCCCCGTCGAGCGCGACGGCCACGATGCTCGCCGAGGAGGGCGTGCCCCGCGTCGCCCGCTGGGGTCGCGGCGTCGACACCGAGCTGTTCCACCCCGCGCGCCGGTCGACCGGGCACGTGCGGGCACTCCGCCGCCGCCTGGCCCCGAACGGCGAGACCATCGTCGGGTACGTCGGACGCCTGGCCCCGGAGAAGGAGGTCGAGCGGCTCGCCGAACTCGGCGGCGTCCCCGGCATCCGGGTCGTCGTGGCCGGAGGGGGTCCGTCGCGGGCCATGCTCGAACGGCGACTCCGGCACCTCGACGTCACCTTCACGGGCCCCCTGCGCGGCGACGCACTCGCCGACGCGTACGCGTCGCTCGACCTGTTCGTGCACACCGGTCCGGCCGAGACCTTCGGGCAGACCCTGCAAGAAGCCCACGCCTCCGGCCTGCCCGTGATCGCGCCGGCGTCCGGCGGCCCGCTCGACCTGGTCGCCCCGGGGCTCGACGGCGAGCTCTACGACGCCGATGCGCCGCAGGCCCTGCGGCACGCGGTCCTGCGGCTGCACCACGACCGCGCGCTGGCGGAGCGGATGGGTTCCGCCGGTCGGCTCCGGGTCGAGGGCACGACCTGGGAGGCCGTCGGCGACCAGCTCCTCGACCACCACGACACGGCCCGCACCATCGGCGCGCCGCCCGTCGGACGGGGCCTCCGGGCAGGTCGGGACGAGAAGGTCAGCGCCCGCGCATAGGATGGGTCGTGTTCCACACGAACACGAACGGCAAGGGCTCGCCGATCGGGCGAGCCCGTCCTATGGAAGGACGAGCTCATGGCTGAGCACACCGGCGGGGGTACGGCGACCGCGGTGCCCGACGTCTCGATCGAAGCCCCGCGGGCTTCTCGGACGCCACAGGGCACGCTCTACCGCGGTTCGATCGGGATGTGGTCGTGGGTCCTCCACCGCATCACCGGCGTCGCGATCTACTTCTTCCTGCTCGTGCACATCCTCGACACGGCGCTCGTGCGGCTCTCACCCGAGGCGTACAACGCGGTCATCGGCACGTACAAGACCCCGATCATGAACCTCGGGGAGATCGCGCTGGTCATGGCCATCGTGTTCCACGCCTTCAACGGCCTGCGGATCATCCTGATCGACTTCTGGTCGAAGGGCCCGAAGTACCAGCGGGCCATGTTCTGGATCGTCATGGTCCTGTGGGCGGTGGCGATCGCGGGCTTCCTGCCCCGCCAGCTCATGAACCTCGTCGCGGACTTCAACTGAGGGGCACGAAGATGACCACGCAGATCGTCGAACCTCCCCGCTCGGCCGCGGCCGCCCGCAGCACCACCAACTGGGAGAAGTGGGGCTGGATCTACATGCGCGCCTCGGGCGTGCTGCTCGTCGTGCTGATCTTCGGCCACCTCTTCGTCAACATGGTGGCCGGCGAGGGCGTCAAGCAGATCGACTTCGCCTTCGTCGCGGGCAAGTGGGCCAACCCCTTCTGGCAGGTCTGGGACTCGCTCATGCTGGTCCTCGCCCTCATCCACGGCTCGAACGGCATGCGCACGATCGTCAACGACTACGTGTCGAAGCCCGGCATCCGCAAGACGCTCCTCGTCGCGATCCTGGCCGCCTGCGTCGTGCTGATCGTCCTCGGGCTCCTCGTCTGCTGGACCTTCGACCCGTGCCCCGCCGGCGCCGCTGCCGCCGACCTGCCGTCCTTCTGCCCGGCGCAGTAGCACCACCACCGTTGCTGCCCGCGTTCCCACCGTCTACGGAAAGACCCCTGTGACCGAGACCACCGTCCACCACCACCAGTTCGACATCGTCATCATCGGCGCCGGAGGCGCGGGCATGCGAGCCGCGATCGAAGCCGGCCCGAAGGCGAAGACGGCCGTCATCTCGAAGCTCTACCCCACCCGGTCGCACACCGGTGCGGCGCAGGGCGGGATGGCCGCGGCCCTCGCGAACGTCGAAGAGGACTCGTGGGAGTGGCACACCTTCGACACGATCAAGGGCGGCGACTACCTGGTCGACCAGGACGCCGCCGAGATCCTCGCGAAAGAGGCGATCGACGCCGTCATCGACCTCGAGAACATGGGCCTGCCGTTCAACCGCACGCCCGAGGGCAAGATCGACCAGCGCCGTTTCGGTGGGCACACCCGCGACCACGGCAAGTCCCCGGTCCGCCGGGCCTGCTACGCCGCCGACCGCACCGGGCACATGATCCTGCAGACGCTGTTCCAGAACTGCGTGAAGCTCGGCGTCGAGTTCTACAACGAGTTCTACGCGCTCGACCTCATCATGGTCGACGTCGTCGGTGACGACGGTGTCACCCGCCAGCAGCCGGCCGGCGTCGTCGCGTTCGAGCTCGCGACCGGTGAGCTGCACGTCTTCCACGCCAAGGCGATGATCTTCGCGACCGGCGGCTTCGGCAAGATGTACAAGACCACCTCGAACGCGCACACCCTGACCGGCGACGGCGTCGGCATCGTGTGGCGCAAGGGCCTGCCGCTCGAGGACATGGAGTTCTTCCAGTTCCACCCGACCGGACTCGCCGGGCTCGGCATCCTGCTGACCGAGGGTGCCCGTGGCGAGGGCGCGATCCTCCGGAACGCCTCGGGCGAGCGCTTCATGGAGCGGTACGCCCCCACCATCAAGGACCTCGCACCGCGTGACATCGTCGCGCGCTGCATGGTGCAGGAAGTGGCCGAGGGTCGGGGTGCCGGACCGAACAAGGACTACGTGCTGCTCGACTGCACGCACCTGGGGGCCGAGGTCCTCGAGACGAAGCTGCCGGACATCACCGAGTTCGCCCGCACGTACCTCGGCGTCGACCCGGTCGTCGAGCCGGTGCCCGTCATGCCGACCGCACACTACGCGATGGGCGGGATCCCGACGAACGTCAAGGCCGAGGTCCTGTACGACAACACCACCGTCGTCCCCGGCCTGTACGCCGCCGGCGAGTGCGCCTGCGTCTCCGTGCACGGCTCCAACCGCCTCGGCACCAACTCGCTGCTCGACATCAACGTCTTCGGCAAGCGCTCGGGCAACAACGCGGCCGAGTGGGTCCAGACCGCCGAGTTCCTCCCCCTGCCGGAAGACCCGGCGGCCGGCGTCCGCGGCATGCTCGACCAGCTCCGTGCCTCGACCGGCACCGAGCGCGTCTCCGCCCTCCGCAAGGAACTGCAGGAGGAGATGGACAAGAACGCCCAGGTGTTCCGCACGGACGAGTCGCTCGCCCGCGTCACCGAGACGCTGCACACGCTCCGCAACCGCTTCATGCAGGTCTCCGTGCAGGACAAGGGCAAGCGGTTCAACACCGACCTGCTCGAGGCCGTCGAGCTCGGGTTCCTGCTCGACCTGGCCGAGGTCGTCGTCTACTCCGCGCGCAACCGCAAGGAGAGCCGCGGCGGCCACATGCGCGACGACTACCCGAAGCGCGACGACGAGAACTACATGCAGCACACCATGGCGTACCTGACGGGCGACCCGCACTCGTCACTCGCCGACGACCACATCACGCTCGACTGGAAGCCCGTCGTCATCACGCGGTACCAGCCGATGGAGAGGAAGTACTGAGATGACCGACACCCTGGTCTCCGAGGCACCCCGCACCGACACCGTGCAAGACGCCCCTCCCGGATCCTTCTCCGTCACGGTCATCGTCCGTCGCTTCGACCCCGACGTCGACGACGAGCCGCGCTGGCAGGACTTCGACGTCATGATGCTGCCGACCGACCGCATCCTCGACGCCCTGCACAAGATCAAGTGGGAGCAGGACGGGTCCCTGACCTTCCGCCGCTCGTGCGCACACGGCGTGTGTGGTTCCGACGCGATGCGCATCAACGGTCGCAACCGCCTGGCGTGCAAGACCCTGATCAAGGACCTCGACGTCTCGAAGCCGATCTACGTCGAGGCGATCAAGGGTCTGCCGCTCGAGAAGGACCTCGTCGTCGACATGGAGCCCTTCTTCCAGAGCTACCGCGAGGTGCAGCCGTTCCTGCAGTCCTCGTCGGCCCCGACGCCCGGCAAGGAGCGTGTGCAGTCCGTCGCCGACCGCGCCCGCTTCGACGACACCACGAAGTGCATCCTCTGCGCCGCGTGCACGTCGTCCTGCCCGGTGTTCTGGACCGATGGGCAGTACTTCGGCCCCGCTGCGATCGTGAACGCACACCGGTTCATCTTCGACTCCCGCGACGACGCCGCGAACGTCCGTCTCGACATCCTCAACGACAAGGAAGGCGTCTGGCGCTGCCGCACGACCTTCAACTGCACCGACGCGTGCCCCCGTGGCATCCAGGTGACGAAGGCGATCTCCGAGGTCAAGCAGGCGATCATGCGCGGCCGCGCGTAGTCCCGGCTCCGTCCAAGGCCCAGCACCACGTCGACCGATAGGCTCCCGACCATGACGTTCGCGGACACCCGCCCCATCCTCGACCAGCTCGGCTACACGACCCGGTACGTGCAGCTCCCCGGCGAGACCCTGCACGAACCGCCGGTCGAGGGGGCGCTCCGCATCGTCCAGACCGACGCCTCCGGCTACGCGCTCGAGGTCGTCGACTACGGCACGGCTCGGCGTCTCGCGCAGGCCACGGGCGAGGACGACGCGGTCGAGATGCTGCGCCGGTTCCTGAACCGTCCGTTCCCGGAGCCGCGCGACATCCCCCGCCACGAGCTTGAGGGGCTCCGCGACCGCGCGGCGTCGACCTACCCGCAGCTCGCGCAGCAGGTCGCGCAGGCCGGCGAGCAGGGGCTGACCATCCAGATCCCGGCCGGTGTCCCCGTCGACCGCATCGGTGGCCCGGACGGCTACCTGCTGCACCCGCTCGACACCCCGCTGCCCAGCCGGTCACTGCCCCCGCACGTGACCTCCTCGCCGGAGACCCACCGCTACGTCGTCGACCGGCCATTCCTGGTGAACGTCCGCTTCGTCCAGCCGTGGTTCGAGCAGCCGGGCGGCGCCCTGCGCTTCCAGATCGCCGACCCGTCGGCCACCGTGCGTGACCTGGTGGTCGACGGCGCGCTCGTCCGCCTCCGGGTCGTCTGAGCCCACCGACACACGAACAGCCCGCCCCACGCTCGACGCATGGGGCGGGCTGTTCTCGTCCGTGGAGCTACCGCAGGTCGGGGCGGTCGTACTGCGCACCGGCCGGGTTCGACGGCAGGCAGCCGAACACGATGGCGGCGGGGCTCGCGATGAGCGACACGAGCCAGAGCGGGCCCGGCAGGTTCGCGTCGTGGAGCCGGCGCCACGCGAGTGCCAGGTTCGGCACGAGGGTGGCGAGCCACCAGAGCCCGAAGAGCCCGAGCAGCACGAAGGCGAGCGGTGAGGGCGCCCCCGACACGTCGCGCGAGTACCCGTAGTCGTCCACGACCGTGGTCGACGGGCTGGTGGCGATCAGCAGGGCGATGAAGCCCCCGTAGAGCACGATCGTGACGATGGCGTTGGCCAGGAACCAGTACCAGTACTCACTGCGACCGGCACGGCCGTCGAAGCGGGCGTACTTCTTGAAGAACCGGAGGAACGCGTCGAGGAACCCGATGCCGTACCAGGGGGCCCAGAGCGGCGGAACGCCGTCCGCGTCGACCGGTATCGGCTCTGCCAGCTGCGGGTACCCACCGACGTACGGCTGGGCGTACTGCTGGTACGGCTGCTGTCCGTAGCCGGGCTGCTGCCCGTAACCGGGCTGCTGCCCGTACCCAGGCTGCTCGCCGTAGCCAGGCTGCTGCCCGTACCCAGGCTGCTCGCCGTAGCCAGGCTGCTGCCCGTAACCCGGCTGCCCGTGAGCAGGCTGGTCACCGGAGCCCGGCTGCCCCTGAGGCTGACCGCCACCCGGCTGACCCCACTGCGGCGTCCCGTCGTTGCTCATCGACCGACCCCGGGCCGGTCGTACCGCGCGCCCTGCGGGTTCGACGGCAGCAGCCCGAAGACGATGCCGGCGATGCCGATGAACAGCGCGATGATCCAGAGTGCCCCGGAGAGGTTCGCATCGTGCAGGCGTCGCCAGCCGAGGGCGAGCGACGGCACCAGGGTCGCGAGACCCCAGAGCGCCAGCAGGACGAGCACGACCCAGAAGACCGGCGGGACCGGGTCGACGACGGTGATCTCGTTGCCGTAGTAGTCGACGGTCCGGCTGTTGAGCGTGGTGAGGCGGATGACCGTCCCGATGGTGACGAGTGCCCCGGTGACGATCGTGTTCGCCAGGAACCACCACCAGAACTCACTCCGGCTCGCACGGCCGCTGAACGTGGCGTACTTCGCGAAGAAGCGCGCAACTGCCTTCGGGAACGAGATCCCGTACCACGGGGCCCATCGCGGCTGCGTCCCCGCGGCGTCGGTCTGCTGACCGGGCTGCTGCGGGGGCGCCCACTGCTGCGTGCTCTCGGTCATCGGGCGCCCTGCGGACGGTCGAAGCGCGCGCCCTGCGGGTTCGAGGGCAGCAGGCCGAAGACGATGCCGACGATGCCGACGAAGATCGCGATGATCCACAGCGCACCGGGGAGGTTCGCATCGTGCAGCCGGCGCCAGCCGAGGGCGAGCGTCGGAACGATGATCGCGAGGCCCCAGAGCAGGAACAGGATGCCCGAGATGACGAACAGCGCCGACGGCTCGGTGACGGTCGACTGGACACTGGTGGACGTCGCGGTCGACATCGACACCGTCGAGCGCTCCGAGGTGCCGATACCGATGCCGTACAGGATGCTGAGGACGATGACCACGATCGCGTTGGCGAGGTACCACCACCAGAACTCGCTCCGGCTGGCACGACCGCTGAACGTGGCGTACTTCTTGAAGAAGCGGCCGACGGCCTTGCCGAACGAGATCCCGTACCACGGTGCCCAGAGCGGCGGTTCGCCGTTCGGTCCGGTCGGCGGCTGCTGGCTGTACTGCGGTGCGCCGCCGAACTGGGCGTTCGGCTGGTTGTTCGGATCCTGCGGGTACTGGTCGCTCACGTGGTCCCCCTCGAGTGTTGGCTGATGTTCACGGTCGAGTCAACCAGAACTCCTGAGCGGCGGTCAGAACCGGTACCGCGTCACCCCTGCAGCGGACGGTCGTACTGCTGCCCCTGCGGGTTCGACGACATCAGGCCGATGATCAACGAGAACAGGATGCCGATCGGCGGGATGATGAACAGCAGGGCGAGCAGGCCGCTGAGGTTGACGTCGTGCAGCCGGCGCACGGTCAACGCGATGAAGCCGAGTGCGCAGGCCAGGCTCCAGAGACTGCCGAGGCCGTCCGAACCGTCGTCGACGAACGGCAGCACGTCGAACCCGCTCCCGATGATGCCGGCGGCAGCCGAACCGATCAGGTACCAGAGCGCCCAGAACCAGTACTCCGACTGACTGGCCCGACCGTCGAAGCGCACGTACTTCTTCCAGAAGCGCAAGAACGCCTGGGGGAAGGGGATGCCGTACCAGGGTGCCCAGAGCGGTGGCTCGGACCTCCCACCACTCGCTCGACCCGGACCGGGCTGCCCGTACTGCCCCGGAGGCTGCTGCCCCCACGGCTGCTGTCCGTACGGGCCCTGCTGCTGGCCGTACGGGTCACGGGGCGGGTGCTGGTCGCTCATCGGTGGGTTCCTTCCGGCGCGGCTGTCGGTACACACAGAGTGTGGCACTCGCCCGCACAGGTGAGCGTCATCCGCCCGGACGACACCTGACCCGCCCGAGGACCTGGCCCGACGACACTGTCAGGGCAGGAGCGCGAGCTTGCCCCCGGGGTGCCCGGACTCCAGCAGCTCCGCCGCCGCCTTCGCCTCCGCCAGCGGGAAGGTCCGCGCCACCGGCACCTCGAGCTGTCCGGCGCCGGCGAGGTCGATGAGCCGCTGCCGCACCGAGTCACGGAACGCCTTGCTGGCCGGCTGTGCGCCGCCCACCGCGGCGATGCCGTCCGATGCGGCCCGCGCCTGCGCGGCGATCGTCACGATCCGTGACCGGTCCGCGACCAACGCGAGCGAGACGTCGACGGCCTCGTCGGTGCCGACGCAGTCCAGTGCCACGTCGATGCCGGAGGGTGCGAGATCACGGACACGCGCCTCCAGTCCGTCGCCGTACGCGACCCACTCGCCACCGAAGCGTCGCACGACGTCCGCACCACGCTCCGACGCGGTGCCGATGACGCGGGCGCCGAGCAGCCGCAGCTGCTGGAGCAGGCTGACGCCGACCGCGCCCGAGGCGCCGTGCACCAGGACGGTGTCGCGCCCCTCGGCGCGGGTGACGCGGAGCATGTCGGCGGCGGTCGAGCCGGCGAGGAGCAGGTTGGCGGCCTCCGGGAAGCCGAGCGAAGCGGGCTTCGCGAAGACGTCGGCCGCGGGCACCGTGACCGACTCGGCCCAGCCACCGCTGACGCGGAACGCGAGGACCTCATCGCCGACCGTTCCCCCACCGGAGGCGATCTCGGTGTCGGGGCCGACGGCGGACAGGACGCCGGCGACCTCGTAGCCGACGGCGATGGGCAGGTCCGCGGGGTCGCCCTGGCGGGTGTGCTTGGTGTCTGCGGGGTTCATGCCGGCGGCGCGGACGGTGATGGTGACCTCGCCGGGGCCGGGTACCGGCACCTCCGCCTCGACGTACTCCAGGACTTCGCTGCCGCCGAACCGTGGGGCCACCCAGTGCTTCGTCATGCGGGCGACGGTACGCGTCGCGACCCCGGAACGGACGGGAGGCCCGTCACCAGCTGGTGACGGGCCTCCCGTCCGTCCGTGCGGACGTCGTCAAGCCGCCCTTGCGGACGTCATCAGGCGCGCGCGGACCGGATCCGCTCGGTGAACGCGGCGTGCAGCGGGTGCTCCGCGGCGAGACCGGTGATCTGCGTGGCGACGTCCGCGTCGGACGCGTCCGACGCCAACAGCGCCTGCAGTTCGACGCTCTGCTCGTCGTCCGCGACGTCGAAGCGGAGCGCCGCGGCCATCGCGTCGAGGAGCGCGGTCGGCTCGGTGCCGTCCTCGGCCAGCGCGGCGGCGGGCGAGACGAACCGCTCGTCGCGCGACAGCTTGCGGAGCGGCTGACGGCCGACGCGGGTCACCGTGTCGGGCAGGTGCGGGTTCTCGAACCGGCCGATGATCGCCTGCACGTACGCGCGGTGCACCTCGGGGTCGAGCTCGTGCCGGCGGATGAGCAGGTCGCTCGTCTCGGCGAGCACGGACTCGAGCTCGGAGCGCACGGCGGGGATCGCGATGGCGTCCGAGATCTTGTCGGCCCCGGCGACGAAGCCGTGGTACGCGACGGTGGCGTGCCCGGTGTTCACCGTGAAGAGCTTCCGCTCGATCGACGCCGCGAGGCCGTCGACGTAGTGCGCGCCGGGGATCTCCGGCTCGTTCCCACCGAACGGCGTGCGGTCGATGGCCCACTCGAAGTAGGTTTCGACGGTCACATCGAGTCCGCCGCCCTCGGGCTGCGCGGGCACGATGCGGTCGACGGCGGTGTTCGCGAAGACGGCCTTGGCCAGGGCGGCGTCGCGGCCGTCCTCGGGCAGGGCGGCGACGATGAACTCGCGCAGGCGGTCCGTGGCGTTGAGGGCGTTCTCGCACGCCATGACGGCGATCGGTGCGGCGTCCGCGTCGCGGGCGACGAGCGCGCGGGCGATGACCGGGGCGATGAACTTCAGGACGTTCGGGCCGACGGCGCACGTGACGATGGCGGCCTTCGCGATCTCGGCGACCACGCCGTCCTCGTCCTGGGCGCTGTTCAGCGCGCGGAAGTTCGTGACCTCGTGGTCCTGGGCGCCGGCCCCGACCTCGTGCACGGTGTACGAGTCGGCTGCGGCCAGGGCGTCGATGAGCGGGGCGGCGACGTCGGCGAAGACGACCTCGTACCCGGCCTCGTGGAGCAGGAGCCCGACGAAGCCACGGCCGATGTTGCCGGCGCCGAAGTGGACGGCGGTGCTGGTGCTCACTCGTTGACCTCGCCGAGGATCGAGAGGATCGCAGCGGTGTCGGCCGCGTCGGTGAGCTTCTGGACCTCGTCCTCGTCGGAGAACACGATCGCGATCTTCGACAGGATGTCGAGGTGCTCGTTGTTCACGCCGGCGATGCCGACGACGAAGCGCACGGGGTTGCCGTCCCAGTCGATCGGGCTGGCGTAGCGGATGAACGACAGGGCGGACGACTTGATCGCGTCCTTCGCGTCGTTGGTGCCGTGCGGGATGGCGAGGAAGTTGCCCATGTAGGTGGACACGCTCTTCTCACGCTCGAGCATGGCCGGGTAGTAGTCGGCCGTGACCGCGCCCGCAGCCTCGAGGATCTCGGCCGCCTCCTTCATCGCTTCCGACTTGGTCGGCGCGGTGTCCTCGGTGTGGATGCGGATCTGGCTCTCCTGCAGGACGGGCATCGGGGGTTCTCCTTGTGTTGAGGACGAGATGGAGGGGACGGGTCGGCCCCGTCCCCTCCGATACTGCACTTCGTTACTGGTTGTGGCGTTACTGGTTCTTCAGCTGCTCGACGACCTGGTCGTACTGCGGAGCGTTCATGAAGTTGCCGACCGACACGTGCTGCGCGTTCGGGTTCTTCTGCTTCGCGCGGTCCGTCAGTTCTTCCTGCGTGATGATCAGGTCCTCGTCACCGGACAGGTTCGCGATCGCCTTGTTGGAGACCGTGACCCCTTCGATGCCCGCCTTCTTGATCTTGTTGCGCAGGACGCTGGCGCCCATCGCACTCGAGCCCATGCCGGCGTCGCAGGCGAAGACCAGGTTCTGGACCTTCGTCGCCGTCGCCGTGCTGGCCGAGCCGACGCCGCCGAGGGAGGCCTCGGCCTCTTCCTCGTTGGCCGGGGAGTTGTTGCCGAGCAGGCCGGCGGTCGCCGAGTTGACGTCGCGGCCCTTGTTGGCCTGGAGCTTCGCCATGGCGGCGCTCATGTCACCGCCACCGTTCGCCAGGTCGCGCTTGCGGCTGGCGAGGAGGAAGAAGGACGAGACCGCGAACGACACCGCGGCGGACAGGATGACCGACAGGATCACGCCGAGGAAGCTGTTGCGCTCCGTGGCGCCGAGCACCGCGAAGATCGAGCCGGGCGACGCCGGGGCGACGAGGCCGGACTGGAACGCGACGTTCGTGGCGACACCCGTGGCACCACCGAGGATGACGGCGATGAACAGGACCGGCTTCTGCAGCACGTACGGGAAGTAGATCTCGTGGATGCCACCGAAGAACTGGATGATGATCGCGCCGGGAGCGGTCGAGCGGGCGATGCCGACACCGAAGAAGGTGAAGGCGAGCAGCAGACCGAGGCCGGGGCCGGGGTTCGCCTCGAGCAGGAAGAGGATGCTCTTGCCCGACTCCTTCACCTGGTCGGCCCCGAGCTGGTCGAGCACACCGTGGTTGATGGCGTTGTTCAGGAAGAACACCTTGGCCGGCTCGATGATGACACTGGCGATCGGCAGGAGCGAGTGCTGCACGAGGAAGTCCACCATGTCGCCGAGGCCTTCGGCGATGAGCTTGAACAGCGGCGCGAGCCAGAAGAAGCCGACCATCGCGAGGGCGAAGCCCAGGATCCCGGCCGCGTAGTTGTTGACGAGCATCTCGAAGCCGGGCTTGATCTTGCCGTCCCAGATCTTGTCGATCTGCTTGATCAGGTAGGCACCGAGCGGCCCGCAGATCATCGCGCCGAGGATCATCGTGGTGCCGTTGGCGCCGATGATGACGCCCATGGTCATGATCGAACCGACGACCGCACCGCGGGTGTCGTAGACCATCCGGCCGCCCTGGATGGCGATCGCGAGCGGGATCAGGTAGGTCAGGATCGGGCCGACGAGGCCGGGGTTGGCGACGCCGGCCGTCTCACCGAACCCGCCGAGGACGCCGACGGGCGTCCAGCCGGTCTCGATGAAGAAGGCGGTGATGATGCCCCACGCGATGAAGATCGCGATGTTGGGCATGACCATGCCGGAGAGGAACGTGCCGAACTTCTGAACGGCGACGCGTCCGCCGCCCCGCGACTTCGCGGGTGCGTCGGGCGCTGCAACGGACGACGTTGTCATGTGCGGTGACTTTCTGTGTGGTGGAGCTGCTGCGTGGTGCTGGGAGGGGTGGTGCTGGGGGTGGTGGGTCAGGCGGCGTGCACCGCGGACGCGGCAGCGGACTTCGCGGCCGCCGCCGTGCTCGCGGCGAGTGCCGCCGTCGCCATCTCGCGGGCCTGTTCGAGCGTGTAGCGACCGAGTTCGGCGCGCACGTCGGCCAGGGCCGCGGGGGTCATGGAGAGGGTCGTGGCGCCGAGGCCGACCAGGACGACGGCGAGCAGCGGGTCGGCTGCTGCCTCGCCGCAGATCCCGACGGCCTTGCCGGCCGTGGCTCCGGCGGTGCCGAGCTGCGCGACGAGGCGCAGGACGGCGGGGTGCCACGGGTCCTGGTACGACGCGACGGTGCCGAGCATGCGGTCGGCGGCCATCGTGTACTGGGTCAGGTCGTTCGTGCCGATCGACACGAAGTCGGCGTTCTGGAACACCTGCTCGGCCATCAGTGCGAGCGACGGCACCTCGGCCATGACACCCGCGGTGCGGATGCCGAGTTCGCGGGCCAGGGTGACGAAGTACTCGGTCTCCTCGGCGTCGGCGACCATCGGGGCCATGACCCACAGGTCGGCCTCGGTCGCGGCGTCGGCCTGGGCGAGCGCGGTCAGCTGGTCGCGCAGGACCTCGGGGTGGTTCCGCAGGGCACGCAGGCCGCGGCGCCCGAGGGCCGGGTTCTCCTCGTCCTTGTCGGTGAGGAACGGCAGGGGCTTGTCGGCGCCGGCGTCGAGCGCGCGCACGACGACCTTCTTGCCGGGGAACGCCGCGAGCAGCTGGCGGTACGACTCGGTCTGTTCGTCGACCGTGGGGGCCTTCGGCGAGTCGAGGAAGAGGAACTCGGTGCGGAAGAGCCCCACGCCCTCCGCACCGAGAGCAACGGCGCCGGCGGCGTCGGCGGGGCTGCCGAGGTTCGCGAGCAGGGGCACGACGTGGCCGTCGGCGAGGGCACCGGCGGTGAGCGGCGCAGCGGCCGCGGCGAGGCGGTCAGCGATGCGGCGCTCGACGTCCGCGACCAGTGCGGCGTCGGGGTCGGTGACGACCGTGCCGGCGATGGCGTCCACGACGACGGACTGGCCGTCGGTCAGGTCGTCCGCGCCGGTCACGCCGACGATGGCGGTGATGCCCTTGGCACGGGCGAGGATCGCGGTGTGCGAGGTCGGCCCGCCGTCACGGGTGACGAGCGCCAGGACCTTCTCGAGGTCGAGCAGCGCGGTGTCCGCCGGGGCGAGGTCGCGGGCGACGAGGACGAAGGGGGTGTCCGACTCGGGGACGCCGGGGGCGTGCACGCCGCGGAGCTTGGCGATGATGCGCTGGGCGACGTCGTCGAGGTCGGCCGCGCGCTCCCCCATGTAGCCGCCCATGCCGACGAGCAGGTCGCGGAACTGGGCGAACGCCTCGTACACGGCACGCTCGGCGTTGGTGCCACCGTCGATGCGGGTGTGCACGTCGTCGAGGAGCGTCGGGTCCTGCGCCATGAGCGCCTGGGCCTCGAGCACGGCCTGGGCGTCGCCACCGGCGAGCTGTCCGCGCTTGTTGAGGTCGTCCGCCACGGCGGCCAGTGCGTCGTGCACGGCCTGCTTCGCGTCGTCCGCCGAGCCCACCAGGGCGTCCTTCGACGGTTCGCCGAGCGGGTCAGCCATCCGGAGCACGGGGCCGTGGGCAACGCCACGGCCGACGCCGGTGCCGAGCAGTTCGGACATTCGAGACTCCTTCATCTCACACGCGCTTGCGGTGGGGTGGATCGTTCGGTGCACACGACACGGGAACAGACCACGCCCGTGCGGTTGATCAGCACACTACCCCGCTTCGCGTTGACAAACAAACACATCCGGGGATAAAAATACAGAAACAGATGCCCGTTTGCGTCTGGCGGATCGAACGCAGGGGGCGACATCGCGGATGTCGTGCCCGAGCATGTCCGTTCCGTTCCGACCCGAGACGACGAGGTCCGATGTACGCACCAGAACGCCACCAGCGCATCGTCGAGCAGGCGCGCGCGCAGGGCCGGGTGGACGTCAAGGACCTGGCCGAGCTGCTCGCCGTCACGCCCGAGACCATCCGCCGCGACCTGACGAGCCTCGAGCGCCGCGGCCTCGTCCGGCGCGCGCACGGCGGCGCGATCCCTGTCGAGCGCATCACCCTGCACCCCGGCGTCGGCGACCGTGGCGGCATCAACCAGACCGAGAAGATGGTCATCGCCGAGGCCGCCCTGGCCGAACTACCCGAGAACGGCTCGATCATGATCGACGCCGGCACCTCGACCATCTGCCTGGCCGAGCTGCTGCCGACCGACCGCGGGCTGACCGTCGTCACGCACTCGCTCCCCGTCGCCACCGCCGTCGCGAACCGCCCGGGCATCGACCTGCACCTGCTCGGCGGCAACATCCGCAGTGACTCTCTGGCCGGCGTCGGCACCTGGACGCACCAGCTCATCGGCATGGTCAGCGTCGACGTCGCCTTCATCAGCATCAACGGCATCACGCCGGAGCGCGGCCTGACGACCCACAACATGGCCGAGGCCGCCGTGAAGAGCGCGATGATCAAGTCCGCCCGACGGAGCATCCTGCTCGCCGACCACACCAAGTTCGGCCGCGAGGAGTTCGGTCGCGTCGCCCCGCTCGCCGCGATCGACACGATCATCACCGACCCTGCCGTCAACCTCGACCTGGTCCGCGAGGTCGAGGCCGCCGGCACCGAGGTCTTCTGGCCCGGCCGACCCTGACCGTGCCCCGTTCCCGCCCACCCAGTGCTCGCTAGCATGAGCCAACCACCCATCGACAGGAGTACATCGATGTCCGAAGCCACCCGCACCGTGACCGTCGCCAGCGCATCCGGCCTGCACGCTCGCCCCGCATCCCTCTTCGTCCAGACCGTGACGGCGTCGGGGCACCAGGTCACGATCGCCAAGGGCGACAAGTCCGGGAACGCCGGCAGCATCCTCGCCCTGCTCGGGCTCGGCATCGAGAACGGCGACGAGGTCACCCTCACCGTCTCGGGCGACGACGCCGAGACCACCGCGGACAGCCTGGTCGAGTTCCTGAAGACGGACCACGACGCGGCCTGATCGCGCAGGTCGCGTCCTGCACGCGACCACCAGACGGACGGGAGGCCCGTGGCTGCGCAGCCACGGGCCTCCCGTCCGTCTGTCGGGGGCGTCCAGGGCTGTCGGCACCCGCCGATAAGGTGTTCTGCATGACACGCCTGCGCCTCGCATCCGTCAACGTGAACGGCGTCCGCGCCGCCTTCCGCAAGGGCATGGGCGACTGGCTCGCCACCCGCGACGTCGACGTGCTGGCCCTGCAGGAGGTGCGCGCGTCGAGCGACGACCTGGCGGCGCTGCTCGGCGACGAGTGGGACATCGTGCACGACCCGGCGACCGCGAAGGGCCGGGCCGGCGTCGCCATCGCCTCGCGTCACTCGGCCCAGATCCACCGCGTCGCGCTCGGCCCGGACGACTTCGACTCGGCCGGCCGCTGGCTCGAGGCCGACTACGAGATCGGCGGCACGACCGTCACCGTCGTCTCCACCTACGTGCACTCGGGCGAGGTCGACACCCCGAAGCAGGACGAGAAGTGGAAGTTCCTCGACGCCATGACCGAGCGGCTGCCGGCACTCCGGGCGCACAACCCGCTCGCGGTCGTCGTCGGTGACCTGAACGTCGGGCACGACGAGCGCGACATCAAGAACTGGAAGGGCAACGTCAAGCGAGCCGGCTTCCTGCCGCGCGAGCGTGCCTACTTCTCGCGGTTCTTCGGCGCCGACGGCGAACCGGTCGAGGGTGCCGACGGCTCCACGGGCCCCGGGCTCGGATGGGTCGACGTGGGTCGCGCCCAGGCCGGCGACGTCGACGGCCCGTTCACGTGGTGGTCGTGGCGCGGGCAGGCGTTCGACAACGACACCGGTTGGCGCATCGACTACCAGATGGCGACGCCCGACCTGGCCGCCAAGGTCACGGAGTACACGGTCGACCGCGCCGCGGCGTACGACCAGCGATGGTCCGACCACGCCCCCGTGGTCGTCGACTACGAACTCTGACCCCTCTTCTCTCGCTTCACCTGACGCACCGGAGCACCACCATGACCAAGACCCGCATCTTCTCGGGCATCCAGCCGTCCGCCGGATCGCTGCACCTCGGCAACTACGTCGGGGCGCTCATGCAGTGGAGGACCCTGCTCGACGACTACGACGCCATCTACTGCGTCGTCGACATGCACGCCATCACCTCGCCGCAGGACCCGGCCGAGCTCCGCGCGAACACCCGGGCCACCGCTGCGCAGTACATCGCGTCGGGCATCGACCCGTCCAAGGCGACGCTGTTCGTGCAGTCGCACGTGCCCGCCCACGCCGAGCTCGCCTGGGTGCTGAACACCCTGACCGGCTTCGGCGAGGCGAGCCGGATGACCCAGTTCAAGGACAAGTCGGCACGCCAGGGCGCCGAGGCCGCGTCGGTCGGGCTCTTCACCTACCCGATCCTGATGGCCGCGGACATCCTGCTCTACGACACCAAGGTCGTGCCGGTCGGGGACGACCAGCGCCAGCACGTGGAACTCACGCGCGACCTGGCCGGACGCTTCAACTCGCGGTTCGGTGACACCTTCGTCACGCCCGAGGCACGCATCCTGACCGAGACCGCGCGCATCTACGACCTGCAGGACCCGACCAGCAAGATGAGCAAGTCCGCAGCGTCGGACAACGGCCTCATCCGCCTGCTCGACGACCCGAAGCGCACCGCGAAGAAGATCAAGTCTGCCGTCACTGACGCCGAGCGCGAGATCCGGGCCGACCGCCAGACGAAGCCCGGTGTGACGAACCTGCTGTCGATCCTGTCGGCGTTCACCGGCACCTCGATCGCCGCGCTCGAGGAGTCGTTCGCCGGCAAGGGCTACGGCGACCTGAAGGCCGAGGTCGCCGACGCCGTCGTGGCCGAGCTCGAACCGGTCCGCGCCCGCACGCTCGAACTGCTCGACGACCCGGCGGAGCTCGACCGGCTGCTCGCCGTCGGCGCCGACCGCGCCGAGTCGATCGCGCAGGAGACCCTGGCCCGCGTCTACGACCGCATCGGGTTCGTCCCGCGATCGCGCGGCTGACCGTGCAACCCGTCACGCTCGAGTCCGCACGGGTCCGGCTCGACCTGCCCACCCGCGCCGACACCGCCGCGATCACCGAGGCCTGCCAGGACCCGGAGATCGTCCGGTGGACGACGGTGCCGACGCCGTACCGCGAGCAGGACGCCCGGACCTTCGTCGACGCCCTGGTCGGACCGGGGTGGGCCTCGGACCGCGAGTACACGTGGGCGATCCGACCGGCCGGTTCGACGTGGCTCGCGGGCATCATCAGCTACCGCACCGCCGGTCGTGACCTCGGGTTCTGGCTCGCACCGTCCGCGCGCGGTGCCGGACTCATGCACGACGCCGTCCGGCTCGTGGTCGACTGGGCGTTCGAGCAGGGTGCGCCGGACGTCTACTGGGAGTGCTACGAGGGCAACGCAGCGTCGGCAGCGGTCGCCCGTGCGGCCGGGTTCTCGTTCACGGGCCTCGGCGCAGCCCGGGTGCCGGACCGGGACGGCGGCCCGACCGCGGCGTGGACCGCACTGCGACGCGCCGACGGCACCCCAGCCTCCGAGCTCCCCTGGCCCGTCGCCTGAACGCGTTCACAACCGTGGTGACGTGTCACCCAACCACCGCCGGTAGGCTCGGCCCGTGAGCGACACGGCACGACCCACCGAGGTCCGGGCGATGCGCCGCGGGCTCGAACTCGCGGCCCTCGGGCCCGTCGTCGGCGACCACGCCCGCGTCGGCGCCGTGATCCTCTCCCCCACCGGCGAGGTCCTCGCCGAGGGGTGGCACAAGGGCGCCGGCACCCCGCACGCCGAGGTCGACGCGATGGCCAAGGTCGACCCGGCACTGCTGCGCGGCGCGACGGCGGTCGTCACCCTCGAACCCTGCAACCACGTCGGCCGCACGGGGCCGTGCGCCGTGGCCCTGCTCGACGCCGGGATCGCCCGGGTCGTGTACGCGATCGACGACCCCGGAGCCGACGTGCACGGCGGCGCCGACCGTCTCCGTGCCGCCGGGGTCCAGGTCGTCTCCGGCGTCCTGGCCGACCAGGCCGAGGCGTTCCTCGAACGCTGGCTGCTCTCGGTCCGTCTCGGCCGACCGTGGGTCACCGTCAAGTGGGCGTCCAGCCTGGACGGGCGCGCCGCCGCTGCCGACGGCACGAGCAAGTGGATCACCGGCGCCGCCGCACGGCAGCACGTGCACGAACAGCGCGCAGCCCACGACGCGATCCTCGTCGGCATCGGCACCGTCCTGGCCGACGACCCGAGCCTGACCGCGCGCGGGGACGCCGGCGAACTGCTCGCCGACCAGCCGCTCGCCGTGGTGCTCGGCGACCGCCCGGTGCCGGCCGACGCCGCCGTCCGTCGGCACCCGCGGGGGCTCGTCACCCTGCCCGGACACGACCTGGCCACCTCGCTCGGTGCCCTGCGCGGGCACGGGGTGCACTCGGTGTTCGTCGAGGGTGGCCCCACGGTCGCCTCGGCGCTCATCGCCGCCGGACTCGTCGACGAGTACCTGGTGTACATCGCCCCGGTGCTGCTCGGCGGCCCCCGGGTCGCCCTCGACGACCTGGGGGTGGGAAGCATCTCCGACCGTCGGCGGTTGGACGTACTATCGACCACCAGCCTCGGCCCCGACCTGCTGGTCCGAGCCCGACCGCAGCATCCGCAGCACCAGAACCAGAACCAGCACGACCGCCAGCAGCAGCAGCACGACGCGACACCCGGGCTCGGGAACGACGGGCCCACGAACGACCGGAGCACCCCATGACCGATGCGCTGACCTCCCCCACGCCGGGGAGCCCGGTCAAGTTCGAGGTGTCGACGAACGTGCCGACCACCCACGGCACCTTCCAGATGCGCGCCTACCGCGACCTCGTGACGAGCGCGGAGCACGTCGCGATCATCGGCACCCTGCCGGACGGCTCGATGCCCACCGACGGCGCACTCGTCCGGGTGCACTCCGAGTGCCTGACCGGTGAGGCCTTCGGCTCGCTGAAGTGCGAGTGCGGCCCCCAGCTCGACGCCGCGCTCGACACGATCGCGGCCGAGGGCGGCGTGGTCATCTACTTGCGCGGGCAAGAGGGCCGCGGCATCGGCCTCATCAACAAGCTCAAGGCCTACCGCCTGCAGGAGGACGGTCTCGACACCCTCGACGCCAACCTCGCGCTCGGCCTGCCCGCCGACTCACGAGCCTACGGCGGCGCCGCGGGCATCCTCGCCGACCTCGGCATCACCCGGGTCCGGCTGCTGTCGAACAACCCGGAGAAGCGCCGCCAGCTCGAGGAGCACGGCATCACCGTCGACTCCCTCGTGCCGCTCGTCGTCGGCATCTCGGCGCAGAACGCCGGGTACCTCGACACCAAGCGCGACCGGATGGGCCACCAGCTGCCCGAGCACCTCGAAGCGGGCGCCGGCGCAGGCGCCTGAGCGCGCGCAGGCGCCAGACGCTGCGGCCAGCTGACTCTGGGCTGATTCGCAGGCAGACGACATCTGTCGTATGATCGGGCTTCCGTCACAAGCGGTCCCCCCTCAGCCGAACGCACCCGATCGGTGCCCGCGCCACCCCGCGCGAACCGATCGGTGTCCGCCGTCCGGATCCTCGTGCTCTCCGCCGGGAGCACGCAGCACGGAAGACCTCGCCCTGTCATGACCGCCGCCCCGGCACCCGCAACCCCCACCTCCGCTCCGGCACCCGCCGGCAACCCACGCTCCCGCGTCGTCATCGCGAGCCTCGTCGGCACGTCGATCGAGTTCTACGACTTCTACGTCTACGCGACCGCTGCGGTGCTCGTCTTCCCGACGCTGTTCTTCCCGAACGAGGACCCCACGGCCTCGCAGCTGTCGTCCTTCGTCACCTTCGCCCTGGCGTTCTTCGCCCGGCCGGTCGGGTCGATCATCTTCGGGCACTTCGGTGACCGGATCGGCCGCAAGACCACCCTCGTCGCGTCGCTGCTCGTGATGGGCACCGCCACGTTCTTGATCGGCTGCCTGCCGACGTTCGACACCATCGGCGTCTGGGCCCCGGTCCTGCTCGCCGTGATGCGCTTCGCCCAGGGCGTCGGGCTCGGCGGCGAGTGGTCCGGTGCGGCCCTGCTCGCGACCGAGAACGCACCGAAGGGCAAGCGCGGCGTGTTCGGCTCGATGCCGCAGCTCGGTGCCCCGATCGGCTTCCTGCTCGCCAACGGCCTGTTCATCGCGATCAACGCGGCGATGCCCGCCGGTGCCGACGGCACGCCGAACGCCGACTTCCAGGCGTGGGGCTGGCGCATCCCGTTCCTGCTCTCCGCCGTGCTCGTCATCATCGGTCTGTACGTGCGGTTCAAGCTCGTCGAGTCGCCGGTGTTCCGCGGTGTGCAGGAGTCCGGCACGGTCGCGAAGGTCCCGCTCGGTCGGGTGTTCCGCACCTCGTGGCGGGCCGTCATCGTCGGCACGTTCGGCATGGTCGCCACGTACGTGCTCTTCTACTTCATGACGACGTTCACCCTGTCGTACGGCACGACCGGCTCCGAGGCGAGCGCACTCGTCCCCAAGGTCGGCCTCGGGTACACCCGTGGCGAGTTCCTGACCCTGCTCATGATCGGTGTCGTGTTCTTCGGCATCTTCACCCCGATCGCGGGGTTGCTCGCCGACAAGTTCGGCCGCCGCAAGACCCTCATCCCGACCACGATCGGCATCGCGCTGTTCGGCCTGACGTTCCAGTTCTGGTTCGCGGCGTCGAGCGGCCCGATCACCGTGGTGACGTTCCTCATCGTCGGGCTCTCGCTGATGGGACTGACCTTCGGTCCGATGGGTGCGCTGCTGCCCGAGCTGTTCCCGACGAACGTCCGGTACACCGGCTCGGCCATCGCGTACAACGTCGCGTCGATCCTCGGTGCGTCGCTCGCCCCGACGATCGCGCTGGCGCTCTGGAAGCCGGACGGCGACATCTTCCTGGTCGGCCTGTACCTGACGATCGCCGCGGTCGTGACGCTGGTCGCGCTGCTCTTCGTGCGCGAGACGAAGTCGAAGGACATCGCCGACGCCTGATCGGCGACGCATCCGCGGGACGGGAGGCCCGGTGCCAGCTGGCACCGGGCCTCCCGTCCGTCGTGCGCGCGACCCCACTGCGCGGCGAGACGCCGTCAACGCAGGTTGACGAATGTCGGTGCGTCAATGTAGGTTGACAGGCATGGACCGACCGACCATCACGAGCCTCGCGGCCGGAGCATCAGGGGACGACCCGTTCTCCGCCCTCGCCAACGTGCGGGAACTGCGCCGTGAGCTCGACCGGACCGAAGAGCTCGCCGCGCGACGTGCCCGCACCGCCGGCGCCTCGTGGCAGGAGATCGCGACGCTGCTCGGTGTCAGCCGACAGGCAGTGCACAAGAAGTACGGCAGAAACTAGGAACACGATGAGCTTCCCCTTCGCACGCCCGAAGACCTCCGACGGCCCCCGCGCCACGTTCGGTCGCCTGCTGTCCTACCTGTTCGAGAACAAGCCCGCGATGGTCGTGATCATCGTGCTGAGCGTCCTCGGGGCGGGGGCCTCGCTCGCGCAGCCACTCCTGGTCAACCAGGTCATCACCGCGGTGCAGCAGGGCAACACCCTCAGCACGCTCGTGTGGCTGCTGGTCGGGCTCGTCATCGTCGCAGGGGTGCTGAACGGCGTCCAGCACTTCCTGCTGCAACGCGCGGGTGAGGGCGTCGTGCTCTCCACCCGCCGCAAGCTCATCGCCCGCATCCTCAACCTGCCGATCTCGGAGTTCGACACGCGCCGCACCGGCGACCTGGTGTCCCGCGTCGGCAGCGACACCACGCTCCTGCGTGCCGTCCTGACCCAGGGGCTGATCGAGTCGATCGGCGGCGCGCTCACGTTCATCGGCGCCATCATCGCGATGGCCATCATCGACCCACTGCTGCTCGGCATCGTGATCGTGATCGTCCTGATCGCCATCGTCGTCGTCGGTGGGCTGAGCCGTCGCATCCGGGTCGCCTCGAAGCGGGCGCAGGAGAAGGTCGGCGACCTCACTGCCGCCGTCGAACGCGGGATCGGCGCGGTCCGGACCATCCGCGCGGCCGGCGCCACCGAACGCGAGGTGCGCGAGGTCGACGGCCACGCGACCGAGGCCTACAAGCGGGGCCTCGACATCGCCAAGATGTCCGCGTTCGTCGTCCCCGTCGCGAGCATCGTCATGCAGGTCGCGTTCATCGCCGTCCTGGGCGTCGGCGGGGCACAGGTCGCGGCCGGCACCATCACCATCGCGACGCTCATCACGTTCATCCTGCTGCTCTTCATGATGATCATGCCGCTCGGCCAGGCGATGGGCGCGGCCGTGGCCGTCGCCCAGGCGCTCGGCGCGCTCGGCCGGATCGAGGAGATCCTGCACCTGCCGACCGAGTCCCAGGACGACGAGTCGGTCCGGCCCGCCGCGGCCGTCGCCACCGACGACGCCATCGCGTTCGAGCACGTCTCGTTCCGGTACCGCGCCCAGGCGGGTGCCTCGGGTGCCGACGGCGCGGTCGCGTCCGACCCCGCGGACCGTCCAGGAGGCCCGGATCACGTCGACGACGAGCGCCCGGCCGACGACGTGGTGCTCCACGACGTGTCGTTCCGGGTGCCCCGCGGGTCACGCGTCGCACTCGTGGGTCCGTCCGGTGCCGGCAAGTCGACGACCCTGGCGCTGATCGAGCGGTTCTACGACCCCACCGACGGCGTCATCCGCCTGGGTGGCATCGACGTCCGCGGCATGGACCGCGACGAGCTCCGTGCCCAGATCGGCTACGTCGAGCAGGACGCGCCCGTGCTCGCCGGCACGATCCGCGCCAACCTGCTGCTCGGGTCGCCGAACGCCACCGAGGACGACTGCGTCCGGGTGCTCGAGGCGGTCAACCTCGGCGAGGTCCTGCACCGCGATCCCCGCGGTCTCGACGCGCAGGTCGGTGAGGACGGCGTGATGCTCTCCGGTGGGGAACGGCAGCGCCTGGCCATCGCCCGCGCGCTGCTCGCCGCTCCCCCGATCCTGCTGCTCGACGAGTCGACGTCGTCACTCGACGGGGTCAACGAGCAGAAGATGCGGCTCGCGATCGACGCCGTCGCCGAGGACCGCACCCTGCTCGTGATCGCCCACCGGTTGTCGACGGTGGTCGATTCCGACGTGATCGTCGTGCTCGAGCACGGCCGCGTCGTCGGCAGCGGCACGCACTCCGAGCTCGTGGAGTCGACGCCGCTCTACCGCGACCTGGCGAAGCACCAGCTGCTGGTGTGATTGCCGGTACGGCCGCGAGTACCGCGGCCGTACCGTCGATCCGGGCTCGGGCTCAGGATCTGGCTCAGGCGGCGAAGGGGTCCGGCGTCAGCACGTAGACGGTCTCGAGGTACTCCTCGATGCCCTCGTGCGACCCCTCGCGGCCGAGGCCGGAGGACTTCACACCGCCGAACGGGAACGCCGCGTTCGAGACGACGCCCGTGTTCAGCCCGAGCATCCCCGTCTCCAGGCGCTCGGCGAGCCGCTGACCGCGCCGGAAGTCGGTCGTGAAGGCGTAGGCGATCAGCCCGTACTCGGTGTCGTTCGCGAGCCGGATCCCTTCGTCCTCGGTGCTGAAGCGCGTGACCGAGGCGACCGGTCCGAAGATCTCCGTCGTCATGATCTCCGAGCCGGGCTGCACGTCGTCGATCACCGTCGCCTCGTAGAAGGTGCCCGGGCGGTCGATCCGGTGGCCGCCGGTGACGAGCCGGGCACCGCGATCGAGGGCGTCGTCGACGAGCGAGGCAGCCTTGTCCACGGCGCGGTCGTCGATGAGCGGTCCGAGCGTCGTGCCGTCCTCGGTGCCTCGGCCGACGCGCAGGGCGTCCACCTTCGCGGTGAGGGCCGCGATGAACGCATCGGCGATGCCGTCCTGCACGAAGAACCGGTTCGCGGCGGTGCAGGCCTCGCCCGTGTTGCGGAACTTCGCGAGCATCGCCGCCTCCACCGCCTCGTCGAGATCGGCGTCGTCGAACACGAGCAGCGGCGCGTTGCCGCCGAGCTCCATGCTCGTCTTGAGCACGTTGTCCGCCGCCTGCTTGAGGAGCGCCGAACCGACCGGGGTCGAACCGGTGAACGTCAGCTTCCGCAGGCGCGGGTCGGCGATGATCGGCTCGGACAGTCCCTTGGCGTCACTCGACGGGATCACGTTGAGCACGCCGTCCGGCAGCCCGGCACGACGGAACAGCTCGACCAGGAACAGGGTCGTCAGCGGGGTGAGGTCGGCCGGCTTCGCGACCACCGTGCAGCCGGCGGCCAGGGCCGGGCCGATCTTCCGCGTCGCCATCGCGAGCGGGAAGTTCCACGGGGTGATCGCGTACACGGGGCCGACCGGACGCTTCAGCACGATCGCGCGGCCGGTGCCCTCGGGGTTCGTGCGGTAGTCGCCGGTGATGCGGACGGCTTCCTCCGAGAACCACCGCAGGAACTCGCCGCCGTAGACGACCTCACCGCGGGCCTCGGCCAGGGGCTTGCCCATCTCGAGCGACATCAGGGCCGCGAGGTCGTCGGCGTGCTCGTGCACCAGGTCGAAGGCCCGGCGCAGGATGTCCGAGCGCGTGCGCGGGGCCGTCGCTGCCCACGACTCCTGCGCCGCGGCGGCTGCGTCGAGGGCGGCGAGGCCGTCCTCGGGAGTGGCGTCGGCGACCTCGGCCAGGACGGCACCGGTCGACGGATCGTGCACGGCGAAGGTGGCCCCGCTCGACGAGGCGCGCCAGGTGCCGCCGATGAAGAGTCCGGTGGGGACGCCCTCGACGCGGACATGCTCGTCGGCGACGGTAGTGGTTTCGTTCGTGGTGGTGTCGGTCACAGTCGTGCTCCTCCTGGGTTCGCGAGGCCCTCGTCCATGTCGCTGCGGTCGACGTGTCCGCCGGCCGCCCGGATCTCGTCGAGCGCCCGGGCGCTGCGCTCGACGTCGACGCCGGCCACCAGGTCCTCGTACACGGCGACGTCGAGGCCCGCGGCACGGGCGTCGAGCGCCGAGGCACGGACGCAGTGGTCGGTCGCGATGCCGACGACGTCGATCGTGTGCACGCGGCGCTCGGCGAGCACCTCGGCCAGCGGGACGCCCGCCTCGGTCCGGGCCTGGAACGCCGAGTAGTCCGGCGTCCCCTGCCCCTTGCGGACGTCGACGTCGATCAGTGCGGTGTCGAGATCGGGGTGGTAATCGGCGCCGGGTGTGCCGGCGACGCAGTGCACCGGCCACGTGTCGACGAAGTCGGGTCCGTCGGGTCCGGCGAAGTGTCCGCCGTTGTCGTCGTCGCCGTGGTGCCAGTCGCGGGACGCCACGATCAGGTCGTACTCGTCCCCGTGCCGACCGAGGAACGCGGTGATGCGCTTCGCGAGCGCCGCTCCCCCGGTGACCGCGAGCGCACCGCCCTCGGTGAAGTCGTTCTGGACGTCCACGACGAGCAGTGCTCTTGCCATGGGTCCATCCAACACCCGTCGGCTCAGGAGCCGGTGAGCTTGCTCCCGCACGAGTAGGTCGCGGCGGTCACCGCATCGAGTGCCGGCAGTGCCGCTGCACGCGGCGAACCGATGGCGTAGAAGGCGAAGGTCAGCCGCGACCCGTCGGCGGCGTCGATGTAGCCGCCGAGGGTGTTCGCGCTGTCGATCCAGCCCGTCTTCGCGTGCACCTTGCCGCGGGCGACCGCGTTCGCGCCGGTGAACCGGCTGGCCAGGGTGCCGGACTGGCCGGACACCGGCAGGGCGTTCGCGAGCGTGCCGAGGCCCTTCGCGCCGGAGGCGACCTGCACCATGAGGTGTGCGACGAACTCCGGCGACACGGCGTTCGAGGCACTCTCGCCCGAGCCGTCCTTGATCACGATGCCGGCCGGGTCGAGGCCGTAGGAGCGCAGTGCCGACTGGTACACGGACGACAGCGACGCCGCCGAGCCGTTCGACCCGGACTCCTTCGAGGACACCCGGGCGAGCATCTCGGCCAGGGTGTTGTCCGAGTTCGGGATCATCTGCCCGATGAGCGTGGACACCGGCTGCGACGACACCGTGGCGATCGTCTCGGTGCCCGTGGTCGCCCGCTTGACGATCTGCGCGGACCCGGCGCCGGCGACACCAGCGTTCGCCAGTGCCGTCCGGAAGGCGATGCCGGCGCGTCCGACCGGGTCCTCGGACCGGGGCGAGGTCGCCGCTGCGGGGTTCGCCCGGTCACCGTCGACCATGAGCGCCGTGACCTTCGGCTGGTACCCGATGGTGCGTTCGGACACCGGCCACGTGGGGTCCCAGGCGTCGGCGTCGCTCCAGTACGAGTCGTCGGTGACGATCGTGGTGACCGGGGTGTCGCCGACCCTCGCCTTCACCTGCTGCGCGAGCTGGGCGAGGGTCGGGGCGCCCGGGTACACGGTGCCGCCGCCGGCGGACAGCGTCGCGTCGCCGTGGCCGACCAGGGCGACGGTGTTCGCGGACTCCCGTGCGACGGTCGTCGGGATGCGGTGGTCACCCCCGAGCACGGACAGCGCGGTCGCCGAGGTCAGGGTCTTCATGACGCTGCCGGTCTGCGCGGCCCGCTCGCCGTGCTTGGAGAACAGGACCTTGCCCGTCTTCGCGTCCATCACGTACCCCTCGAAGTCGCCGAGGCCGCTCGCCGACGCAGCCGTCGCGATCGAGCAGGTCCGGAGCGCAGACGGACCCGCGAGGTCGTCCGGCACCGCGCGGGCATCGGCGGTCGGGGTGGGGGACGGCTTCGTGGTCGGGCGCTTCGTGGTGGTCGTCCGGTCCGGAGCCGAGGACGCGGTCCGGGTCGGGCTCGGCGCCGCAGCGGTCCGGGAGTCCGGGGTCGTGGCCGCTGCGACGGCGACGGCCCCACCGGAACCGACCACGAGCAGCGCCGCGAGACCACCGGCGATCCAGGGGACCGGGCGTCGCGCGGCGGAGGCGCGCACCGCGGTGACGGCGGCGCGGAACCGCTCCGGGACGGAACGCGGGGTGGGCTGCTGCTCGGACATCGCGACCGATCCTACGGAACTGCGGCAGGAGCCTCCAGGCCGGATCCGGGATCCGTGGCGGACGGGAGCCGGATCAGGGAGCCGTGACGGGACCGTCGGCCGGGTACCGGACCCCGACCTGGCGTCGTGCCTCGTCCAGCACCGCCATGATCGCGACGGTCTCGTCCGGGTCCATCGGGCCGCCGTCGTGGCGGCCCGACGTGATCATCGTCTCGAAGGCGCGGGCCTCGTGCGCGTACCCGGCGAGCTCCTCGCGGCCGTCGAACTCCTCGACGACGGCTCCGTCGCGATCGCGGATCCGCCAGGTGGTCGGCGTGTACCAGGTGGAGTCGAGGTCGATGCGGCCGGTCTCGCCGATGATCGACGCGGTGTTCGGGCTCCGCAGGTCCATCCCGAAGTGGATCATCGACTGCGCACCGCCCTCGTGCGTCATCACCAGGCCCATCTGCTCGTCGACGCCCTGCTCGCTCAGCGTCCCGGCTGCGACCAGCGCGGTCGGCACCCCGAGCACGTCCACCGCGAAGGACACCGGGTAGATCCCGAGGTCGAGCATCGCTCCCCCGCCGAGTGCCGGGTCGCGCAACCGGTGGCCGGGGTCCGTCGGGAGCGCCTGGTGGTGGGTCGCCTCGACCACCATCGGGCGGCCGATCCGTCCCTCGGCGACGACCTCGCGGATCATCGCCATCTGGGGCAGGAACCGGGTCCACATCGCCTCCATCACCGCGACGCCCGCGTGCCGAGCAGCGTCGACGACCGTACGGGCCTCGTCCGCGGTCATCGTGAAGGCCTTCTCGACCAGGACGTGCTTGCCCGCGCGGATCGCGAGCAGGGCGTCCTCGGCGTGCCGGACGTGCGGGGTCGCGACGTAGACCGCGTCGACGTCGTCGTCCGCCACCAGGTCCGCGTAGGAACCATGGGCCCGCTCGATGCCGAACTCGGCGGCGAAGGCCTCGGCGTGTTCGCGGGTGCGGCTGCCCACGGCCGTGAACACGATGCCGGCCGCGGTGCAGTCACCCACGAAGGACCGTGCGATGCCGCCTGTGCCGATGACTCCCCAGCGAACCGTCATGGGTCCTGTCTACCAGCGCGGGGTGGGGTGTGGCGGCGCGGCAGTGGCGGGGCGTGTCTCGGCTGGTCAGCCGAGGGGCCCGCCTCGGGTCGTCAGCGGCGGTGCTTGCCGAGCGCGGCGTCCGGGGCGGCCATCGGGTGGTTCCGGAACCAGCGCAGGAGCTCACGGGCACGGCTCGTATCGGCGCTCGCATCGCCCTCGGCGAGGAACGAGTCGAAGCCGTCGGGCAGGTCGGCTTCGGCCTCCCGGTGGAACGCCATCTTCCACTCGCCGAAACGCCGGGTGTGGATACGCTCCTCGACGAGCAGGCCGACGTCGGTGTGCCGCGGGTCGTCGATGATGCGCTGGTACGTCTCGAGCACGGCGGACTCGGGGCCCTCGAGCAGCTGCATGAACCGGCCGTCCTTGTAGACGAGCAGACCGGACAGGCCGGACGCGGTGTTGCGGACCCGTGCGTGCTCGAGCAGTGCGTCGAGCCGCTCCTGGTCGAACACCTCGTTCGCTGCGCTCATGTAGACCAGGGACAGCAGCATGACGACCTCTCGGTGACGACGGAACGGGTTCGTGTCCCATCGTTGTCCGAGTGGCCCGGCAAGGGAATCCCCAGAACGGGGATCGTTCCCGCCCGCGCACCCGCGTCGAGGTTCGGGTCATCGACGCGAGCACACGGGTGTCGGGTCGTACGACCGGACTGATTCGGAGCCCCCGTCCGGGGGGTTTGGTCACTCCGTTTCGTAGGTGCGGACCCAGTCGATCTGCACGTGCCCCGGGTCGCCCCAGTTGCCGATCTGGAACATGTAGCGGTGCGGCGTGGTGGGCACGTTGCGCGGCACCGTGAACACGAGCTTGCCGTCGAGGTAGTACCGGATGATCTTCCCCGGCACCCACTCGGTCGTGTAGGTGTGCCAGTCGTTCCAGGACACCCGGGTGTTGTAGTGCTCGGTCCGCTTCTCGAGCCCCTGGAGCATCGAGTGGTGGAAGACGCGCGGTGAGCCGTTGAACTGCCCCTCCGGGTAGTTCAGCTCGCCGTCCGCCCAGGCGTTCGACGTCGGCCAGAGCATGACCGCGATCCCGTTGCCGTCGCCACCGGTCGCCCGCGCACGGATGCTGAAGGTGCCGCCGACGTGTGACCAGGCGCCGGTGGGCGTGCCGAACGTCCCGGCGGCGCCGTGCTCCCCGTCCATCGCGACGTCGAGGTAGCCGTCGTGGGCGCTGATGAGCTTGTCCGAGTAGTACTTGCCGCCCGTACCGTCGGGGTACGGCTGCCACGAGTTCCGGTACGTCTCGGCGAAGGGGCCGCCCGCTGCGGCGGGGGTGTCGAAGTCCTCGGAGAAGGTCGGCTCGCGGTCCGCGAGGTACGCGGGACCGGTCGCGGACGCCGTCGGGGTCGCGGACGGACCGGTGCTCGGCGACGAGGTCGATGCGGACGTGGCACGGGACTCGGGCACGGCTGCCGCGGTGACCGCGAGGGCTCCGGCGGTGGCAGCGACCACGACGATGACCAGGACACGCTTCAGCACGGCGGCACCGCCGGTGGAGCGCTGGGCTGGTGGTCGGTCATCGTGTCCCCCGTTTCGCGGACAAGGGTAGCCCGCGAACGCGCCCGACGTCTGTCCCTCGGGCGAGGGACACGGGTTTCATCCGGAATACGAAAACCCCGGTCAGAGCCACTTCGAGTGGGCCTGACCGGGGTGTTCACGGAGCCGCCTGTCGGAATCGAACCGACGACCTATTCATTACGAGTGAATCGCTCTACCGACTGAGCTAAGGCGGCGCACACTCCATGTCCGGAGTGGCACGAGCAATGACTATACAGGCTCAGACCAGTGAACGCGAAACCAGCACGCCGAGCTCGGAGAAGGACCGTTCGAGCTCGTCGACCAGGTGTGTTCCGGCCTCGGAACCCGACCACTCCCACCACGCGTGGCGCAGGGCGGCGAGGGCGACGATGGCCGCGAGACCCGCGCGGCGGCGGAGTGCCTCGGCGTCGGCGGCGAGCTCCGGGTCGGCGTGCTCGAGCCGGCGCGTGACGGCCGCCTGCAGCTCCGCCTGGAACTCCTTCATGGACGCCATGCGACGGCTGAACAGCTCCGGGTTCGCGCGGAGCACCTGCTGCCGCTCCTCGATGAGCCCGCGCTCCTCGATCAGTTCCCGCGTGGAGTGCACGAGCAGCGTGCCGATGTCCGCGAGCAGGTCACCGCTCGGACCACCGTCGACGAACGCCTGCAACGCCGCGTCGTCGGGCAGCTGCGGGTCGTCCCCGAGGATCGCCTGCTCCTTGCTCGGGAAGTAGTTGAAGAACGTCCGGGGCGAGACGTCGGCCCGCCGGGAGATCTCGTCCACCGTGACCGCGCCGAGGCCGTCCTCGATGGCGATCCGGAGCGCAGCCTGCTGGATGGCGCGCCGGGTGGCGCGGCGCTTCCGTTCGCGCAGGCCGGGTTCAGCGTCGTGCATGCCGTGATTGTCGCACGCCGTGCCTCAGCGGCGGGCGCGGGCGATGGTGACGAGCAGTGCTTCGAGCGCCAGGAGTGCCGCCACGTTCGCCGCGATGCGCTGGCGCGCCAGGGCCACGGCGTCGAGGACCTCGAGCGCGGCAGCGGGCGGTGTCGTCGGCAGCGCGTGTTCGAGCTGGTCCTGCATGGCCAGGTTGACCGGTTCCGCGGGGGCTCCGAGCCCCAGCAGGAGCAGGTCGCGGTACAGGGACGAGACGTCGACCAGGATCCGGTCGAGCCCGTCGCGCAGGCTCCGGGTCGCCCGGCGCTTCTGGTCGTCCTCGAGGGCGCGGAGCTGCGACCGGAGCGCCGGCGGGATCGTCCCGCCGGGTTCGACCCCGAGCGAGCGCAGGGCCGCGTCGCGCTCTTCGGAGTCGCGCTGCTCGGTGATGGACTTCGCGTCTTCGTCGGCGACGGCGAGGAGCTCGGCGGCCGCCATGACGGCGTCACCAACGCTCCGCACACCGAGCACGGTCGTCAGGGTCCGGCGGCGACGGTCACGGGCCGGCTCGCTCGTGGCGAGACGCTGCGCCATGCCGATGTGGCTCTGCGCCTGGCGAGCAGCATCCATCGCGAGGGCACGATCGACGCCGGTCCGGGCGACGAGCAGGTCGGCGACGGACTCGATGCCGGGCACGCGCAGGCGGACAGAGCGGACGCGCGACCGGATCGTCGGCAGCAGGTCGGCCTCACTCGGAGCACAGAGGATCCACACCGTGCGCTCCGGGGGTTCCTCGAGCGCCTTGAGCAGCAGGTTCGAGGTGCGCTCGGTCATGCGGTCGGCGTCTTCGATGATGACGACGCGGTACCGCCCGACCGATGGCGAGTAGTACGACGACGTGACGAGCTGCCGGATCTCGTCGATCGTGATGATCACGCGCTGGGTCGTGAGCACCGAGACGTCGGGGTGGGTCTTCGCGGTGATCTGCCGCAGGGTGTGGTCGTCGTCAGGGCCGTTGCCCACGAGCGCCGCCGCGAAGGCGGTCGCCACGTTCGACCGTCCCGACCCGGGCGGACCGGTGATGAGCCACGAGTGCGTCATGCCGCCGGTGCCGTCGGTGGACTCAGCCGCGTTGCGCAGCGACGCGACCGCTTCTTCCTGCCCGGTCAGGCCGTCCCACACGCTCACGGGACCATCATGTCAGTGACCACCGTCATGCCGGGTCGATCCCGACGAGCGGGGCGACCGCTCGACGGACCGCGTCCTGCACGGTGTCGGTCGGGTTCGAGGCGTCGACCACCAGGAAGCGCGCCGGCTCGGCATCGGCCATCGCCAAGAAGGCCTGACGGACGGACTCGTGGAACGCCGCAGCCTCGGACTCGAGACGGTCGAAGGTGTCGCCCCGCGCCGCGGCCACCCGGGCGCGTCCGACGGTGACGTCGAGGTCGAGCAGGATCGTGAGGTCCGGTGCGAGACCGTCCGCTGCCCACTCCGAGACGGACCGGACCTGCTCGGCGCCGAGCCCGCGCGCGACGCCCTGGTAGGCGACGGACGAGTCGATGTAGCGGTCCTGCAGGACGACCTCGCCGCGTGCGATCGCCGGACGGACGACCGTCTCGACGTGCTGGGCTCGGTCGGCCGCGTACAGCAGCGCCTCGGCCCGGGGCGCGACGTGGCCCCGCTCGTGCAGGACCATCTGCCGGATCTGGACGCCGAGGTCGGTGCCGCCGGGTTCGCGGGTGCGCACCACGGTCCGACCGTGCGCACCGAGCCACGCCGAGAGCAGCTCCGCCTGGGTCGTCTTGCCCGCGCCGTCGCCGCCCTCGAGCGTGATGAAGCGACCGGTCACTTCTTCTTGGCCGCCGTCCGACGAGCCGGCGTCTTCTTCTTGACCGGCCCCTTGGCACGCTTGTCGGCGATGAGCTGGACCGCGCGGGCGTGGTCGACGGCCTCGACGTCCTCGCCCTTCGGGATGGTCGCGTTCGTCTCGCCGTCGGTGACGTACGGGCCGAACCGGCCGTCCTTCATCTTGATCGGCTTGCCGGACACCGGGTCGGCGTCGAACTCCTTGAGCGCGGCGCTCGCGGTGCGGTTGCCGCCGTACTTCGGCTGCGCGAACAGCTCGAGTGCGCCGGGCAGGTCGATGTCGAAGATCGCGTCCTCGCCGGGCAGGGTCCGGGTGTCGGTCCCCTTCTTCAGGTACGGCCCGTACCTGCCGTTCTGTGCCGTGATGTCGTTGCCCGTCTCCGGGTCCTGGCCGACGACGCGGGGCAGGTCGAGGAGCTTCAGCGCGGTCTCGAGGTCGACGGTCTGCGGGTCCATCGACTTGAAGAGCGAAGCGGTGCGTTCCTTCGGCGCCGCCGCTTTCTTCGTCGTCTTCTTCGCAGGCGCCTTCTTGGCGGGGGCCTTCTTCGCCGTCGCCGACGCCGTCTCGCTCGTCGCGGTCGCAGCAGCCGCTTCGGCCACGGGGGCCTCTGCTGCTGCGGGCGCTTCGACGACCTCGCCGGTCTTCGGGTCCACGGTGGGTTCGGGCTCCGGGGTGCGCTCCGTGACGTAGGGGCCGAATCGGCCGTCCTTCGCCAGGACCTCCTTGCCGGTCTCCGGGTTGATCCCGACGACGCGGTCGCCGATCACCGGGGCGTCGACGAGTTCCTTCGCCTTCTCGACGGTCAGTTCGTCGGGAGCGAGGTCCTCGGGCACGTTCACGCGCCGCGGCTTCTCGGGGTCGTCGCTCGGCACCTCGATGTAGGGGCCGTACCGACCGATCCGGAGCGTGAGGCCCGGAGCGAGCTCGACCGAGTTGATCTCGCGGGCGTCGATCTCACCGAGGTTGTCGATGACCGTCCGCAGGCCGCGCTGGTCGTCGTCGCCGCCCCCGAAGTAGAAGCCCTTGAGCCAGTCCACCCGGTCCGCGTCGCCGCGAGCGATGCGGTCGAGGTCTTCTTCCATCTCGGCGGTGAAGTCGTACTCCACGAGCTCGCCGAAGTACTCCTCGAGCAGGCGCACGACGCTGAACGCGATCCAGTTCGGCACCAGCTGCGTGCCGCGGAGCGAGACGTAGCCGCGGTCGATGATCGTCGGGCTGATCGTGGGGTATGTCGACGGACGCCCGATCCCCAGCTCTTCCAGCGTCTTGATGAGGCTCGCCTCGGTGAAGCGCGGCGGCGGGGTGGTGTCGTGCCCCTTCGCCTCGACGTCGGTGACCGCGAGGTGCTCGCCCTGGGCCACGTTCGGCAGGGCGACGTCCTGGCCCGCACGCTCGGACGACTCGTGGCGGTCCTCGTCACGGCCTTCTTCGTAGGCGCTGAGGAAGCCGCGGAACGTGATGACGGTGCCGGATGCGGTGAACTCGGCATCCGTACCGTTCGCGGTCGAGGCGATGCCCTCGACCGACTCGGTGGAGGAGATGCCGAGCACGATCGATGCGGTCGAACCCTTCGCGTCCGCCATCTGGGACGCGATTGTGCGCTTCCAGATGAGGTCGTAGAGGCGCCACTCGACACCGGTGAGGGTGCCCTGCAGGTCCTGCGGGGTGCGGAAGGAGTCGCCGGCGGGACGGATCGCCTCGTGCGCCTCTTGCGCGTTCTTGCTCTTGCTCGCGTACAGGCGGGGCTTGTCGGGCACGGTGGCCGAGCCGTACAGGTCCGCTGCCTGCTTGCGAGCGGCGTCGATGGCCTGCTTCGAGAGCGAGACCGAGTCGGTACGGATGTAGGTGATGTAGCCGTTCTCGTACAGGGTCTGCGCAGCGCGAGCCGTCTGTCGCGGGGACAGACGGAGCTTTCGCGCGGCTTCCTGCTGGAGCGTCGACGTGGTGAACGGCGCGGCCGGGCGTCGCGTGTACGGCTTCGAGTCGACGCTGCGGACGGTGGCGTCACCGGCGCGCTCGAGGACCGTCGTCAGCGACGCGGCAGCGGCCTCGTCGAGCCGGACGACGTCACCGCTGAGCGTGCCGCGGTCGTCGAAGTCACGGCCGGAGGCGACGCGGGTGCCGTGGATCCGGGCGAGTCGCGCCGAGAAGGAGGACTCGCCGGCCTTCTCGAACCGGGCGGAGAGGTCCCAGTAGTTGGCGGACACGAAGGCCAGGCGCTCGCGCTCGCGGTCGACGACGAGACGGGTGGCGGCGGACTGCACGCGGCCGGCGGACAGACCGGGGGCGACCTTGCGCCACAGGACCGGGGAGACCTCGTACCCGTACAGACGGTCGAGGATGCGGCGGGTCTCCTGCGCGTCGACGAGGGCGGTGTCGAGCTCACGGGTGGCTTCCTGTGCGCGCTGGATCGCCTCCTTCGTGATCTCGTGGAAGACCATCCGCTTGACGGGGACCTTCGGCTTCAGGACCTGCAGCAGGTGCCACGCGATCGCTTCACCCTCGCGGTCTTCATCTGTTGCGAGGTAGAGCTCGTCGGCGTCCTTGAGGGCGCGTTTCAGCTCGGAGACGGTCTTCTTCTTGGCGTCGGACACGACGTAGTACGGCTCGAAGCCGTTGTCGACGTCCACCGAGAACTTGCCGAGGGAGCCCTTCTTGAGCTCGGGCGGCAGGTTCTTCGGCTCGACGAGGTCGCGGATGTGTCCGACCGAGGCCTGGACTTCGTATCCGTCACCGAGGTATTGCGCGATCGTCTTCGCCTTCGCAGGGCTCTCGACGATCACGAGCTTCTTCGTGCCTGGCACGTGTCTCCTTGATCGATGGTGCTGATCGGCCCTGGCCACGAGCGTGTCCGGGTCGACCGGGACATCGGTGACCGCGGGCCGACAGGCACACCATACACATAGTGTTCGGGCGGGTCGCCTGCCGGACCGGCCACCGCGAGTGCGCCGACGACGAACGGTCCGGTGCCCACGACCACGCGGACGCGGGCCGTGGTGGCGACGAGTTCGCAGGCGTCGAGGGCGGCCCCGTTCGCCGTGGCGATCCGGGTCGCGACCGCACACGGCTCCCCCGGTACCAGCCCGGTGGCGGCCGCCGCGGTGCCCACGGCGGCCGCGTCGGCGGCACCCTGGGCGCGGAGGGCCTGCGTGCGGTGACCGGCGGCGGCGAGCGCCGTCGACGCGACGAGGACCCCCACCCCGAGGACCGCCACGAGCAGCACGGTCGCCGAGCCTCGTTGGCCGTCGGGGATCGTCACGTCAGCCCCCTCGGGCCGCGGCACACCCCGTCGCGGTCAGCGGGAGCGCCGCGAAGGGACCGGTCCCGCCGCGCGTGGCGTCGACGCAGACCAGGTCACCGTCCGACCGGACGACGACCGAGACCCCCGGAGCGATCCGGTCGGCCGCGGACCGGCCCTGGTGCTCGTCGTCACGCCCGATCGCCCGGGCGGCGGTGGCTGCGGCGAGTTGCAGACGGCCCTGCGCGTCGACGACGAGGACGGCCGCGACGAGGGCGGTCAACACGATCGCCACCACGGGGAGCGCCACCGCGAACTCGACGGTCACGGAGCCGCGCTCACAGCGAGAGCGCGCCACGGACGAGGTCGGTGAGGATGGTCTGGACCTCGCCGGAGCGCATGACCGCGACGAGCACACCGGCGAACGCCACGGCGGCGAGGATGACGACCGCGTACTCGGCGGTGGCCGATCCCCGGTCGTCCCGCAGCCGGGACGACCACCGGGCGACGAGGCGACGCGGGCGACGGTGGTGGCGGATGGCCCGACGGGTGCGGCGGTCGGGGGATGACGTGGTGCTCATGGAGTCCGTCCTTTCTGTTCGGTGGGACAAGCGTGTCCTGGCCGGGGTGTCGACGACGAGGCCTCGGCGCCATCTGTGGAGAGGTCACGCGGCCCCGCCCACCGTGGAGGAGAGGACCCCGACTACCACGGGCACCACCCCCACGAGCACGAACGCCGGCAGGACGCAGACCCCGAGCGGCAGCACCAGTCGGACCGCCAGTCGTTCCGCAGCCACGAGCCCGTCGGCAGCGGCCTCGTCGCGCACGTCCTCGGCGGCGCGGCGGAGCAACCCCGCGGCGGGCACCCCGGCGCGCCGGGCGAGGTCGAGGACCTCCCGCAGCCGGTGCACGTCCCCGGCGGTCGGGGCGGCTCCCGCGGACGCCTCGGCGACTGCCTGCCCGGCGGTGCTCCACGACCCGCCTCCGGCGACCGCCACGGCCCAGGCGTCGAGGAGCACCCCGGGGACTCGGCCGTCGGGGGTCGCGGAACGGACCAGCCGGTCGGTCCACCGTCGCCCGGCCAGCACGAGGGCCGCCGCGGTGCACGAGCACGCCCAACCCGCCGGCGAACCGACCAGGACCTCGACGGCACCGGCACCCCAGGCCGCACCGAGCCCCAACCCGAAGAGCGGCAGCGCGAGCACGACCCGGGCGCTCGTCCGCGGTCCCGCCAGGGCGACCCGGATCGCCCGGTCCGATGCTGCGGCGCGCCGGAGCGCACCGGCGAGCCCGCGGAGGGTCTCCGCGACGGGCGCTCCCGTCCGGTCCGCCACGCGGAGGATGACGACGATGTCCTGCTGGGCGGGTCCTCCGACCCCGGGCAGCCCGCCGACGAGCCGCCAGGCCCGCGGCGGCGGGACGCCTGCCGCGACCAGCGTCGCCACCCGGTCGAGCACCCCGGCCACCCGCGCCGGGCCGTCGGGTGTGGGTCGTCTCACCGCAGCCCGTCCACCGGGCGCACCTCGAGCCTCCCGTCCGGGCCGACGCACAACGTGCCCACGCCACCGAGCCGCCGCTGTCCTGCGCGTCGCTCCACGTGCAGGACCAGGTCGAAGGCGCTGACGGCCTGCCGCGCGAGCGCCTCGGCACCGAGGCCGGCGAGTGCCCCGAGCGCTTCGAGGCGAGCGGCCACGTCGGCGATGCCGTTGGCGTGCACGGTGCCGGCTCCCCCGTCGTGCCCGGTGTTCAGGGCGGAGAGGAGTTCGCGGACCTCGGCGCCGCGGCACTCCCCCACGACGATCCGGTCGGGGCGCATCCGCAGCGCCTCGCGCACGAGCCGGTCGAGGCCGAGCGCGCCGACCCCCTCGGCGTTCGCCTGCCGCGCCTCGAGCGCGACGACGTGCGGATGGGCGATCCGGAGCTCCGCGACGTCCTCCACCGTCACGATCCGCTCGTCGACGGGGACGTTCCCGAGCATCGCCGCGAGCAGGGTGGTCTTGCCGCTGCCGGTCGCGCCGGTGACCAGGACGTTCCGGCGCGCGGCGACGGCGTCCTCGACGACCGACCGTGGGACGAACGCGAAGGTCCCGCCGCGTTCGAGGGTGGCGAGGGAGGGTCGATGGACCTGTGGCAGTCGGATCGACACGGCGGTGCCCCCGACGGACACCGGGGCGAGGACGACGTGGACCCGGATGCCGTCCCCGTGCCGGACGTCCGCGCACGGGGTGGTCTCGTCGACGTGGCGACCGCCGAGCGCGACGAGCCGGGTCGCGAGTTCGCGGGCACGCGCCTCGGTCAGTCGCGGCTGGACGGCTTCGAGGCCGGTGCCGCGGTCGACCCACGTCCCCACGCCACCGACCACCAGGACGTCCGTCACGGTGGCATCAGCCACCAGGGCGGCGAGTTCCTCGAACTCGACGACCACGGACGCCCGGCGACGAGCCGGCGGCGCTGCCCCGGGCAGGAACGGCGCCGACGGAACATGCGCCCGCGCCGGTGCCGGCACCGAGAACGCAGGCGATGTCGACGCGGAAGGCGCCGACGCGCGGGGAAGCAGTGGAGCACGGTGCAGAGGCATGCCGCCGACGGTAGGGAGCACGTCAGCCCTCAGCGGGGAGGGTCCCCACTTCTGTGGACAACGTCGGAGTGCCCCACCAACGGGCCGGTTTGTCCCCCGAAACGGAAAGCCGTACCCCGGTCGATGATGCGACACCGACGTGCTCGGGGTCGCCCACCACCCCCGCTTCCCCCGGCCGGCCTGTGCGTAGCACCTGCTACGCAAGAACATGCAGAATGCATGCACGAGCATGGACCGGTCTGTCCACGCGACCGGCGTCCCTGCGCGGATCGGGGCACACGACGGAGCCCGACGAGCCACCATCGCTCGAGTCGGACCCCGGGAAACAGAAGAGGCGGCACCGGTTGGGGGGAACAGGTGCCGCCTTGACATCGAGGGATTGGGGGGAATCCGATTCGATGCCGCCGGAAACGAGTCCAGCGGGATCTACTGTACCCCACGATCGGCCCTCCAGGGCAACCCCGGACACGACCTTCGGGCGTGCCGCGCCCCGACCCGGCCGAGGGGTAGTCTCCGGATGCACGCAGGCACCGGCGACGGATGCACGCACGCACCCGCCGCGGATGCACGGACGCATCCACGGCGGACGCACGCATGCATCCACGACGGATGCCACCAGAGGCCGCAACGACGCGAAAGGACATCGATGTCCACTCCGACCCAGACCGACCCCCGAGGCGACGACGGAGCGACCTTCGCACCGCCGCCCGAGTTCGTGGCCGACGCGGTCGCCGGCGAGGACCTCCACCACGCAGCAGCAGCCGACCGCGAGGCGTTCTGGGCCGAGCAGTCCCGCTCCCTGCTCGACTGGCGCACCCCGTTCACGCAGACCCTGGACTGGTCAGGCGCCCCGTTCGCGAAGTGGTTCGCCGACGGCACGCTCAACGTCGCCGAGAACTGCCTCGACCGACACGTCCGCGCCGGCAACGGCGACCGGGTCGCGATCCACTTCGAGGGCGCTCCCGGCGACACGCGCCGGATCACCTACGCCGAGCTGACCGCCGAGGTGCAGCGCGCCGCGAACATGCTCACCGACCTCGGCGTGGGCCAGGGCGACCGGGTGGTCGTGTACCTGCCACTCATCCCCGAGGCCGTCGTGACGATGCTCGCCGTCGCCCGCATCGGTGCCGTGCACTCGGTCGTCTTCGGCGGGTTCAGCGCGGAGAGCCTCCGCGCCCGCATCGAGGACGCCGGCGCGAAGCTCGTCGTCACCGCGGACGGCGGGTGGCGGCGCGGCGCCGTCTCACCGCTCAAGCCCGCCGTCGACGAGGCGCTGACCGGCGAGGGCACGGACACGGTCGAGCACGTCCTGGTCGTCAAGCGCGGCGGCAACGACATCGCCTGGAACGACCGCGACGTCTGGTGGCACGACGAGCTGGCGAAGGCGGCGCCGACCCACGAGGCCCAGGCATTCCCCGCCGAGACCCCGCTGTTCATCCTGTACACCTCGGGCACGACCGGGAAGCCGAAGGGCATCGTGCACACCTCCGGCGGCTACCTGACCCAGGCGGCGTACACGCACAAGAACGTCTTCGACATGCACCCGGAGAAGGACGTCTACTGGTGCACCGCCGACATCGGCTGGATCACCGGCCACTCCTACGTCGTCTACGGCCCGCTCGCCAACGGCGTCACGCAGGTGCTCTACGAGGGCACCCCCGACGAGCCGAAGCCCGGCCGCTGGTGGGACCTCGTCGACGCGTACGGCGTCACCGTCCTCTACACCGCGCCCACGGCGGTCCGCGCCGCGATGAAGGCCGGCCGCGAGATCCCCGAAGCGCGCAGCCTCGAGACCCTCCGCCTGCTCGGCAGCGTCGGCGAACCGATCAACCCCGAGGCGTGGCAGTGGTACCGCCAGGTCATCGGCCACGACCGCACGCCGATCGTCGACACGTGGTGGCAGACCGAGACCGGCGCCATCATGATCTCCGCGCTGCCCGGCGTCACGAAGCTCAAGCCCGGCGCCGCGCAGACGCCCCTGCCGGGCATCGTCGCCGAGATCGTCGACGACGACGGCAACCGTGCCGACCCCGGCGAGAGCGGCTACCTCACGATCACCGAGCCGTGGCCGTCGATGGCGCGCGGGATCTGGAACGACCCGGACCGGTTCGTCGAGACGTACTGGTCGCGGTTCCCCGGCCGCTACTTCGCCGGCGACGGCGCGCGGCTCGACGGGCAGGGCGACATCTGGGTGCAGGGGCGCGTCGACGACGTCATGAACGTCTCGGGACACCGCCTGTCGACGGCCGAGATCGAGTCCGCCCTGGTCGGCCACGAGGGCGTCGCCGAGGCCGCCGTGGTCGGGGCCGCCGACGAGACCACCGGGCAGGCCGTCGTCGCCTTCGTCATCCTGACGGCCGAGGCCGCCGCAGACGTCGACCGCGAGACCGCCTCCGCGGAGCTCCGCAACTGGGTCGGCAAGCGGATCGGCGCGATCGCGAAGCCGCGCCAGGTCGTCATCGTGCCGGAGCTGCCGAAGACACGCTCCGGCAAGATCATGCGGCGGCTCCTCCGCGACGCGGCCGAGGGCCGCCGCATCGGCGACACGACGACCCTCGCCGACCCGACGATCATGGCGACGATCGCGGAACTGATGTAGTGCCGCCAGACGGAAGCAGGGCCTCCAGTCAGATACAGACTGGAGGCCCTGCTCACGTTCGTTCCGTCGGTCGCTGCCGTCAGGCGGTGAGTTCCACCACCAGCTCGACCTCGACCGGCGCGTCCAGCGGGAGCACGGCGACGCCCACCGCGCTCCGCGCGTGGACGCCGTCGTCGCCGAAGACCTCGCCGACCAGGGTCGACGCGCCGTTCGCGACACCGGGCTGGCCGGTGAACGACGGGTCCGACGCGACGAAGACCGTGACCTTGACGACTCGGGCCACGCGGTCGAGCGAACCGGCGACCGACTGCACGGCGGCCAGGGCGTTCAGCGCGGCCACGCGAGCCTGGGCGGCGGCGGTCTCGGCGTCGACGTCGGCGCCGACCTTGCCGGTCACGGGCAGGGCGCCGTCGACGAACGGCAGCTGCCCCGCCGTGTAGACGTACTGGCCCGTCACGACGGCGGGCACGTAGGCGGCGACGGGCGCGGCGACCGCGGGGATCGTCAGGCCGAGTTCGGCGAGCCGGTCGGAGACGCTCATGCGTCGGCCTTGGGGCGCTTCAGGTAGGCGACGAGACCGCCCTCGGGCCCGGTGACGATCTGGACCAGCTCCCAGCCCTCGTCCCCGTAGTTGTTGAGGATCGCGGTGGTGTTGTGGATCATCAGCGGCGTGGTGAAGTACTCCCAGCGAGTCATGCGGTTCCTTGCCAGCCTTTCAGTCGGGGGTGTCGTTTAGGCTGCATCCTATGTCTGCCCAGAAGACGTCTGCATCGCGGACCAAGCCCGTCTCAGCAGTCGGCGCCTTCATCGGATTCGTCGGGTTCAGTGCCCTCGCCGGCCTGCTCGTCACGATCGGGGTCACCCCGGCCATCGCCGTCGCCGGTGTCACGACGACGTCCACGATCGGTGTGTTCGAGTCCCTGCCGGAGTACATCGAGATCGGTGACCTGCCGCAGCGCAACGAGCTGTACGCGTACTCGGGCGGCAAGTCCGTGCACTTCGCCACCCTGTACGACCAGAACCGCCAAGAGCTGAAGTTCGACCAGATCAGCGACCAGCTGAAGAACGCGGCGATCGACGGCGAGGACAAGCGCTTCTACGACCACGGCGGCGTCGACATGACGTCGCTCATCCGCGCCGGTGTGGGCAGCATCGCGGGCGGCCTCGGCGACTCGGGCGGTGGGTCGACGCTGACCATGCAGCTCGTCCGCAACATCAAGATGAACGAAGCCCTGAACCTCCCCACCAAGAAGGAGCAGGAGAAGGCCTACAACGAGGCCGTCGAGCAGACCATCCCCCGCAAGTTGGAGGAGATGAAGCTCGCGATCGGGCTGGCGAAGAAGTACTCCAAGAAGGAGATCCTCACCGCCTACCTGAACATCGCCTACTTCGGCGACCAGACCTACGGCGTGCAGGCCGCGGCGCAGCACTACTACAACAAGAGCGCGACCGACCTGACCCCGGCCGAGGCCGCGTCGCTCATCGCGATCGTGCAGTACCCCGAGGCGCGCAACCTGTCGAGCCCGAAGAAGTACGACGCCAACGTCGCCCGGCGCAACGTCGTGCTCCGTTCGATGTACGACCAGAAGAACCTCACCGAGGCCGAGTACCGAACGGCTCGCCAGTCGAAGCCGGCGGACTACGTGCACCTGACGCAGCCCTCGCAGGGCTGCCGCGCCTCGGTCGGCGACGGCTCGCAGTTCTTCTGCGACTACGCCAAGAAGGTCGTACTCGAGATGTCGCAGCTCGGCTCGTCGCAGAAGGCTCGTGACACCGCGTGGCGCAACGGTGGGTACAAGATCCAGACGACGCTGAACATCGACCTGAACGCCGAGCAGAAGCGTCTCGTCAACACGTACGACAACAAGGCCGAGACGAACCTGGCCCTGGGCGCCACGCTGAACTCGATCGAGGCAGGCTCCGGCCGCATCGTCACGATGGCACAGAACAAGGACTTCGACGAGTCGTTGAAGTCCGCGCCGACATCGACGTCCCTGAACTACAGCGTCGACGAGAAGTACGGCAGCGCCAAGGGCTTCCAGACGGGCTCGACCTACAAGCTCTTCACCCTGCTCGCGTGGCTGCAGGCCGGGCACGGGCTGAACGAGGTCGTCAGTGGCGCGCCGCGTGACATGTCGACGGGGTGGACCCAGTGCGGCCAGCCGTACTACGTCGGAGGCGGATACCGGCCGAAGAACGACAGTCCCGGCGAGAGCGGCAACTACACCGTCGCCGCGGCGACGGCGCAGTCCATCAACCTGGCGTTCCTCAACATGGCGCAGAAGCTCGACCTCTGCGACATCAAGAAGGTCGCCGAATCCCTCGGCGTCCACCGTGCGGACGGCGGAGAGCTCCTCTCCAACCCGTCGTCGGTCCTCGGCATCAACGAGATCGCGCCCATGACGATGGCCGCCGCGTACGCCGCCGTCGCGAACAACGGCATCTACTGCAAGCCGATCGCCATCGACCAGATCACCTCGCCGTCCGGCAAGAAGCTCGGCGGACAGACCAAGGACTGCAAGCAGGCGATCGACCCCGAGGTCGCTCACGCCGCCATCTACGCCATGAAGGGCACGATCGCCAACGGCACCGCTCGCGGCGCGCAGACCCCGGACGGCATGCAGCTGTTCGGCAAGACGGGTACGACCGACGACGGCAACCAGATCTGGCTGGTCGGCTCGAGCTCGCGTGTCGCCACCGCCTACTGGCAGGGCAACACCGACGGCAAGCTCACCAACCTCCGCAACTTCAGCAACGGGGTGAGCGGCACGTACGCCGCCAGCCGTGCGGACGTGTGGCGGCAGGCGCAGACGCCGGTCAACGCGATCTACCCAGCGGGTCCGTTCACCGACCCGAACACCTCGGCGCTCCGCGGCAACGCCAAGGCACTGCCGAACCTGCAGGGCAAGACGGCGGACGAGGCCCGCGCGGCGATCTCGGGCGCCGGATTCACCTACGTGGACGGCGGCGCGCGTCCCGGCCCGGGGAACCCCGGCTCCGTGACCTCGACGTCCCCGGCGGCGGGTGCGCTCCTGTCCTCGGGCTCGAGCGTCACCGTCTACACGTCGGACGGCACCCAGGCGACCGTTCCGGAGATCGGCGGCGACTCCCTTGGAGACGCCCGCTCGGCACTGAACGACGCCGGGTTCACGAGCGTCAACCTCGCCGACAGCTACGCCAAGGGCGGCGGTGGCAAGACCTGCAAGGTCGCCGCCGTCGAGCCGGCGATCAACGCGACGGCGAACAAGAACGACAACGTGACGATCCAGCTCTACGGCGACAAGAACGGCAAGGCGCCCAAGGACTGCAAGTGACCCGCGGTCGCACCGCACTCGGCGTCCTCGCTGCCGGCGCGGCCGTCGGAGCTGCTTCGGCAGCGTGGGGCTCGCTCGTCGAGCGGCGTCGCTTCGGGATCCGGTGGGAGACCGTCCCGGTGCTCCCGCCGGGATCCCGTGACGTCACTGTCCTGCACCTCTCCGACATCCACATGGCCCCGTGGCAGGCCGACAAGCAGCAGTGGCTGCGCGACCTGAGCCTGGTCGAACCGGACTTCATCGTGAACACCGGGGACAACCTCGGCCACGCGACCGCGAACGCTGCTGTTGAGTACGCGCTCGAGCCGTTCCGCGGGGTGCCCGGTGTCTTCGCCTACGGGTCGAACGACTTCTTCGGGCCGTCCCCGCGCAACCCGCTCAAGTACTTCTCGGGGCCGAGCCGGATGCACAAGGCTGCCGAGCCCGTCGGTCTCGACATCGATCGGCAGACGGCGTTCTTCGAGTCGCTCGGCTGGCTCGACCTCAACGACCAGGCGCACGCGATCGAACTCCGCGGCTCCCGGTTCGAGCTGTTCGGCACGTCGGACGCGCACCGCGACTGGGACCGCCTCGACCTGCTCCCCACCAACGTCGACGAGATGCGCAGCGACGTGCCGTGGTCCGAGGACGAGGACGGCCCCGCTCCGGTCGCGATCGGTGTCACGCACGCGCCCTACCGTCGCGTGCTCGACGCCTTCGTGACGCAGGGGGCCGACATCATCTTCGCCGGGCACACCCACGGCGGTCAGGTGGCGGTCCCCGGGGTCGGCGCGCTCGTCACGAACAGCGACCTCCCCCGCCGGTACGCGAGCGGATTGCACAAGTGGGAGCACCGCAACCACTGGTCGTGGCTCGAGGTCTCCGCGGGCCTCGGCACCTCAATCTACGCGCCCGTCCGGTTCGCCTGCCGACCCGAGGCCGTCGTGGTCACCCTGACCGCGCGGGCTTCCTGAGCCGACGCGCCCGGGAGTTCACCGGATGGTCGTGAGCATCCCCGATCATCGGATAGTATTGTCTGGTTGCTCCGGTACGGAGTGATCACACCGCGGGGTGTGGCGCAGCTTGGTAGCGCGCCTCGTTCGGGACGAGGAGGTCGCAGGTTCAAATCCTGTCACCCCGACACTGTGTTGAGACAGTACGAAGAAGGCCCTGGTTCTCCGGAACCAGGGCCTTCTGCTTTCTCCGGATGCGTCTCGGCCGCCCGATGGGTCGCACGACCCAGTCAGCCGGTCCCCGCCCCATCACGAGCAGCCCCTCCCGCTACGCTCGCAAGCGCCATGCAGAACGACCATCCCCTCGCCGCCGTGCTCGTCGCGATCGCCGCCGAGTTCCCCGACATCGCGGACGACCCGGCCCTGGCGCAGAGCCTGACCGAGAACGTCTCGTCGATGATCGCCGAGGCCCACGAGCGCTACGCCGCGGGAACCGACGGCAGCGTCGTGAGCCACGCGTTCCTCGACCCCGAGCACCTGGCGACCGGCAGTCTGCACGCCGAGCACGCCCAGCACCCGGCCGGCGCCATGCTCGCGGCGGAGATGCTGTTCGACGCCTACCTGCCGGTCTTCGTCGACGAGGTCGGCGCGGCGTCCACCGCCGAGGTCCTGCGCGCCACCAGGGCCCTGCACGCCGGCATCTGGAGCCGGTTCCCGGCCGGGGCGGTCGCGTACACGGAGGCACTGCGCCAACGCCTCACCACGGCGCACCTGGACTCCCGGACGCAGATCGCGCGGGACCTGCACGACCGCGTCGCCCACGGCATCCTCGCCGGGCTGCAGCGCCTCGACCTCGTCCTGCTGACGGATCCACCGGCGGACGAACGAGCCGATCAGCTCGACGACGCAGCGCGGTTGCTCCGGAGCGCACTCGGCGACGTCCAGGACCTCGCAGTGAGCCTGCACGCCCGGGTCGGGGATGCCCTGCTCGACGACGCGCTCCGACGGCACGTGCGCGATCTGTTCCCCGACGACGACCTTCTGTCCATCGAGTCGACGGGTGTCGCCGGTCCCCTGCCGAACTGGCAGGCCGAGGAAGCGCTGACGATCCTGCTCGAGGCACTCACGAACCGCAGCAAGCACGCCCCGGGCTCGACGACCTCGGTGCGCTTCGCGTGGTCGCCCGCAGCACTGGTGGTGACGGTCGCCGATGACGGACCGGGCTTCGACGTGGAGCGAGACGCCGACGGCCGCCTCGGCCAGCAGACCATGCGTGAACGTGCCGCGGTGATCGGCGCCCGGCTCGACGTCGAGAGCGTCCGCGGCAGCCGAGACCACGGCACCACCGTCCGCCTGACCATCCCGAGGGGCACCCTGTGACCGTCACCCACGTCGCCATCGTCGACGACCACCGGCTCTTCCGCGAAGGACTCGCCACGATCCTGGCCGCGGTCCCCACGATCCGCGTCGTGGCGCACGGCGAGCGACCGGCCGAGGTGCTCGGCTCCCCCGAGGCCGCCGCGATCGACGTCCTGCTGCTCGACGTCGAGCTGGACGGCCCGCCGGCACGGACGACGATCGCCACGGTTCGCCGCACCCGCCCGGACATCCGGGTGGTGGTGCTCACGATGCACCGGGACGCCGTCCTCCGCCGCACCCTGCTCGATGCCGGCGCGGTCGACTTCGTCACGAAGGACACCCCGAGCCGCGAACTCGTCGACCGGATCGCCCGGGCAGCCCACGCTGATGCGGCACCGGTCACGTTCCCGGTCGACCTGGTGACCGAGGCCCGAGCCGGCTCACCGTTGAGCGACCGCGAGCTCGAGGTCCTGCGACTCCTCGCCGCCGCGCGCACCAACGCCGAGATCGCCGCCGACCTGCAACTCGCGATCGGCACCGTCAAGCGGCACGTCTACAACGTCTTCCGCAAGCTGGACGTCGGTTCCCGCGTCGGGGCGGTGGCCGCAGCCACGCGCCTGGGCCTGCTCACCTGAGGCGCCACGGAACTTCGTGAGCAGCAATGGTCGGGTGCCCAGCGGACACCCGACCATTCCTGCTCACGAAGCGACCTAGACGGAGACCGACGCACCCGCGGGCACGAGCTTGCCGGCGGCGTGCAGCCCGGCCACGACGTCGAGCGCCTGGTGCCGGAACCGCGCCTGCGCAGCACCGGGCGAGACGATCACGCCGTTCGCCCCGGTCGAGGCCACGAGTGCGTTGATCTTCTCCGCGACCTGCTCGGCGCTGCCGTACGCCTGACGCTCGGTGCGGGCCGCGATGAACCGACGCTCGAGGTCGTTGAACTCGTACGCACGCGCCTCGTCCATCGAGACCGGCTCGGGCTTCCGGCCGGAGCGCATCCGGATGAAGGAGATCATGCCCGGGGCGCTCTGCTCGTCGATGACGGCGGGGTCCTCGTCGGTGACGACCTGCACACCGATCAGCGCGTTCGGCGTCTGCCGGAAGCGCGACGGACGGAACGAGTCGCGGTACAGGGCGAGTGCCGCCTCGGTGTTGTCCGACGCGAAGTGGTGGGCGAAGGCGAACGAGATGCCGAGCGCACCGGCGACCTGGGCGCTGTAGCCGGAGGACCCGAGCAGCCAGAACTCCGGCACGTCGCCGTAGCCCGGCACGGCGCGGATGCCGGCGAGCGGGTTCTCCGCGCCCATGCCGGTGAAGAACCCGATCAGGTCGGCCAGGCGGTCCGGGAAGTCGTCGACGTCGAGTCGGTCCGTGCGGCGGAGGGCCATCGCGGTCGCACCGTCGGTGCCGGGAGCGCGCCCGAGCCCGAGGTCGACCCGGTCGCCGTACAGGGCACGGAGGGTGCCGAACTGCTCGGCGACGACGAGGGGCGCGTGGTTGGGCAGCATGACGCCACCGGAGCCGATGCGGATGGTCGAGGTGGCCGCGCCGACGGCGCTCAGCAGCACCGCCGGGGCCGAGGAGGTGATGCCCGGCATCCCGTGGTGCTCGGCGACCCAGAACCGCTCGTACCCGAGCTGTTCGGCGTGCACGGCCATGTCGATGGACCCCTGCAGGGCCTCGGTGTTGGACTGGCCGTACTCGCGGGTGGCCAGGTCGAGGACGGACAGGTGCAGGGTGTCGTCGGTCATGTGGTCACCAACGCGCGTCAACGCACGTGCATTCCTGTGCACGCGACGGACTGGAGGCCCGTGGCGGCGCCGCCACGGGCCTCCAGTCCGTCTGCTGGGTGCGTACCGGACGCACGCCGGCACGAGCGGTCAGGCGCCGTCGAGGCGGCCGCCGGACTCCGTCAGGTAGCAGTTGGCGCAGAGCGACTCGTAGGCGACGTCGACGCCGTCGATCGCGACCTGGGAGCCGTCGAAGACGAACCGGCCGTCGACCGTGCGGGCGTTGAAGACCGCCTTGCGGCCGCAGCGGCAGATGGTCTTCAGCTCTTCGAGGGAGTGCGCGACCTCGAGCAGGCGGGCGCTGCCGGGGAACGCCTCGGTGCGGAAGTCCGTGCGGATGCCGTAGGTGATGACCGGGATCTCGTCGAGCACCGCGATGCGCAGCAGGTCGTCGACCTGACGCGGGGTGAGGAACTGCGCCTCGTCGACGAGCACGCAGCTGACGGGCCGCACCATGCCGTCCAAGCGGTCCGACTCGGGGTCGACGGCGCCTGCGGCGGAGACGGCCTGGCGCACGTCGGCGTCCGGCGAGAACACGATGTCGACGGTCCGGGTGACGCCGAGGCGGGAGACGATCTCACGGTCGCCCTTGGTGTCCACCGCGGGCTTGGCGAGCAGCACCCGGTGCCCGCGCTCCTCGTAGTTGTAGGCCGCCTGCAGCAAGCCCGTGCTCTTGCCGCTGTTCATCGCGCCGTAGCGGAAGTAGAGCTTCGCCACTACGCGAGGAACCCGTCCTCGGCGGCCCGACGGATGAGGTCGGACTTCTTCGAGGCGGGGCGGCCCACCTTGCTGTACTTCTCGCGCACGCGACGCAGGTAGGTCTTGGCGGTCTCGTACTGCACGTTCATCTGCGCGGCGACCTCGTTCGTCGAGTAGCCGGACACGTAGAGCCGCAGCGCCTCTTCCTCACCGGCGCTGAGCTTCGGCCGCTGGTGCGCGGCGGCACCCGTCGGCAGCGGACGCCACTCGCGGGGCTGCGGGGTCTCGCGGGCGACGCCCATGATCTCGCGGGCGACGTCCATGACCTCGCGCATCGGGAGCGACTTCGACAGGAACGCCGCGGCGCCGGCGGCCAGGGCGCGGTCGCGGGACTCACGGCTGTCGACGCTCGAGAGCACGATGACCTTCGCCCCGGCGGCACGGCAGGTGCGGACACGGGCCTCGATGGACACCGGTTCCTTGAGCTGGAAGTCCAGGAACACCAGGTCGGTCGGGAAGCTGTCGCTGTGGACCATCTCGAGCCAGGTGTGCGCGGTCAGGGCCAGGTCGAAGTCGAACGCGTTCACCGCGATCCAGCTCGACAGGCTGTCCAGCAGCACCTCGTGGTCGTCGAGGATGGCCAGCCGCACACGTCGTGCTCCCGGGTTCGGGAGGGACGGCGACCCCTCCGAGAGCCTGTTCGGGTCAGTGCTGGTCATAGGAGAACCTTAGTGCGAGGGCGGAAGGGCGGACCGCGACGTCGAGGTCGGGGAACGTCACGCGGAGGACGGCGAAGTAGGGGTCGAAGGTGCGGTGGATGCCGATGTCGGAGTCCGCGACGGCGAGCTCCATCTCGACGGACACACGGCCGGGTGCAGGTGCCTGCGCGGGTCGGGCCGCCAGGGCTGCCCGGGCCGCGGGGGCTGCGCGAGCCGCGGGGGCCGCGTGGTCCGCCGGGCGGGCCTGGGGCGCCGGGTCCGCCAGGGTGTCCGCTCGTCGTACCGTCGCGCGGAAGCCGGCCGGGTCGACGGTCGAAGCACGGAGGGCCGCACGGACGAAGGTGCGGACGACCGCCCGCTGGTCGGTGTCGAGCGTCGCGATCAGGCCGTCGGGGTCGTCGACCACCGGCGCCTGGCCGCCGTCGACCCGGACGGCGTGCTCGAACCAGGTGCGGTCGGCGTCGGCGACCATGGACGCGCGGATACCGTCGGCGATCGCACGGGCGCGGGCACGGTCGGCGTCGGTGATGACGTCGCGCGTGCGGAGTTCGGCGAAGAACGGGGCGACGTCGCGGGACAGGATCGTCGAGCGGTCCTGCTGCACGCTCGCCGCGATGCCGTCCCGCTCGGCACGTGCGACGGAGTACGACCCGGCACGGATCTGCACCCGCTCGGCGAGCCCCGCGAAGGTCCAGGCGAACACCGCGGACGCGGCGGTCAGCACGAGCGTCGGTGCCGCGGCCAGGAACGCCGCGACGGCGACCGGCACCTCGTGCGGGAACTCCGCAGCACCGGCGCCCCAGGTCACGGCGTTCACCGCGGCAAGCGCGAGCCCGCCGATCGTCAGGTCGGTCCACGGACGGTACGGCGCGACCATGACGATGCCGGTCGCGGTGATCAGGGACATGAAGTCGTTCAGGGCACTGCGGTCCGGCCCCCACTGTGCGGCGACGCTCGTCACCGACGCCAGGCCGAGCAACCCGACGTGCGCGACGAACGCCGACCGTGGGAACGGCGCACGGAACGGGCTCGAGGCAGCGAGCACCACCACCGCCGAGGCCGCGACGAGCAGCACGGTGAGGGCGCTGAGCGTGGGGCTGCCCACGACGTCGCGGTCGAAGATCGACACGAGCAGGGCCCAGACGACGCTGCCGGCCCCGAGCACGACGGCCAGGGGTCGCGACCCCATCGCGCCGAGCGGGTCGTACTGCTGCGCGGTGCGACGGGGCCCCGGACCGGACCCGAGCCGCTGCCGGATCGCGTTCATCGCTCGGTCCCCCGGCCGTCGCTGACCGCCGGCACGGTGACCGTGCCGGTGACCGGTCCGTACGGCACGGTCATCATGACGCTCGTGCCGGAACCGGGCGACGACCAGATCTGGACGTCACCGCCGACCCGGCCGATCCGCTCACGCACCGAACCGCGGAGCCCCATCCGGTCGGCTCCGGTGGCGTCCTCGTCGAACCCACGACCGTCGTCGACGACCATGACGGTGCAGGACGCGCTGTCGTCGAACACGCTGACCTCTGCGGCGTCGGTCCCCGCGTGCTTCCGCACGTTGGCCAGGCACTGGCCGACGGCCCGGACGACCGCCGACAGCGCACGCTGGTCCAGGCGCTCGAGCGCGGAGGGGTCACCCGAGACGGTCACGTCGAGTCCGAGCGTCCGGTGCTCGGCGACCATGGTGCCGAACGCCTCGGCCGCGGCCCCGGGACGCGGGCGGGCGGCCGGCGCGAGCCACCCCTTGCCGGTGAGCACCGCGACGTCGGCGTCGACCGTCTCGGCGAGGTGCGGGTCCATCGGGCCGTCCGGCGCGAGGGCGATCGCGCCGAGGTGGTTGAGCACGGTGTCGTGCAGGATCGCGGACGCCTCGGCCTCGACCCCGGCGCGGTAGGCGGACACGTGTTCTTCGCGCGCCGAGCGCAGGAGCTCGGGCTGCACCCGTTCGCTCCACCCGGTGCTGCGGGTCGTGAAGAGCACGAGCGCGACCACGAAGCCCAGGGTCACCCAGGCCAGGATGAGCGGACGGGGCGACTGGTCGGCCTGCACGATGGCGATCCAGGTGGCGAGTCGTCCGGTCAGGAAGCCGACGAAGGACCACAGCACGACGCGGCTCGGCACGGCGCCTGCTCCCCCGACCAGGATGAGCGGGATCACGACGAGGGACATCAGGTACGAGGTCACCCACCCGGTCGGCACCTGCTGCTGGACCCCGACGGCGAACCACCAGGCGCAGACACCGCCGACGGCCAGGAAGGCGATCGCCGAAACGCGGTTGCCGAACTGCACGTGCACGCCGATCATGGCGAGCATCGGGACGACAGCCAGCGCCGTGCCGACGACCCGCACCCCGGGCTCGGACAGGCCGTAGAGCACCAGCGTGATGGCCGCGGCCAACAGCGAGCCGATGGCGCCGGCGCGGAATGCGCGCACGGTCGACCACGCGTTCACTCGCGGTGCGAGGTGCGTGGGGATGCCGAGCACGAGGTGGATCCTTCCGGGTGGCGAGGGCGCCGTCCACGATCCAACCACCGGAGCAGCGGCCGTGTACCCCGAATCCGGGGCCGTGCGGCGACCCGCACGATGATAGCGGCCCGGACCGGGGTCTTGCTGTCCCCCGAACGTGGACCGGACACGACCCGGACGGACGCTCCTCAGAACAGCGTCTGCGCCGCAGCCGGCCGGAGCAGCCGCTGGTCGAACCCGGGGTCGGCGCGCTTCAGCGGTGACACCGTCGGCACCGACTGCTCCTGCGGCAGCGCCTGCGGCCCGCCCGTGCCCAGCCCCTGCGGCACGCCCGGCTGCAGCGTTCGCGGTTCCGAGAAGCCCATCGACCCCGTCGCCGGGTCCACGCGCCCCAGTCCGACCCCGTGCGCCGCCAGGATCGGGCGGATGCGCTCCGACAGCCACCGCCGGTAGTCCTTCGGCGCGTACGTGTTGTCGAGGTACATCGCGCGGTACCGCTGCACCAGATCGGGTCGCTCGCGGCCGAGCCACTCGAACCACCACGGCTTGACGCCCGGCCGCAGGTGCAGCGCCGAGTACATGATGCTCGTCGCGCCGGCCGCGGTCGCCCGACCGATGGCGTCGTCGAGGTGCGCCCGGGTGTCGGTGATGTACGGCAGCACCGGCATCAGGAACACCGCGCAGTCGAGCCCCGCGTCGCGGATGGCCCGCACGGTCGCCAGCCGGGCCGACGTCGTCGGGGTGCCGGACTCGACGGACTGCTGCAGCGAGTCGTCGTACACGGCGATCGACATCGCGAGGTCGACCGGCACCACCTTCGCCGCCTCGGCCAGCAGCGGCAGGTCGCGGCGCAGCAGCGTGCCCTTCGTCAGGATGCTGAACGGGGTGCGCGACTCCGCCAGCGCCTCGATCACGCCGGGCATCAGCCGGTACCGCCCCTCGGCCCGCTGGTACGGGTCGGTGTTCGTGCCGAGCGCCACCGGGTGACGGTCCCACGAGGGCTTGCCGAGCTCACGACGCAGCACGTCGGCGACGTTCGTCTTCACCACGATCTGCTGGTCGAAGTCGGCGCCGCCGTCGAACTCCAGGTACGTGTGGGTCGGTCGGGCGAAGCAGTACACGCAGGCGTGGCTGCACCCGCGGTACGGGTTGATCGTCCAGCCGTACGTGCCCGAGCCGTCCGCGCTCGGCACCCGGTTCAGGGCGCTCTTCGCCAGGACCTCGTGGAAGGTCACCCCGGCGAACTCGGGCGTCGTCACGCTCCGGACGAACCCGCTGTTCGATTCCATCCCGGGCAGCGCGTCGCTCTGCTCGGCGTCGATCGCCTGTCCACTCCACCGCATGTCGTCATTCGAACACACGTTCGAACAGACCGCAAACCGGCGCGGACCACGACAGGCCTCAGTGGTGCAGGCCGAGCACCTTCGCGGTGCGCTCGAGCGTGGCGTCGGCCAGAGCCGGGTCGTCCCCGAGGTCCTGCCCGTAGGTCGGCACCATCGCGCGGACGTCGTCCTGCCAGCCGTCCCACCGGTCCGGGAAGCACCGGCGCAGCATCGTGAGCATGATCGGCACGGCGGTCGAGGCACCCGGCGACGCCCCGAGCAGTCCGGCGATCGAGCCGTCGGCGGCGGTGATGACCTCGGTGCCGAACTGCAGCACACCGCCCTTGTCCTTGTCGGGCTTGATCACCTGGACACGCTGCCCCGCGGTGATGCGGTGCCAGTTCTCGGGCTCGGCGCTCGGCATGAAGTCGCGGAGCGCCTCGAACTTGGTGTGCTTCGACGCGAGGAGCTGGCCGACCAGGTAGCGGACCAGGTCGAAGTTCGAGAACGCGACGCTCAGCATCGGTCGGAGGTTGTGCGGTCGGATCGAGCGGAACAGGTCGAGGACCGAGCCCTGCTTCAGGAACTTCGGGCTGAACCCGGCGTACGGCCCGAACATCAGCGACGACCCACCGTCGACGATGCGGGTGTCGAGGTGCGGCACCGACATCGGCGGGGCACCGACACTGGCCTTGCCGTAGACCTTGGCGGAGTGCTTCTGCACCACCTCGGGGTCGTCGGTGCGCAGGAACTCGCCCGACACCGGGAAGCCGCCGTAGCCGCGGATCTCCGGGATGCCGGACTTCTGCAGCAGGTGCAGGGCTCCGCCACCGGCACCGACGAAGACGAACTTCGCGGCGATGCGCTGCGTCGACCGGCCGATCTCGTTGCGGACGTTGAGCACCCAGCCCTCGGACACCTTCGAGCGGGTCAGGTTGGTGACCTGGTGCGAGGGTTCGAACTCGACACCGTCGATCTCGAGCTGGTCGAAGAGCTGGCGGGTGAGCGACCCGAAGTCGACGTCCGAGCCGGCTGCCGAGTAGGTCGCCGCGATCGGCTGGTCCTTCTTGCGGCCGGGGATGAGCGCCGGCGCCCACTTCCGGATCTGCGCCGGGTCGTCCGAGAACTCGATGCCCGCGAAGAGCGGGTGGTCCCGCATGGCCTCGTACCGGGCACGCATGTACGCGACGTTGGCCTCGCCCCAGACGAACGAGATGTGCGGCGTGGGGTTGATGAAGTTCGACGGCTCCGGCAGCACACCGGTCTCGACCAGGTGCGCCCAGAACTGCCGCGAGACCTGGAACTGCTCGTTGACCGTGACGGCCTTCGCGATGTCGACGCGGCCGTCCGGCAGTTCCGGCGTGTAGTTCAGCTCGCACAGTGCCGAGTGTCCGGTGCCCGCGTTGTTCCACGGGTTTGAGGACTCCTGCGCCACCGTGCCGAGCCGCTCGTACACGCGGATCTTCCAGCTCGGCTCGAGCTTGTGGATGATGGCCCCGAGCGTGGCACTCATGATGCCTCCGCCGATCAGGACGACGTCGATGGGGTCCACCTGCTGCTCTGCCACCCGTCGATCCTACCGGCGGCATCCGACAGACGGACAGGAGGCCCGTGGCGGTGTCGCCACGGGCCTCCTGTCCGTCTGTCGGTTGCGTCCGGGGCGCGCTACGCGTCGACGGAGCGGCGCGCGACGATCGTCTCGGCGATCTGCACCGCGTTGAGCGCGGCACCCTTCCGCAGGTTGTCGTTGCTGACGAACAGGACGAGGCCGCGGCCCTCGGGCGCGGACTGGTCGGCGCGGATGCGGCCGACGAACGCCGGGTCCTGGCCGGCGGCCTGCAGCGGGGTCGGGACGTCGGAGAGTTCGACACCGGGTGCGCTCGACAGGATCTCGGTTGCACGCTCGGGCGACAGCGGACGCTCGAACTCGGCGTGCACCGAGATGGAGTGCCCGGTGAACACGGGGACGCGCACGCAGGTGCCGGCGACGAGCAGGTCGGGCAGCTCGAGGATCTTCCGACTCTCGTTCCGGAGCTTCTTCTCCTCGTCGGTCTCACCCAAGCCGTCCTCGACGATGCTGCCGGCGAGCGGCACGACGTCGAAGGCGATCGGACGGACGTACTTGACGGGCTCGGGGAACGTCACGGCGGATCCGTCGTGCGTCAGCGCAGCGGTGTCCTGCTCGAGCGCGGCCTTCGCCTGACCCAGGAGTTCCTCGACCCCGGCGAGCCCGGAACCCGAGACCGCCTGGTAGGTCGTCGCGACCAGGCGGCGGAGCCCGGACTCGGTGTCGAGCACCTTGAGCACCGGCATGATCGCCATGGTCGTGCAGTTCGGGTTCGCGATGATCCCCTTCGGCGCCTGGTCGATGGCGTGCGGGTTCACCTCGCTCACGACGAGCGGGACGTCGGGGTCCATGCGCCAGGCGCTCGAGTTGTCGACGACGAGTGCCCCGGCGGCGGCGAACTTCGGCGCGAGGGCCCGCGAGGCCGTGGCCCCGGCGGAGAACAGCGCGATGTCGATGCCGGACGGGTCGGCGAGCTCGGAGTCCTCGACCACGATCTGCTCGCCGCGGAACGGCAGCGTCGTGCCGGCGGAACGGGCGCTCGCGAAGAAGCGGACCCGGTCGGCCGGGAACGCGCGCTCTTCGAGCAGGCGACGCATCACGGCGCCGACCTGGCCGGTGGCGCCGACGACGGCGACGGTGAGGGTGCTCATGCGGTGCTCCTGGTGGTTCAGCGGATCGACGGGTCGGCGGGCGTCAGCGGCCGGTGCCGGCGTAGACGACGGCCTCGGCGTCGGCGTCGAGGCCGAACGCGCTGTGCACGACGCGCATCGCCTCGTTCAGGGTGTCGGCGCGGGTGACGACCGAGATGCGGATCTCGGACGTGGAGATCATCTCGATGTTGATCGACGCGTCGTGCAGGGCGCGGAACAGCTGCGCCGAGACGCCGGCGTTCGTGCGCATGCCGGCGCCGACCAGGGCGAGCTTGCCGATCTGGTCGTCGTACTGGATGCTCTCGTAGCCGATGTCGGCCTTCGCGACCTCGAGCGCCGTCAGCACGGTCTGGCCCTGGTCCTTCGGCAGGGTGAACGAGATGTCCGTCCGCCCGGTCGACGCTGCCGACACGTTCTGGACGATCATGTCGATGTTCGCCCCGGCGCGTGCCACGTTGGTGAAGATCTCGGCGGCCTTGCCCGGCTGGTCCGGGACCCCCACGACGGTGATCTTGCCCTCGGAGAGGTCTCCGGCGATCCCGGTGATGATCGGTTCTTCCACGGTTTCCCCCTCGGCAGGGTTGTAGACGATGGTGCCCTCGTTGTTGTTGAACGAGGACCGGACGTGCAGGGTGACGCCGTGCCGCCGGGCGTACTCGACGGCGCGGATGTACAGGACCTTGGCACCCGAGGCTGCGAGCTCGAGCATCTCCTCGCTGGTGACGCGGTCGACCTTGCGGGCCTTCGGCACGACGCGGGGGTCGGCGGTGAAGATGCCGTCGACGTCGGTGTAGATCTCGCAGACGTCGGCGTCGAGCGCTGCGGCGAGGGCGACGGCCGTGGTGTCCGAGCCGCCGCGGCCGAGCGTGGTGATCTCGCCCGTGGTGCGGTTGAAGCCCTGGAACCCGGCGACGATCGCGACGTGGCCGGAGTCGAGCGCCTCGCGCACGCGCTTCGGAGTGACGTCGACGATGCGGGCCTTGCCGTGCTGGGCGTCGGTGAGCATGCCGGCTTGGCTGCCGGTGTAGGAGGACGCTTCGACCCCCAGGCTCTTGATCGCCATCGCGAGCAGCGCCATCGAGATGCGCTCCCCCGCGGTCAGGAGCATGTCGAGCTCACGGCCGGCGGGGATCGGCGTGACGGAGTGCGCCAGGTCGACGAGTTCGTCGGTGGTGTCGCCCATCGCCGACACCGCCACGACCACGTCGTTGCCGGCCTTCTTCGTCTCGACGATCCGCTTCGCCACGCGCTTGATGCTCTCGGCGTCCGCGACGGATGAACCACCGAACTTCTGCACGATCAAGGCCACTGGCTGGTACTCCCGGAGACGGCGACACCGCGAGGTCACGCGGTCTGACAATGGTAGTCGGTGTTTCGGGGATGTTGCGTGCGAGCGGGCCCCGACGCAAGGATCCTGCGTGGCGGTCAGCCGCCGACGACGCGGCGCCCTTCGAAGGCACGACCGAGCGTGACCTCGTCGGCGTACTCCAGGTCGCCGCCGACCGGCAGCCCCGACGCGAGCCGGGTGGTGCGGATGCCCATCGGGACGAGCAGCCGACTGAGGTACGTCGCCGTCGCCTCGCCCTCGAGGTTGGGGTCGGTCGCGATGATGACCTCGGCCACGGTGCCGTCGGCCAGGCGCGTCATGAGCTGCTGGATGCGCAGGTCGTCCGGTCCGATGCCGTCGATCGGGCTGATCGCCCCGCCGAGCACGTGGTACAGCCCACGGAACTCCCGGGTGCGCTCGATCGCCGCGACGTCCTTCGCCTCTTCCACCACGCAGATCGTCGCCGGCGAGCGGCGCGGGTCGCGGCAGATGCTGCACTGGACGTTCTCGGTGACGTTGCCGCAGATCTCGCAGAAGCGGACCCGCTCCTTGACGTCGGCGAGCAGCTCGGACAGCCGGCTCGGGTCGAACGACTCGGTCTGCAGGATGTGGAAGGCGATGCGCTGCGCCGACTTCGGGCCGATGCCGGGCAGGCGACCGAACTCGTCGATGAGGTCCTGGACGATCCCGTCGTACATCAGGCACCGTCCTGGTGGAGAGCGGTCTCCTCGATGAACTGGGCGTTGAGGATCTCACGCACGACGGCCTCGCCGTACCGGCCGGCGACCGGGGCCCGGCGTGCGGGCGGTGCGGTGCGCGCGGGAGCGGCGGCGGGCTGGGCCGCACGCTGCGGTGCGGCCTGCTGCGCCGGGGCTGCCGGCGCCGCGGCTGCGGGTGCTGCTGGTGCTGCGCCGCGTCCGATCCCCGGGTCGGGGAACGGGGCGCCGTCGTCGTACGGTTCGTCGTCGAGCGGGTAGTCGTCGACCGGAACGCCCGGCACGACGGGACCGCCGGGAGGCACGGCTCCCGCTCCGGACGCCGCCTGCGGCCCCGGGGTGGTCGGCTGGTCGGGCTGCCCGGCCGTGGCAGCGCCCGGTCGCGCGGGTGCGGCCAACGGTGCCGACTCGGCCGGCTGGGGCGTGCTCGTCTCGGCGGGGGCGACCGGCGCGGACGCCGGCACGGTGCCGAAGGGTGCTGCCCAGCTGGGCTCGACGGACTCCGGGACGGCGTCGACGGTGGGGTCGCTGGCGGGGATGGTCGCGACCGCCCAATCCGTCACCGGTGCGCCGGACGGAGCGGGCGCCGGTTCGGCCGGTGCCTGGTCGCGCTGCGGGGCGGACGCGGCCGGCGCTGCCTTCGGCACCGGCGAGGACTTCGGCGCCGGTGGGGACTTCGGCGCGGGCGCTGCTGTCGGCGCAGGAGGTGCCGTCGACTCGGGTGCTGCCGACGCGGCCTTCGGCTCGGCGGCGGGTGCAGCCGTCGGCGTGGGCTCACCAGCGGAAGCCGGTGCCGAGGACTCCGGTGCTGCGGGCTCGGGCGCCGGGGTCGCGGCGGCGGCGGCGGGCGCCTGGGCAGCGGGCGCCGGACGCTGGGCCGGTGCAGCCTGCTGTGCCGGAGCCGACTCCTGCTGCTGCTGCTGCTGGGGACGCTGCTGCTGTCCGGGCCCGCGGGCGACGAACTTCACCCGGAGCCCGAGGACGTCCACGATGGCGGCACGGAGCAGTTCGCTGACGCTGGCCGACGGGTCGGACATCTCCTTGAACGAGGCGACGTCCTGCTGGCTCGGGAACGTCAGCGTCAGCACGTCGTCGCGGAGCGCGGTGACCTGCGCCGTGACGACCACCGACCACGCCGAACGCTTGGCGTGCTGCACGTGCTCGACGATCTGCGGCCAGGAGTCGCGCATCTGCTGGAAGCCGACGGCACCGACGGTCCGGACGGCGGGCTCGTCACCGATCGTCGTGCCCTGACCGGTGGACGACGGGCTGACCGGCTCGGCCGCGGGCTTCGAGGGCTCCGGCTTCGAGGGATCCGGCTTCGAGGGCTCGGCCGAGGTCTGTCCGGGCGCTCCCGGAGTGCTCGGAGCGACCGCTGCCCACGATGCTGCGGCGTCACGAGCCACGGCTCCGGAGTCGGCCTGCGGCGCGGCGGGCTGCTCGACGGGACGCTCGGGCGTCGTCCGAGCTGCTGCCGGAGCGGGCGTCGGGGCGAGGGAGGGAGCAGGCGCTGCGGGAGCCGCGGCTGCCGGCTGCTCACGACGCGGTGCAGCGGCGACGGCGGGAGCGGACTGCTCGCCGGCGCCGGCCTGGTGTCCACCGGCGTCGTGTCCACCGACGTCACCCACCCCGACACGACGTTCCAGCCGCTCCACCCGGGCGAGGGCTCCGCGCTGGGTGTCGTCGGCCTCGGGCACGAGCATCCGGGCCGTCATGAGTTCGAGGTGCAACCGCGGCGAGGTCGCGCCGGTCATCTCGGTGAGGGCACGGTTCGCGATGTCGGCGGAGCGGGAGAGCCCGGTCGCGCCGAAGACCCCGGCCTGGCGGCTCATGGTGTCGAGTTCTTCCGGGGAGACCCCGCGCAGGACGGCGGCGGCGCTCTCGTTCGTCGCCGCGACGACGATCAGGTCACGCAGACGCTCGAGCAGGTCCTCGACGAAGCGGCGGGGGTCCTGTCCGGTCTGCACGACGCGGTCGATCGCGGCGAACGCGGACGCCGGGTCGGCGACGGCCAGGGCGTCGACGACGTCGTCGAGCAGGGCGGCGTCGGTGTAGCCGAGCAGGGCCACGGCACGCTCGTAGGCGATCGCACCGTCTTCGCTGCCGGCCATCAGCTGGTCGAGCAGCGACAGGGTGTCGCGGACGGATCCACCGCCGGCACGCACCACCAGGGGCAGGACGCCGGGGGCCACCGACACGGACTCCTGCGTGCAGAGCTGCTCGATGTACTCGAGCATCACCGCGGGCGGGACGAGCCGGAACGGGTAGTGGTGGGTGCGCGACCGGATGGTGCCGATGACCTTCTCGGGCTCGGTCGTCGCGAAGATGAACTTGACGTGCTCCGGCGGTTCCTCGACCAGCTTGAGCAGTGCGTTGAAGCCCTGCGGCGTCACCATGTGCGCTTCGTCGAGGATGAAGATCTTGTAGCGGTCGCGAGCCGGCGCGAACACGGCACGGTCGCGCAGGTCACGTGCGTCGTCGACACCGTTGTGGCTCGCGGCGTCGATCTCGATGACGTCGAGCGAACCGCTGCCGTCGCGGGCGAGTTCCACGCAGCTCGGGCAGACGCCGCACGGGGTGTCGGTCGGGCCCTCGGCGCAGTTCAGGCAGCGCGCGAGGATGCGGGCCGAGGTCGTCTTGCCGCAGCCACGGGGCCCGCTGAACAGGTAGGCGTGGTTGACGCGGTTCGTGCGGAGCGCCGTGCGGAGCGGGTCGGTGACCTGCGACTGCCCGATCAGCTCGGCGAAGTTCTCGGGCCGGTAACGGCGATACAGGGCGGTGACCACGCGACAAGGGTAGCCGTCACGACCGACAACCCGCGTGCCCGTCCACAGGTCGTCCTGCCGGGCCGGACCACCCGTCGGCGGTGGGCCGAGCGCCCGGACGGCACCGCGCCTCCCGTCCGTCTGGTCGACGGGCGGGAGGCGCGGTGTGTGACGCTGGTGCGGATTCAGCCGCGGGTGCGGCGACGGAGCCTGCCGGCGAGGCGGGAGAGCCCCAGCAGCAGGAACCCGAGGGCCACCAGGCCCGCCGCGGTGCCGGCGATCGGGACGACGTCCGCGCCGGTCCAGGCGAGGGCGCCGGTGCCGTTGCCGGAGCCACCGATCCCGGCGCCGGAGCCGTTCCCGGAGCCACCGCCGATGCCGGAGCCGTTCCCGGAGCCACCGCCGGTGCCGGTCCCGTTGCCGGTCCCCGGCGTCCCGGGCAGACCGGGTGCACCCGGCGTTCCGGGCGTCCCCGGCGTCCCCGGCGTGCCCGGCGTTCCGGGCGTCCCGGGCGTGCCCGGCTCCTCCGGGTCCACCGCGTCGTCCATCACCATGACGCGGAGCATCTGCGCCTGCGAGGTGAACCCGCCGACCGACTGGGTGACGCGCAGCATGTGGCCGCCGACCGGCAGCCCCACCATGACCCACCACTCGCCGTCCTCGTCAGCCGTCGTGGCGACCGCATCACGGCCCATCGGCTGCACGGTGACGGTGGCGCCGGGCTCGGCGGTGCCCGTGACCATCAGGTCGTGGTCACCGTCCTCGTCCGCCATGTACTGCGAACCCGGTGTCGGAGAGGTGACCGCGAGCGGCTCCAGGGTGTCGACCACGATCGGCACCTGCGGCGCTGCCGAGGTCGTGCCGTTCACCGACTGCGTGGCGCTGATCGTCCACTCCCCCTCGGGGACACGCTCGAACACGACGCTCCACGCCCCCTCGTCGTCGGCGGTGGTGGTGCGGACCTGCCCGGTGGACAGGGTCACCGTCACCGCGGCGCCGGGGGTGGCCTGACCGGTCACCGTGAACGAGCCGGTGTCACCGAAGCCGTCCGCCTGGATGAGCTGCCCGGGGTCGGGGCTCGTGATGACGATGCCCGTCTCCTGCGCAGCCACGACCGTGACGTCGGCGGTCACCGGGTCGGAGGTCCGACCGCCGACCGTCTGCGTCACCGACACCGTGTGGTCCCCGAGGGGGACGCCACCGATCGTGACCGTCCACGAACCGTCGTCGCCGGCGGTCGTCGTGGCGGTCCGGCCGTCGACGTCGACCGTGACGGTCGCGCCGGGCTCGGCGGTGCCGCTCACCGGGACCGACGTCGTCGACCCCGTGGTCGGGAACGCCTGGCCGTCGGTCGGGCTCGAGATGACGACCGGCGTCGCGGCCGTCACGGTGAAGCCGACCTGCGGAGCGTCGGTGGTGGCACCGTCGACCGTCTGGCTGGCGGCGACCGTGTGGATTCCCTCGTCGACGTCCCGCACCGTCACGGACCACGTACCGTCGTCGTCCGCGGTCGTGGTGACCGCGATGCCGTCGTCGATGCGGACCGAGACGGCGGCGTTCGGTGCGGAGGTACCGGTCACGCGCACGTCGGTCGAACCGCCGAGCACCCGGTGGTCGGTGCCGTCGGCCGGGCTGGTCACGACGATCGCGTCCGCGGCGGCGACCACGACGGTCACGTCGCGCTCGATCGGGTCGGACGTCGTGCCGTTCACGACCTGGGTGACGACGAGCGTGTGCTCGCCCGCCGGCACGTCGGTCAGCGTGGTCTCCCACCGTCCGTCGGTGCCGACACGCACCACGACCGGGTCGGCGTCGTCGAGGACGACACTGACCGACGCGCCGGGCTGGCCCTTGCCGCCGACCGGGACGGTCGCGGTGGGGTCGGTGCTCGGCACGGTGAACGTGGTGTCGTCGGCCGGCGCGGTGACCGTCAGCGCGGCACCGGGTGCCACGGTGAAGGTGCTGCGCACCGCCGCGGACGTCGAGCCGTCGACCGTCTGGGTCGCACGGATCGTGTGCTCGCCGACGGTGGTGTCCGGCAGTTCGACGCTCCAGGTACCGGCGTCGGTCGCGGTCACGGTCCGGGCGTCGCCGCCGTCGATCGTGACACGGACCTCGGCACCGGGCTCGGCAGCCCCCGCGGCGGTGAGGGTCGCGACGGAGTCACGCTGGGCGACCCGGATCGTGGTGCCGTCCGCCGGGGTGGCGATCGTGATCGGGTCGGCGACGAGGACGCGGACGTCCACCGTCACCGGCGCGGACTCGGTGCCGTCGATGCGCTGCGTGACGCTCACGGTCGTGGTGCCGGCCGGCACACCGGGGACCGAGACGCTCCACGCACCGTCGTCGTCCGCGGTGGTCGACTCGGTGCGACCGTCGCCCAGGTCGACCACGATGGTCGCGCCCGGCTCGGCGGTGCCGGCGACGTCGACCGTCGTCGTGCCGTCCCCGTCGGCGACCGTGTACTCCTGGTCGGCCGTCGGCTCGGTGATGACGACGGGCGCGCCCGCCTCGATCTCGAAGGTCGTCTCGACCGGCGTGGTCGAGGTCGAGCCGTCCACGGTCTGCGTCACCTCGACGGTGTGCTCGCCGACACCGAGGTCCGGCACGTCGACGCTCCACGAGCCGTCGTCACCAGCGGTGACCTCGACGGGGTCGCGGTCGTCGACGGTGACCGTCACCGTGGCGCCGGGCTGGGCGTCACCGGCGACCGTCACGGTCGTCGTCGCGTCGCCGTCGGCCACCGTGATCGGGTCGTCGCCGGGCTCACGGATGGTGAGGTCCGCGGCGGCGACCACGGACACCGGTCGTTCGACCGCCGCGCTCGTGGTGCCGTTCAGGGCCTGCGTGACCGAGGCCGTGAACGAACCGGTCGGCACGTCCTCGACCGTGGTCGCCCAACGGCCGTCCTCGTCCACGGTCGCCGTGGCGGTCCCGCCGTCGCCGAGGTCGACCGTGACGGTCGCGCCCGGCTCACCGGTGCCCGCGAAGTCGACCCCGGTGGTGGCGTCGTCGTCCGCCACCGTGACGGTGGTGGCACCGCGCGGGGTGGACACGACGAGCGGGGCTCCGGCACGGACCGACACCGCCGCCGTCACCGGCGTCGAGGTCTGCCCGCCGACGACCTGCGTCGCGGTGACGCGGTGGTCACCGACCGGGACGTCCTGGAAGGTGGTGTCCCACCGGCCGTCCTCGTCCGCGGTCACCGTCTCGGTCTCGCCGGTCGAGATCCGGACCGTCACCTCGGCGTCGGGCTGCGCCCGACCGGTCACCTCGACGTCGGCGGTGCCGGACGTGTCGGCGACCGTCAGGACGTCGCCGTCCTCCGGGGTCACGATGGCGAGCGCGGTCCCGGCCCGCACCGTGACGGTCTGGTCCGGACTGGAGGCGGTGGTCCCGCCGACCGTCTGGCTGGCGGTGAGCGTCGGGGTGCCGACACCGACCCCGCCGAACGTGACCGTCCAGTCGCCGTCCGCGTCCGCGGTGGTGGTCGCCTCGTCGTCGCCGAGTCGCACCGTCACCGGCGCGCCCGGCTCCGCCGAACCCGTGACCACGACGTCGCGCGTCGCGTCGGCGTCCGGCACGAGGAGGACCACGTCGGTCTCCGGTGCGGTGATCGTGACGGTATCGGCGGCCTCGATCGTGACCGTGCGCTCGACCGGGTCGGAGGTGCGCGGGTCGGAGACGGTGCCGGGCAGGGTCTGGGTGACCGCGACCTGGTGCTCGTCGACCCCGAGGTCGGGGAACGTGACCGACCACGTGCCGTCGGCACCGACCGTCGTCTCCTGGTCCTCGGAGCCGGCGAGGGTCGCCGTGACCGCGGCGCCGGGCTGGCCGGTGCCGGTGACCGTGACGTCGCGCTCGACGTCCGGTCCGGCGACCGTGATCGGGTCCGTGGCCGGACCGGTGATCGTCAGCGCGTTGGCCGTGACGACCTCGAAGGTGATCGGGACGGCGCTCGTCACGACGTCCTCGACCTCCTGGCTCGCCGACGCCGTGTACACGCCGGTCGGTGCGAGACCCGTGGCGTCGACCGCCCAGCGTCCGTCGTCGTCAGCCGTGGTGGTGAACCGGGTGCCGGGGCCGACCGAGACGGTCACCGCGGCGCCGGGCTCGGCCGTGCCGGTGATCCGGACGGTCGCGGTGGCGTCGGCGTCGACCACGACGAAGCGTGCGCCGCTCGCCGGGGTGTCGATGACGATGGCGTTGCCGGGGACCACGGTGAAGTCACGCGTGACCACCGGGCCGTCGGTGCCGTTCACGGTCTGCACGGCCTCGACGGTGTGCTCACCGATGCCGAGCTGCGTGGTCGGGAGCTCCCAGTTGCCGGCCGTGTCCGTGACGACCTCGACGGGGTCGCCCTCGGCGATCGTGACGGCGACGGTCGCGCCGGGCTCCGCGGTGCCGCGGACGACCACGTTGGCCTGCCCACCGGTGCCGGCGGGCACCTGCTGGGCGTCACCCGGTGCCACGATGACGAGCTCGTCGCCGGCCTCGACCGCGAAGTCACGGTCGACCGGTGCCGAGGTCGCGCCGTCGACGGTCTGGGTGACCGTCGCGGTGTGGTCGCCGGTGCCGACGTCGGTGAGGACCACCGACCAGGCGCCCTGCGGGTTCGCGGTGGTGGACACCGCGTCGCCGTCGTCCAGGACGACCTCGATGTGGGCACCGGGCTGCGCGGTGCCCCGCACGGTGACGTCGACGACGGAGTCGTCGGTCGCGACCGTGACGGTGGCGTCCTGCGCCGGAGCGGTGACGGCGAGCGGGGCGCCCGCCTGCACCGTGACGACCTGGCGGACGGCCGGCGAGGTGGTCCCGCCGACGGTCTGCGTCGCCGAGATCGTGTACCGACCGACCGGGACGTCGGTGACGGTCAGCGTCCAGGTGCCGTCGTCGTCGGCCGTCGTGGTGGCGGTCAGTCCGTCGCCGAGCGAGACCCGCACCTCGGCGCCGGCCTCGGCCGTGCCGGCCAGGTCGAGGTCGGTGGTGGTGCCGGCGTCGAGGACCGTGACCACGTCGCCGTCCGCGGGCGCGGTGATCGCGAGCGGGTCGCCCGCCTCGACGGTGAAGGTGGTCTCCACCGGGCCGGACGTGGTGCCGTCGACGCTCTGACGCGCCGTGACGGTGCGCTCCCCGACCGGGACGTCGGCGAAGGTCGTCGTCCAGGCGCCGTCCTCGTCCGCGGTGACCGCGGCGGTGAAGGAACCACCGATGCCGACGGTGACCCGGGCGTTCGGAGCGGCCGAGCCGGACACCGTCACCGGGGTGGTCGAGCTGTCGTCGGCGACGGTGATGGTGCTGCCGTCGGCCGGCTCGTCGATGGTGAGCGCGGGGGCCGCCGTCACGGTGAAGTCCCGGGTGACCGCGGCGCTCGTGGTGCCGCCGACGGTCTGGGTGACCTCGGCCGAGTACTCCCCGGCCGGGACGTCCGTGACGCTCGTCGACCAGGTGCCGTCGGCGTTCGCGCGGGTGGTGGCGGTCAGGCCGTCACCGAGGTCGACGTCCACGCGGGCACCGGCCTGCGCGCTGCCGGAGAACGGGACGGACCGGGTGTCGCCGGCGAGCGGGAAGTCCTGGTCCGCCGTGGGGGTGTCGACGGTCAGGCCGGCTGCGGCCACGACCCGGAAGGACCGGGTCACGGGTGCCGAGGTCGTGTCGCCGACGGTCTGCGTGACGCTCGCCGTCTGCTCGCCGACCGGGACCTCGGGAACGATCACGCTCCAGGCGCCGGCGTCGTCCGCCGTGCCCGTCGCGGTCACGCCGCCGCCGAGGTCGACGTCGATGCGCGCGTTCGCCGTCGCGGTGCCCGTCAGGGTGACCGGGGCGGTCTCCCCCGTGGTGGTGAAGGTCTGACCGGCCGTCGGGGTGGTGATCGTCAGGGCGCGCTGGGCGACGACGGAGAACTCCTGCGTCGCGGTGCCGGCCGCGGTGCCGCCGACCGTCTGGGTCGCGGTCGCGGTGTACGCACCGGTGGGGACGTCGGCGATGGTCGTCGTCCAGGTCCCGTCGGCAGCGACGGTCGCGGTGCCGGTCAGGTCTCCGCCGAGGCTGACGGCCACGGCGGCGCCGGGCTCGCCGGCCCCGCTCACGACGACGCTGCGGGTCGAGTTCGCCGACGGCACGGTGAACTGCTGTCCGGCCGTGGGCGCCGTGATGGTCGGCGCCGCGAACGCCGTCGCGCGCACGGTCGAGGTGGCGAGGTCCACGGTGGCGACGTTCGCCCCGGGGAGCACGGAGAGCCGCAGGGCGTGCACGCTCCGCGATCCGGTGTCGTACCCGCGGGGGTCGCGGAAGCCGGTGGTGTCCTGCGCGTTCACGGTGAGGTCGACGACCTGACGGAGCAGCAGCACGACGGGGCTCAGCAGCGTGGAGACGGCCGAGGTCGTCGCCGTGAGCGTGGTGCCGAGGTTCGTCAGGGCCGTCCCCGTCACCAGGGGACGCACGATGGTCTGCAGCGCCGGGATGACGACGGTGTTGACCGCCGGGGCGAGCAGGGTGCCGAGCGCGTTCAGGCCGAGGGGCCCGCCCGTCGCGGTCACCGTCGCGGTGGCCGGGGACGTGCCGGCGAGGGCGCCGAGCGTGGTGTCCGCGCGGAGGGCCAGTGCGGTGAGCGGGATGCCCGCGAGGTTGACGTTCGCGGTGACGTTCACCCGGACCGCGGTCGAGTTGATCGTGTTGACGACCGCCGTCTGCAGTGCGGTCGGCAGCTGGGTGCCGAGGATCGTCGTGATGCTCCGGTTGATCGAGCTCACCGCCGCCTCGGTCAGCACCGACGTGTTCGCCGGCTGGCCGTTCAGCGTGGTCAGCTGGTCGAGGTCGACCGTGATCGCGCCCGTCGCCGGTGTGATCGTCACGGCGCCGTCGGTCAGGGGTTCCTGCAGGACCCGGGTCAGGGTGTCGTCGAGGTTCAGGTCCACGGCCGCGGTGACGTTCGTGCCGTTGACGTTCACCAGGCCGAGGCTCGTGCCACGGAGCAGCCGCTGGATGTCGGCGGTCAGGGCGGTCGTGGTACCGGAGAGGGCCCCGTCCGCGCCGACCGCGGAGTTCACCGTGCCCGAGAAGGTGCGCAGGTCGTTCCGGAGCGCGGTGCTGAGTCCGGCGACCGCCGGGCTCGTCAGGTCCAGCTCCGCACCGGCGATGCGGTAGTCGGTCGTCGTCTCGACCGCGGTGCCGCGCGTCGCCTGGATCCGGGAGGCCAGGGCACCGATCTCCAGCTGCGCGTTCGACAGCACCGTGGTGTCGGCGCCGACGCGCGAGAACAGCGGGTTGAGGTCGACCGTCGCGGCGCCGGTGCCCGACCCCGTGCCGACCCCGATGCCGCCGTCGTTCGTCAGGAGCCCCGACGACGCCGTCGCGCCCGTGGCCGAGGTCGTGGCGTACTGACCGTCGACGCCGAGGGTCAGGATGCCGTTCGGGCCGAGCAAGTTGATGTCGTTGCCGAGGTCCACCCCGACGGCGTTGAGCGCCGTCAGGTTGAGCGGCTGGTTCGTGGTGCCGCCGCCCGAGGCCGCGCCCCGCGCGGAGTACGCGCCGCCGAGCTGGGCAACCGCATCGGCGTCGACGATGCCCGAGCCGCTGAGCAGCAGCCCCTCGGCCTCGGCGACGTCGTTCTGGGCGGCCGCAGCGGGTTGGATCGCCACGGTGGCGGCGATGAGCGCCGTCACCGTGGCGACGACGCCGCCGCGCAGGAGGAACCGCCGACCGTCCGTCGCTCGCCCTCGAGCTCGGCCGTCGGCGCGGGTGATCCGTCGTGTCCGTTCGTCCGCTGCGGAGGGTACGGGGGTACCGGGCAGCGACGCGTGCCTGCGCATGCGTGTCTCTTTTCCTGGCGGGCGCGCCCGCCACCTGATCCTCGGAATCCACCGCTGGTGAGGCGGCGGAGGCTCCTCCGCTGGTGAGGCGGTGGAGGGTTGGAATCCTGGTTGGGGATTCCTGAGGCAGATCTTTACACATGATCAGGAAGCTGTCCGCAAGCATCGACGAAAAAGGACGCGAGACCTCCCGAACGGGGGGCGGACACCGGGGAGCCGACTCGACCCGGAACGAAGAAGACTCCTCACGCACCCGCCAGAGCCTGGTTACCCTTGCTGCGTTTCCGCCCTGGGGGAGTTGGCCTGGATGGCGTCACGTGAGGAGCCGCCGAGAAGTCTACCGGACGCAACGGGCAGACTCGAACACATGAAGATCGCCATCGCCGGAGGACACGGCCAGATCGCCCTGCTCCTCGCCCGCCAGATCACCGACGCCGGCCACGACGCCGTCGCGATCGTCCGCAACCCCGCGCACGTGGCCGACGTCGAGCAACAGGGCGCGCGTGCGATCGTCGCCGACCTGGAGCAGCTCGGCGACGACGACCTGGCGCTCCGCCTGCGCGGTGTCGATGCCGTGGTGTTCGCCGCCGGTGCCGGGCCGAACAGCGGCGCCGAACGGAAGCTCACCGTCGATCGCGACGGTGCGATCCTGCTCGCCGACGCCGCCGAGCGTGCCGGCATCGAGCGGTACGTGATGATCTCCGCGATGGCGGCCGACACCTACGACCCCGAGCTCGCCGTCGTGCCCGCACAGGACGACGCCGCGGTGTTCCAGGTCTACCTGCGGGCGAAGGCCGAGGCGGACGCGAACCTGCGGGCCCGACGCCTCCGCTGGACGATCGTGCGCCCCGGCGGCCTGCTCGACACGCCGCCGCAGGGCACGGTCCACGTCGGCCGGACGGTCCCGCGCGGCTCGATCCCCCGAGCGGACGTCGCGACCGTCGTCCTGCACGCCCTGCTCGACGACGCCGCAGTCGGCGTGCAGTTCGAGGTCACCAGCGGCGACACCCCGATCCCGGCGGCGCTGAACGCGCTCACCTGACCCGTCGGTGCCGCCCGCACCGTGCGCGCTTCGCCGCCCCGTGCGGGCTCCTCGCCGAAGGTGCCGGGCCGCGCACCGTGCGCACCTGCTCACCCCGTGCGGACCTCCGCGCCCCGTGCCGCGCTGCAAGCGCGCACCCAGCAGGCAACCCCGCACCAACCGACGAATGCTGCACCGTGCACCGGACGTGACCCACGGACGGACGGGAGGCACGGAGCCAGCCCGCCCCGCGCCTCCCGTCCGCACCGTGCGCACCTGCTCACCCCGTGCGGACTTCCACGCCCCGTGCCGCGCTACAAGCGCGCACCCAACAGGCAACCCCGCACCATGCGCCGGACGCGACCCACCGACGGACGGGAGGCACGGAGCCAGCCCGCCCCGCGCCTCCCGTCCGCACCGTGCGCACCTGCGCACCCCGTGCGGACTTCCGCGCCCCGTGCCGCGCTGCAAGCGCGCACCCACCAGGCAACCCCGCACCTGCCCACGAACACCGCACCGTGCCGCCGCAACGCCCCGACGCCGCGCCGCACCGCGGCGCCACGCGTCAGAGCGCGACCGCAGCCGACTGCCGGGCGATCTCGAGCTCCTCGTTCGTCGGGATCACGAGCACCGCGACCCGTGAGCCGTCGGTGGAGATGCGGCGGGCGTCCCGCGACGCCAGCTCGTTCCGGTCCGGATCGATCTCGATGCCCAGGTGCTCGAGCCCCGCGAGCACACGCCGCCGCAGCAGCGCGTTGTTCTCGCCGACCCCCGCGGTGAACACGACCGCGTCGAGCCCGCCGAGCTGCGCCGTGTAGGCACCCACGTAGCGACGGATGCGGTGGCGGTACACGGCGAGCGCCGCCTCCGCCTGCTCGTCGCCCTTGGTGGCGGCGTCCTGCACGTCCCGCATGTCGCCGTTGCCGGTCAGGCCGAGCAGGCCGGACCGCTTGTTGAGCATGGTGTCGAGCTCGTCGAAGGTCATCCCGGCCTCGCGGTGCAGGTGGATGAGCACCGCGGGGTCGAGGTCACCGGAGCGGGTGCCCATGACGAGTCCCTCGAGCGGGGTGAGGCCCATCGAGGTCTCGATGGACTTGCCGCCGTCGATCGCCGCGACCGAGGCGCCGTTGCCCAGGTGCAGCACGATCGTCTTGAGCTCGGCGAGCGGCCGGTCGAGGAACTCCGCGGCCTGCTCGGAGACGTACTTGTGGCTGGTGCCGTGCATGCCGTAGCGGCGGATCCCGTACTCGGCGGCCAGGTCGGCTGGGATCGCGTACGTGTACGCGTGCGGCGGCATCGTCTGGTGGAACGCGGTGTCGAACACGGCGACGTGCGGGACGTCCGAGAAGACCTGCTTCGCGGCCCGGATCCCCTCGAGGTTCGCGGGGTTGTGCAGCGGCGCGAGGCTGTTGAGGTCCTCGATCTGCTGCTCGACCTGGTCCGTGACGACCGTCGCGCGGTCGAAGGTGGTGCCGCCGTGCACGACGCGGTGGCCGACGACGGCGGGCGGGTGCTCGTCGAACGACGGCCCGACCTTCGCGAACGCGTCGATCATCGCCTGGAACCCGGCCGCGTGGTCGGGCACCGACGCGGCGTCGTTGGACGACGACTCCCCCGTCAGCGCGTTGGTGTGCTTCCAGGCCCCGGCGGACTCGCCGATGCGCTCGACGAGCCCGGAGGCGAGCGTGCGCTCGTCCTCGAGCTCGATGAGCTGGTACTTGAACGAACTCGAGCCGGAGTTGACGACGAGGGCTGCGGTCACGGGGTGGTCACTTTCTGTCGGGCCTGGAGGCGCGGTGCGGGTCGGGCGGTCAGGCCGCGTCGGTCGCGGTGCCGGCCTGGATCGCGGTGATCGCGACGGTGTTCACGATGTCGCCCACCAGGGCACCCCGCGACAGGTCGTTGATCGGCTTGCGCAGGCCCTGCAGGACCGGGCCGATCGCCACGGCGCCGGCCGAGCGCTGCACGGCCTTGTACGTGTTGTTGCCGGTGTTGAGGTCCGGGAAGATGAACACCGTCGCCCGCCCCGCGACCGGGGAGTCCGGCATCTTGGTCGACGCGACCGTGGGGTCGGCTGCGGCGTCGTACTGGATCGGGCCCTCGACGAGCAGGTCGGGTCGGCGTTCCCGCACGAACGCGGTGCCGGCGCGCACCTTGTCGACGTCGGCGCCGGAGCCGCTGTCGCCGGTGGAGTAGCTGAGCATCGCGACGCGGGGGTCGATGCCGAACTGGGTCGCGGTCTCGGCGGACGAGATCGCGATGTCGGCGAGCTGCTCGCTCGTCGGGTCCGGGATCACCGCGCAGTCACCGTAGACGAGCACGCGGTCGGCGAGCGCCATCAGGAACACGCTCGACACGATCGAGGTGTCCGGACGGGTCTTGATGATCTCGAACGACGGCCGGATGGTGTGGGCTGTGGTGTGCTTCGCGCCGGAGACCATGCCGTCGGCGAGCCCGAGCTGCACCATCATCGTGCCGAAGTACGAGACGTCGGTGACGGTGTCGCGGGCGAGCTCGATCGACATCCCCTTGTGGGCGCGGAGCCGGGTGTACTCCTCGGCGAAGCGCTCACGCAGCTCGGGGTCGAACGGCGAGACGAGCTGCGCGGCCTCGAGGTCGAGGCCGAGCTCGGTCGCCCGCGTGCGGATCGCGGCGGGGTCGCCGAGGATCGTGAGCTCGCAGACCTGACGCTGCAGCAGGGTGGAGGCGGCACGGAGGATGCGGTCGTCCTCGCCCTCTGGCAGGACGATGCGCTTGCCGTAGCTGCGCGCCCGGTCGAGCAGGCCGTGCTCGAACATGAGCGGGGTGACGACCCCGGACGGAGCGAGCTGCAGGCGGTCGCGCAGGGCCTCGGCGTCGACGTGCTGCTCGAACAGGGCGAGCGCGAGGTCGGCCTTCCGGGGCGAGTCGGCGGCCAGGCGGCCACGGGTCTGGGTGATCCGGAGGGCGGTGTCGTACGTGCCGAGGTCGTTCTGCGCGATCGGCAGCGAGCTCGACAGGCCCTCGAGCAGCCGCGACACCTGCGGGGCGATCTCGAACCCGCCGTTCAGGATGACGCCGGCCAGGCTCGGGAACGTCTCGGACTGGTTGGCGAGCAGCGTGGCGATGAGGACGTCGCTCCGGTCACCGGGGACGACGACGATGCCGCCCTCGATCAGCCGGGGCAGCACGTTCTCCATGCTCATGCCCGCGACGACGGTACCGAGGGCCTCGCGGTCGAGCAGGGCATCGTCACCGCGGACCAGGGTGGCGCCGGTGGCCTGCAGCAGGGCGCGGACCGTCGGGGCGACGAGCACGCGGTCCTCGGGGATCGCCCACACCGGCACGTCGGGGTGGTCGTCGTGCACGGCCTGCTCGACGCTCGTCACGATGGCGGCGAGGGCGTCCCGGTCGGCACGGTTCACCACGACGCCGAACAGCTGCGCGTGTGCCGCCCGCAGCTCGCTGGTCGTGACGTCCGCCACCTGCGCCATGCCCTCGGGGGTGCGGGCCGCACGTTCGGCGGCGTCGCGGCCACCCAGCACGAGGAGCACCGGAGCGCCGAGGTTCGCGGCGACCTTCGCGTTGAAGGACAGCTCGGTGGGGCTGCCCACGTCGGTGTAGTCGGATCCGAGCACCACGACGGCGTCGCACTGCCGCTCGACCTGGGCGAACCGGGTGACGATGGTGCCGAGGGCCGCCTCGGGGTCGGCGTGCACGTCGTCGTAGGTGACCCCGACCGCGTCGTCGTACGAGATGCCGACGGCCGTGTGCTGCAGCAGCAGCTCGAGTACGTAGTCGGGTTCGACGACCGATCTGGCGACGGGCCGGAACACGCCGACGCGGCCGACGGACCGGGCGAGGGTCTCGAGGACACCGAGGGCGACGGTGCTCTTGCCCGTGTGCCCTTCTGCTGACGTGATGTAGATGCGGGTCGACACGACGCCCAGGGTAGTCGCCGGACATGTCACGACATCTGGGAGCACCGGCGCCGACGACACGCGGTCGTGAGCACCGCGCAGAACCTGTACCATTGGGTGTCGCCGTCGCGAGACGGTGTCAGGAGAATTCGCCTAGTGGCCTATGGCGCACGCTTGGAAAGCGTGTTGGGTGCAAGCCCTCGGGGGTTCGAATCCCCCATTCTCCGCAGCGAGCAACACAGAACCACCACGAAGGACCCGCACCGATCGGTGCGGGTCCTTCGTCGTTGTGCTCATGAAGGCTCGTTGTGCTCATGAAGGCGCCGTGGTCCCCCACCCTGCGGACGAGCGCGTGCCCTGTTCCCCCTCGGTTGGCCGGGAAACGCTGACCAGGGGTGGAACGGGCTGTCCCCGGTACCCGTCGGTCGCCTATGCTGGCCGAGCGAACGGCTCCGGGACGAGCCGACCGCGGTGCATCGAGCGGCAGGGGCGTCGCTCGGAGGGCGTGCTGGTCAGCGTGCCCGGAACACCCGAGGGGACGAGGAGACGCGCCATGGGGGACACCACCGTGCCCGCAGTGCCCGTGCGGCCCGCCGTCTTCGACACGGTCCTCCGTCCGCGTCGGTCCCTCGTCCGTTCCACCGCGCTGAGCATCGCCTTCTCGGCCGTGCCGCTCGCCGTCGCCCTGGTCTGGGTCTCGTTCCCGTTCCGCACGTGGGCCGTGTTCGCCGGGATCGTCGTCGCGATGGCCGCGGCCGTCGGCATCGTGTTCGTCCGACTGCACACCGCGTTCATCGGGATCGACGACGACGGCCTGACGATCCGCGGGGTCCTCACGGCGCACCGGCGGATCCCCCGCGAGCGCGTGCACAGCCTGGTGCTCGCCACGACCTTCGGCTCGTCGGTGGACCGGACCGTCCGGGAACTCGTCGCCTTCGACCGGACCGGCACGCACCTCTTCCGGCTCCGAGCCGACGTGTGGGGCGACGACGGGCTCGACCGGGTCGTCGACGCGCTCGGCGTGCAGGTCGTCGAGGATGCTCGACCGGTCTCCGCCCGCACCTTCGCGAAGCGCTACCCGACGAGCCGCGCCTGGTACGAGCAGCGGTCGGCGTTCCTGCTCGTCGGCGGCCTCGTCGTGCTGGTCGTCGGCGGGCTGCTCGCCGTCGAGTTCGCCGGCCTCGACGCGCGCTGACCCACCGGCGGACCCGTCAGCGCCGACGCCGCAGCGTCGAGAAGATTCCGCGCACCACTTCCTTCGCGATGGTCCCGCCCAGCCCGGAGCCGAGCAGGTCCGACAGCGGGTCCGCCGCGGTTCGCCGCGTCCCGGACCGCCGCGTCCCGGACCGCTGCGTCCCGCCCGACCGACCGGAGCCGCCGGACCGACCGGAACGCCGCGCCTCCGACGCTCGCTCGGCCCGCTCGAACTCCCGCTGCTGCCGCTCGTACTCTCGCTGCGCATCCACCGACGCGTCCGCCGCGGCAGCATCCGCCGCGTCGGCTGCAGCGGCGGCGTCGGCCGCAGCGGCCGCCGCCTCCATCCGGCGCGCGAGCACCTCCCGGGCCGAGTCCGGATCGACGCGGGTGCCGTAGGTCGCCAGGAGCGGTGAGGCCTGCACCCGCGCGGCCATCTCGTCGGCCGGCATCGGGTCCATCGACCCCTGGGGTGCACGCAGCCGGGTCCACGCGACGGGGGTCGGCGCGCCCCGCTCGTTCATCACCGTGACGATGGCCTCGCCGGTCGCGAGCGACGTGAGCACCTCGCCCAGGTCGTAGTCGCTCGTCGGGTAGGTCGACACCGTCGCCCGGAGCGCCTTCGCGTCGTCCGGGGTGTGGGCGCGGAGCTGGTGCTGGATGCGCGACCCGAGCTGCGCCAGCACGTCGTTCGGCACGTCCTTCGGGGTCTGCGTCACGAAGAAGACCCCGACGCCCTTCGACCGGATGAGCCGCACGGTCCGCACGATCTGCTCGGTGAAGTCCTTCGACGCCCCGCTGAACAACAGGTGCGCCTCGTCCAGGAAGAACACGAGCTTCGGCTTCTCCTGGTCGCCGACCTCTGGCAGCTCGTTGAACAGGTCGGCCAGCAACCACATCAGGAACGTCGAGAAGACCTCCGGCCGGTCCTGCACACCGGGCACCTCGAGCAGGCTGACGATCCCCCGCCCGTCCGCCGCCGTCCGCAGGAACACCTGCGTGTCGATCTCGGGCTCGCCGAAGAACTGGTCGGCACCCTGGTCGGCGAAGGTGACGAGCTCCCGCAGGATCACCCCGGCGGTCTGCTTCGACAGGCCCCCGAGCTCGGCGAGTTCGCCCTTGCCCTGCTCGCTCACCAGGAACGTCAGCACGCTCCGCAGGTCGTCGAGGTCCACCAGCGCCAGGCCCTGCTGCGTGGCGTAGTGGAACACCAGACCGAGCGAGGACTCCTGCGTGTCGTTCAGGCCGAGCACCTTCGACAGCAGCAGCGGCCCGAACCCGGAGACGGTGGCGCGGATCGGCACGCCGGTGCCCTGCCCGCCCAGCGAGAACAGCTCGGCCTGGCTCGCGACCCCCTGCCACTGCTGGCCGATGCCCGCGGTGCGGTCGAGCAGCTTGTCGTTCGCCTGCCCCGCGACGGCCAGACCCGACAGGTCTCCCTTGATGTCGGCGGCGAACACCGGCACCCCGTTCGCCGCGATCTGCTCGGCGAGCACCTGCAGCGTGCGGGTCTTGCCGGTGCCGGTCGCCCCGGCCACCAGTCCGTGCCGGTTCAGCATCGCGAGCGGGATCCGGACCTGCACGTCGGGCACCGCTGCGCCGTTGACCAGGGCGCCGAGTTCGATCGCGCCGCCGTCGACGGCGTAGCCGTCACGGATCGCCGCGACCGCGTCCGGTCCGAGCGGGCCGGCTCCGGCACGGACGGGAGGCACGGTGCCGGTCGCCGCCGTCGCCCCCGGATCCGGGGCGGTCACCTCGACCGCCGCGGCAGGGGTGGTGGGAGCCGGTGCGGCTGCAGGGGCGGGCTCCGCGTCGGGCGCGAGCCGCGCCTCCAGGCCGGTGGGTGGCGGGGACCCGACGACCGCGGGTTCCGCGTCCGCGGTGAGGACCGCCTGCTCCTCAGCCGCCAGTGCGGCGGCGAGCTCCTCGGCTCGCCGCGCCGCTTCGTCGGCGAGCCGACGTGCCTCGTCCGCAGCCTGCCTCGCTGCCTCGGCAGCCGCCCGTGCCCGCTCCGTCGCGTCGCTCATGGGCACAGCCTAGGGACCGGAGCCCGCGGCGGCCCGGGTCGTCAGTGCGTCAGCGCGGGGACCGTCCGCGGGCGGACCACGAACCAGAGCATCAGGATCGCGACGGCGGCGGTCGACGCCATCACCATCGCCATCGGGGTGGCCGTCGTGATGCCGAGCCAGCCGACCACCGGCGAGATGAGCCCGGCGACGCCGAAGTTCAGGGCGCCGAGCACCGAGGCGGCGGTCCCGGCCTCTTTCCCGTGGGCGGCGAGACCGATGACCTGCACGAGCGGGAACGAGAACCCGCACGCGGCGATGAAGAACCACAGCGGGACGAGCACGCCGACCAGACCGGCCCCGAGCTGGTCGAGGACGATGATCGCGATCGACGCCAGCAACAGGGTCGCGGTCGAGCACGCCAGGATCCACTGCGGACCGACCCGCTGGGCGAGCCGCGACGAGATCTGCACGCCGAGGACGACCCCGACGGAGTTGACGGCGAAGAGCAGCCCGTACTGCTGCGCGTCGAGCCCGTAGACCTGCTGGAACAGGAACGGCGACGCGCTGAGGTACGAGAACAGTCCGCTGAACACCATGGCGCCGATGAGCGCGACGCCGACGAAGATCCGGTCGGAGAACAGCGCCTTGTAGCGCTGGCCGATGGTGGAGTGCCCGGCCTCGTGCCGGCGGGCCGGGGGCAGGGTCTCGACGATGAGCAGGATCGAGGCGATGACCACCGCCAGGCCGTAGCAGGCGAGGAAGACGAAGATGCCGCGCCAGCTGGTGAACTGCAGCATCTGCGAACCGATGAGCGGCGCGAGGATCGGTGCGAGGCCGTTCACCATCGCCAGGCGGGACAACATGCGCACCAGCGGCTTGCCGCCGAACAGGTCACGCACCGTCGCCATCGCGACGACACCACCGGCTGCGGCGCCCATGCCCTGCAGCACGCGGAACACCGCGAGCAGCTCGATGTCCGGCGCGGTCGCGGCACCGATCGACGCGGCGATGTGCACCGTCGTCGCGATGATCAGCGGCAGTCGGCGGCCCACCTTGTCACTCCACGGGCCGACCAGGAGTTGCCCGATGGCGAAGCCGAGCGTCGTCGCGGTGAGCGTCAGCTGGACCGCGCCGTCGGTGACGCTGAACTGGTCCTTGATCGCCGGGAACGCCGGCAGGTACAGGTCGATCGTGAACGGACCGAGCGCCGTGAGGGCGCCCAGGACGAAGACGTAGACGAGTCGCTGCCCGCGGGAGAGCGAGTCTCCCGGGTGCAGGACGACCCGGAGCGAACCGGTGGTGGCGGGCGCGGTCACGAGACAGGAGTCCTTCGACGATGAGGGGCGGGGGGGGTGATCGCGGGTCGATCGAATCGATTCGTCCGCGGAACCATCCTACGGTCGCCGGTGCGTGCTCGGCGCCGCCGGTGCGGGCCGCCCGCGTGAAGCGGCTGGTGCTGCCCCTCGGCCCGGCGCGGACCATGCGGTAGCGTCGGGTTGCTCGGGGGCCTTCCGGGTGAAGCGGATCAGAAGGGGGTGGGCGTCATGGTGGATGCCCGGATCCTGCACACCACTGCAGCGCTGCGCGAGGCGATCCTGCGACTCGCCGCGGACCGACCGGTCTCGGAGATCACCGTCGCCGACGTCACGCGTGCCGCCGGCATCAACCGGGCCACGTTCTACTCGCACGCCGTCTCCCCCGGGTCGCTGCTCGCCGACGTCCTGACGCCGGAACTCGACCGCATCCGGCAGGACGACGCCGACGAGCGCCGAGCCGCCGCCGACCGGGGCGCCGGAGCCGACGAGCTCGCGGCCATCACCCGGCGCGGCATCAACGCCGTCGTCGAGCACGTGACGACGCACCGCGACATCTACGGCAAGGCGCTGCCGGACCCGAACGACGCGTCGCTGCACCGGCTGCTCGTCGAGCACTTCACGGAGTCGAGCGCCCTGCACATCCGCGAGCTCGACCCCGCACACCGGCCCGACCTGCTCGACGACGTCGCCGCGGGGTTCGTGGCGCAGGGCTTCGTCGGGGCGATCGAGGCCTGGCTCGCCGGGCCCCGACGGTCGCGGAAAGCGCTGGTCGAGACGATCACGCTGTCGTTCCCGGCGTGGTGGAGTTGAGCGGACCGCTCTACTCGGCGTCCGTCGTGTCGCCGTCCGTCGGGTCGGTCTCCGGCTTCTCGCCACGCTGCAGGGACTGCACGACGTCGACCGCCGTCGCCGCGGTGTCGGCGTCGTCGCCCTCCGACGGCACGCGGTAGTCGGCGGACACCCCGTCGCCACCGGTGCCGGTCGCGGGCAGCGGATCACCGAGGGACACCACGACGACCCCGGCGTCGTGGGCGGTCTGGATCACGCCGGTCAGTGCGGACGGCCGGGCGGCGTGCACGAGCAGGGCCTTGGCGCCCTTCCGCACGAGCTGGGCGACCGCGGTCCGCTGGGACGCCGCTGCCCCCGACGCCGGAGCGACCCGGACGTCCGGCCGGAACCCGGCGTCGGTCAGGTCGGCGCGGAGCCGGTCGGCGAGGGCGGCGTCGTCGTGCACAAGGACGACACCGATCACGGCCTGCTGGTCGAAGCCGCCGTCGGAGCTCGTCAGGTCGGTGCTCTGCACGGGTGTGGGGGCAGCCGACGTCGTGCCCTGGCACCCGGCCAGGGTCAGGGCCGCCGCCAGGGCGACGGTCACGGCGACGATGCGCAGCACGGTGGTCTCCTCTTCGGTCCGGTCTGCCACGCTACCCGGCGGTCGGGCCGTGCGACGACGGAGTCCGCGACGGGACGGATCCGCCCGGGCCTGCCGACACCGTCGTCGCAGGCGCGGGCACGGGGCCGAGCCGTCGGACGGCCGCGATCGCCAGTGCGGCGAACCCGATCATCGCCGCGAACACCAGGGGGAACGACACGGTGCCGTCGGCTCCACCGGTCGCGGTGAAGAGCAGGCCGGTCACCGCCAGGCCGATCACGCTGCCCGCGGCATCAGCGATCGTCAGGGCCGAGCTCGCGAACCCGTCGTCGCCCTCGCCGGAGAACCGCAGCGTCAGCATCGAGGCGCGCGGGTAGATCGCGCCCATGCCCGCACCGCCGACGAACCAGCCGGCGACCAGCACCCACCACGACAGGTCGAACGTCGCGACCGCGAGCGCGGTCACCAGGCTGACGAGCACCAGCGTGAGCCCCACCCCGAAGGTGCGCCGGGCAGTGAGCCGCCGCTCCCCCAGACGGCCGTGCGCCCAGCTCGACGCGGCCCAGCTGAGTGCCGCCACCGTCAGGGCGAGCCCGGCGGCCGACGGCGACAACCCGTGTTCGGCCTGCAGCAGGAACGGCACGTACGCCTCGCTCCCGAAGAACGACGCGGCGACGAGCCCGCGCAGCAGCACGACCGACGGCAGCCCGGCCGCGGCCCGGAACGTCCCGGTGGGCAGCAGCGGCCGCAGGGCGAACCAAGTGCCCACCAGCCCGATGACGACGGCCGCGACCATGCCCCACGGGGTCAGGTCGGGCGCGACGTTGAGCAGCAGGATCGACACGGCCGCGGCCACCGACCACCCGATCCGGACCCGCTGCCACGGCGGGCGGAGCGACGCGGCCGGGGCGTGCAACCGGCCGAGGGTCGGCACGAGCAGGACGAACGCGGCCAGCGCGATCACCAGGGCGCCGGCGAACACCCAGTGCCAGTTCCAGGTGTCGGTGACGATGCCGGCCAGCGCGGGACCGATCAGCGCGGGGACGACCCAGGCCGCGGCGAACCCGGCGAACACCGGTCCGTGCAGCTCGGCGGGGAAGATCCGGGCGACCAGTACGTACAGCACCACGTCGATGGCCCCGGCGCCGAACCCCTCGATGAGGCGCCCCGCCAGGAACACCTCCATGGTCGGCGCGAGCATCACCACGGCGGTCCCCACGGCGAAGAACACCGCCGACACCCAGGCCACGATCCGTCCGCCAGCGCGGTCTGCCCAGTTGCCGGCGAGGACCATGCCGGGCACCCCGGCGGCGAGCGGGGCGGCGAAGGCGAGGGCGTACAGGGTCTCGCCGTCGAGGTCGCGGCTGATCACCGGCATGATCGTCGTCATCGCCAGGTTCTGGAACGCCGCGACGCCGACGATCGCGACCATGCCGATCGTCGCGAGGGCGTACGGCCCGCTCAGCAGGCTGGTCCGCGACGCCGTTGTGCTCACCCACGACATCGTAGGGGCGCGCGCCGACGGCACGGTGGCGCGTCCCGTGTCCGGCGTCCCGCGTCCCGCGCCCAGAGTCCCGAGTCCCGCGTCAGCAGGGCCCGCGTCAGCGCGGCAGCTGTGCCCGCTTCAGCGCGCCAGCGCCTGCTCCAGGTCCGCCACCAGGTCGCCGGCGTCCTCGATGCCCACCGACAGGCGGACCACGTTCTCCGGCACGGCCAGCTCGGTGCCCTTCACCGATGCATGGGTCATCTCGCTCGGGTACCCGATGAGCGACTCCACGCCACCGAGCGACTCGGCCAGGGCGAACAGCTCCGTCGACTCCGCGAACCGCTTCGCCGCCTCGGCGCCGCCGGAAAGCGCGACCGAGAGCATCCCGCCGAAGCCGCGCATCTGGCGGGCGGCGACGTCGTGCCCCGGGTGGTCGGGCAGGCCCGGGTAGTAGACGCGCTCGACGCCGGGCGCGACGACGAGCGCCTCGGCGACGGCCTGCGCGTTCCGCGAGTGCCGCTCCATCCGCACCGCGAGCGTCTTGATGCCGCGGGTGGTCAGGTAGGCGTCGAACGGCGACGAGATCGCGCCCGCGCCGAACTGCAGGAACTGGACCTTCGCCGCGAGCTCCTCGTCCGCCAGCACGACGGCTCCGCCGACGACGTCGGAGTGTCCGCCGAGGTACTTCGTGGTCGAGTACACGACGACGTCGGCGCCGAGCGACAGCGGCTGCTGCAGGTACGGCGACGCGAACGTGTTGTCGACGACCACCAGGGCGCCCGACTCGTGCCCGAGGGTCGCGAGCGCGGCGATGTCGGCGATCTTCATGAGCGGGTTCGTCGGCGTCTCGACCCACAGCACGGTGGTGGCCGGTGCGCCCTGCAGGGCTGCACGGACCTGGTCGAGGTCGCTCATGTCGACGACGACGAGCTCAACGCCCCACGGCACGTGCAGCCGGCTCACCAGGCGGTGGGTGCCGCCGTACACGTCGTTGCCCATCACGACGCGGCCACCGGGGACCAGCGCGGCACGGAGCAGGGCGTCCTCGGCGGCGAGCCCGGACGCGAACGACGACGCAGCGACGCCGCCGTCGAGGTCGGCGAGGAGCACCTGCAGCGAGTCACGCGTCGGGTTGCCGGCGCGCGAGTACTCGTAGCCGTTGCGCATGCCGCCGACGCCGTCCTGCACGTACGTCGACGTCAGGTGGATCGGCGGGATGACGGCGCCGGTGGTCTCGTCGGGCTCCTGGCCGGCGTGGACGGCCCGGGTGCTGAACTCGGTCATGCTCGGTGGTTCCTTACTCGGAGAGGTAGGTGAGGAGGTCGTGCCGGGTCAGCACGGTGACGGGCTTGCCGTCCGCGACGACGAGGAGCGCGTCGGCCGACTCGAGCGCACGACGCGCCGCGGAGACCGACTCGCCGACGCCGATGAGTGGCAGCGGGTCCCCGACGAAGCCGGTGAGCGCGTCCGACATCTTCGCGGTGCCGGTGAAGACCTGCTCGAGCAGCGCCTTCTCCTCGACGGCGCCGACGACCTCGCCGATGACGACGGGCGGCTCCGCGCTGAGCACGGGCATCTGCGAGACGCCGTACTTGGTCATGATGTCGACGACGTCGCGCACGGTGTCCGCCGGGTGCGCGTGCACGAGGTCGGGCAGGCGGCCGTCCTTGCCGGCGATGAGCGAGCCGACGGTGCGCTCGTCGTCGGTCTCGGCGAAGCCGTAGGAGCGCATCCACCGGTCGTTGAAGATCTTGCCGAGGTAGCCGCGGCCGCCGTCCGGCAGCAGCACGACGACGACGTCGTCCTCGGTCAGGTCACGGGCCGCGCGGAGCGCCGCGACGACGGCCATGCCGCTCGAACCGCCGACGAGCAGTCCTTCTTCGCGCGCCAGGCGCCGGGTCATCGCGAAGGAGTCGGCGTCCGACACGGCGATGATCTCGTCCGGCACGCCGGCGTCGTACGCGCTCGGCCAGAAGTCCTCGCCGACACCCTCGACCAGGTACGGGCGACCGGTACCGCCGGAGTACACGGAGCCCTCGGGGTCGGCCCCGACGATGCGGACGCCGCCGTCGGACGCCTCCTTCAGGTACCGTCCGGTGCCCGAGATCGTGCCGCCGGTGCCGACGCCCGCGACGAAGTGGGTGATCTGCCCCTCGGTGTCGCGCCAGATCTCCGGACCGGTGGTCTCGTAGTGGCTGCGGGGACCGTTCGGGTTCGCGTACTGGTTCGGCTTGTAGGCGCCGGGGATCTCCTGCACGAGCCGATCCGACACCGAGTAGTAGGACTCGGGGTGCTCCGGCGCGACCGCGGTCGGGGTCACGACGATCTCGGCGCCGTACGCCGTCAGCACGTTGCGCTTGTCCTCGCCGACCTTGTCGGGCAGCACGAAGACGCACCGGTAGCCGCGCTGCTGTGCGACCAGCGCCAGACCGACGCCGGTGTTGCCGGAGGTCGGTTCGACGATGGTGCCGCCGGGGCGCAGGTCACCGGAGGCCTCGGCCGCGTCGATGATCCGGGTGGCGATGCGGTCCTTGGACGACCCACCGGGGTTCAGGTACTCGACCTTCACCAGGATGGTCGCCCGCACCCCCTCGGTCACCCGGTTGAGCTTGACGAGCGGGGTGTCGCCGACGAGGTCGACGACGGAGTTCGCGTAACGCACGGCGTCGAGTCTAGGACGCGGTCCCCGCGTCCCGCTGGGATGTGTCGTGCGCGGACAACGCACCGTGATCCCGCGGCGGGCGACGTGCCCTGGTCGCGCTGCGCGCCGGAGGGGAGGCCCGTGCGGACGCCGCCACGGGCCTCCTGTCCGGCGCCCGGTCGCGACCACGACCGGTCAGGGCCGGACGACGTCCGCCGACGTGTTCTGCTGCCGGTGCAGCTGGGCGTACGTGCCGTCGAGGGCGAGGAGTTCGTCGTGCGTGCCCTGCTCGACGATCTGCCCGTGGTCCAGGACGAAGATGACGTCGGCGTCGCGGACCGTCGACAGCCGGTGCGCGATCGAGATGGTGGTCCGGCCGGCCGCCGCCGTGTCGAGCGCCGTCTGCACGACGTGTTCCGAGATGGAGTCGAGTGCACTGGTGGCCTCGTCGAGGACGAGCACCGGCGGGTCCTTCAGCATGACCCGCGCGATGGCGATGCGCTGCTTCTCGCCACCGGACAGGCGGTAGCCGCGCTCCCCCACGACGGTGTCGTAGCCGTCCGGGAACGACGCGATCGTGTCGTGGATGTTCGCCGCACGAGCCGCACGCTCGAGCTCGTCGTCGGTGGCGTCGGGCTTGGCGTACCGCAGGTTCTCGCCGATCGTGGCGTGGAACAGGTACGTCTCCTGGCTGACGATGCCGACGTGCCGCATCAGGTCCTCGTGCACCAGGTCGCGGACGTCCTGCCCGGCGAACCGCACCGATCCCTCGGTCGCCTCGTACAGCCGGGGCACCAGGTAGGACACCGTCGTCTTGCCCGCGCCGGAGGGGCCGACGAAGGCCGCGAACTGCCCGGGGCGGAGCTCGAACGACACCCCGCGCAGGGTCGGCTTGTCCGCTTCGCCGTCGGGGTAGGTGAAGACGACGTCGTCGAAGGCGACGTGGCCGACCTTCGACTCGTCCACGGGCCGGGCGGTCGGCGAGTCCGTGATGGCCGGCTTGAGGTCGAAGTACTCGAAGATGCGGGCGAAGAGCGCACCGGAGGTCTGCAGGTCGAGGACCACGCGCAGCAGCCCGACCGTCGGGAACAGCAGCCGGGACTGCACCGTCGTGAACGCGACGATCGTGCCGGCCGTGATCGGGACGTCGCCGATGATCAGGTACGCGGCGACGACGTAGATGATCGCCGGGATGATCGACAGGAAGATCTGCACGATCGCGAAGAACCACTGCCCGGACATCTGCTGGCGCACCTGCAGGGTGATCTGGTTGCGGTTCTCGTCCCCGTAGCGGCGGGTCTCACTGGCCTGCTGGTTGAAGCTCTTCGCCAGCAGGATGCCCGAGACGCTCAGCGCCTCTTGCGTGATGGCCGTCATGTCGGACAGCGACTCCTGCGTCTGCGCGGCGATGCGGGCCCGGACCTGGCCGACGCGGCGCTGCGCGATCACGAGGAGCGGCAGCAGGACCACTGCGACCAGCGTCATCTGCCAGCTCAGCAGGAGCATCGCGACCACGGCGGCGATCACGGTCACGGTGTTGCCGAGCACCGACGAGATCGTGTTGTTCAGCACACTCGCCACGCCACCGACGTCGTTCTGCAGGCGCGACTGGATGACGCCGGTCTTGGTGCGGGTGAAGAACGCGAGCTCCATCCGCTGCAGGTGCGCGAACAGGCGCATCCGCATCGCACCCATGACCTTGTTGCCGACCGTCGCGGTCAGGTACGTCTGCCAGACGCCGACCCCGGCGCTCGCGATCCAGAGCAGGACCATCGCGGACACGAGCTCGACCAGCACCGGGACGTCCGGGCGACCCGACGGCGGGAACAGCCCACGGTCGAACGCCTGCTGGGTGAGCAGTGGCGGCACGACCGAGATGGCCGCACCGACCAGCACGAGGACGACCGTGAGCATGATCGCCCGACGGTGCGGCTCGAACAGCGCGGCGATGCGCCGGACCAGGTGCGGGATCCTCGGCGCCTCGGCGTTGGCGGCCTTCTGCGCGCGGAAGTCGCCGCTCGAGATGCGCCCACCCCCGCGCGGGCCGCCGCCTCGCCCGCCGTGTCCCATGCTCATGGAGCCACCGTAGCCCCGCGCTCGGACATCGACCGCCCTGTCCACAGCACCGCAGTATTTGACCCCGTTCAGGGGGCGTGCGAGCATGTGCCGTCCCCGTCCCCGCACCACCGAGGTCCCATGTCGTCCGCGCCGTCACGTCCCACGTCCCTGGGGGCGCAGCTCGCCCGCCGCAAGCCGATCGAGCAGCTGCAGGCCGAAGCCTCACGCGGTGTGAACGGTGAACCGCTCCGTCGGTCGCTCGGGGTCTGGCAGCTGACGATGATCAGCGTCGGGGCCACGCTCGGCACCGGCATCCTGGTCGTCCTCGGCACCGCGGTCCCGCTCGCCGGTCCCGCCGTCTGGATCTCGTTCGTCGTCGCGGGGATCGCCGCGCTGCTGTCCGCGCTGTCGTACGCCGAGATGGCGGGCGCCGTCCCGACCTCGGGGTCCAGCTACTCGTACACCTACGCCACGATGGGCGAGGGCATCGCCTGGATCTGCGGCTGGTGCCTCGTGCTCGAGTACGCCGTCTCGGTGGCCGCGGTCGCCGTGGGTGCCAGCGAGTACGTCGACGAGACCCTGCGCGTGTTCGGGCTGCACCTGCCCACCGCACTCTCCGCTCCCCCGGTCGACGGCGGCGTGGTCAACCTGCCCGCGGCGGTCCTGGTCCTGCTCGCCACCGCCGTGCTGCTGCCCGGTGCCCGCGAGAGCGCCTGGGTGAACACGGTCATGGTGATCGTGAAGATCGCTCTGCTGGTCTTCTTCGTCGTCGTGGCGTTCACGGCGTTCCGGGCGCAGAACTTCGAACCGCTCGCCCCGATGGGTGCCGCCGGGGTCACCGCCGCCGCGTCACGGTTGTTCTTCTCGTACATCGGCTTCGACGCCGCCTCGACCGCCGGTGAAGAGGCGAAGAACCCCCGCCGCGACCTGCCCCGGGCGATCATCGGCTCCATCGCACTCATCACCGCGCTGTACATCCTCGTCGCGGTCGCTGCCATCGGTGCCCGCTCGTGGACCGCGTTCTCGTCGTCCGAGGCGTCGCTCGTCCGCATCGTCGTCGACGTCACGGGGCAGCCGCTCGTCGCCCTCGTGTTCTCGATCGGCGCGGTCGTCGCCATCGCCAGCGTCGTGCTCACCGTCCTGTACGGCCAGACACGCATCCTGCTCACGATGTCCCGCGACGGCCTGGTGCCGAAGGTCTTCGGCCGGGTCTCCCGCCGAACCGGTACCCCGATCGCGAACACGCTCATCATCGGCATCGCCGTGACGATCGTCGCCGCGCTCGTGCCCCTCGGGGAACTCGCTGACGCCACGAGCATCGGCACCCTCGTCGCCTTCGCCCTGGTGAACGTGTCCGTCATCGTGCTCCGCCGTTCGCAACCCGACCTGGAGCGCTCGTACCGGGTGCCGCTGTTCCCCGTCGTGCCGATCCTCGGCACCCTGAGCTGCGTGCTGCTCGCGGTGTTCCTCGGCGCCACCACCTGGATCGCCTTCGGCATCTGGATGGTCGCCGGCGCCCTGCTCTACCTGGCCTACGGCCGCCGCCACAGCACCCTGCGCTGACGCGCGCGCCGCCCCCGCGCCGACCTCGCGCGCTCACCGACACTTCACGCGCGCCGTCCCCCGTGAACTGTCGCTGAGCGCGTGTACTCGCGACGCGGTTCCTCGTCCACAGCTGCCACGTCGAGACCACGTCGTCCACAGATGTCCCGTCGCGACACCGTCGGCGGCGGACGACGACGAACATCACGGCATGAACGAGAGCACCCACCGTCCGCACCTGCTCCGTGCCACGGCACAGGACCCGACCAACGCGCGACTCCTGCAACGTCGGCACGCCTCTGGGGCGATGGTCCGCCTGCTCGCGGGCGTGTACATCGGGACCGAGGAGTGGGACGCGCTGAGCTCCGTCGGCCAGCACCTCGCCCGTGCACGGGCGATCGCGCCACGGCTGCGTCGTGGCTCGGTGTTCTCCCACGTCACCGCTGCGCTGATCCACGGCTGGCCACTGGTCGGGGACGCACCCGATCGGGTCCACGTGATCGACCCGGCTGTCCCGGTCATCCAGCACCGAGCCGGTCTCGTCCGACATCCGAGCGGTCCGACGCCGCGGACCGCTACCACGGCCTTCGACGGCGTACCGGTCACGGCTCCCCTGGACACCGCGACGGCGCTCATCACGACAGGGTCGCCCCACGTCGCCGCCGTGGCCGTCGATGCTGGCATCCGTCAGGGGGTGCTGGCGCTGGACGACCTCCGCGGCGTGGTCCCCGTCCGTCCTGCACGCGGCTCAGTGCACGCCGAGATGGTCCTCTCGGCGCTCGATGCACGGCACGAGTCCGTCGGCGAATCGTTCGCTGCGATCCGGTTCGTGCAGGTCGGGCTCCCTTCGTGTGAGCCGCAGGTCGAGTTCCGGCACCTTGACGGCACGGTCGACCGCGTCGACTTCTGGTTCCCGTCGCTCGGCGTCGTCGTCGAGTTCGACGGCCGGCAGAAGTACGTCGACCCGTCGATGCTGCAGGGGCGCGATCCCGCGGACGTCCTCTGGGCGGAGAAACGTCGTGAGGATCGGCTCCGCGCGCTCCCGGCAGTGCGGGCCGTCATCCGTGTGACGTGGTGGCACCTCATCGAGCCCGACCGCCTCGTTGCGCTCTTCCGTTCGCATGGCGTCCTCATCTGAGCTGTACGAGCTCACGCGCTGGCAGACACTTCACGGACTGGTGCGCGCGTGAAGTGTCGGTCAGCGCGAAACGTCGCCGCGCGCCGCCGCCAGCGCCGCACCCCCCCCGCACACGACGAAGGCCGCCGCCCCGAGGGGCAGCGGCCTTCGTGACCGGAACGGTCGAGACTACGCGAGCTCGATCGTGGCGCCAGCGGCCTCGAGGGTCGCCTTCGCCTTGTCGGCGGTCTCCTTGTTCGCACCCTCGAGGATCTTGGCGTCGGCGGTCTCGACGAGCGCCTTGGCCTCACCGAGGCCGAGCGACGTCAGGCCACGGACCTCCTTGATGACCTGGATCTTCTTGTCACCAGCGGACTTGAGGATGACGTCGAACTCGGTCTTCTCCTCAGCGGCCTCGGCCGGAGCAGCTGCGCCGGCGGGGGCGGCAGCGGCGACCGGGGCGGCCGCGGTGACCTCGAAGACCTCTTCGAACTTCTTCACGAAGTCCGAGAGCTCGATGAGCGTGAGCTCCTTGAAGGCCTCGATGAGCTCGTCCTGCGAAAGCTTCGCCATGATTTTCTCCTACTACTAGCTAGTACGTGTGGTTGATGAACGCGAGCCTGATCAGGCCGCGGACTCCTGCTTCTCGCGAAGGGCGTCCACGGTGCGGACGGCCTGCGAGAGGGGTGCCTGGAACAGGTACGCAGCACCGAACAGCGAGGCCTTGAGTGCGCCGGCGAGCTTGCCGAGCAGCACTTCACGGGACTCGAGGTCGGCGAGCTTGTCCACCTCGGTCGCGGTGAGCGGGTTACCGTCGAAGTAACCACCCTTCACCACGAGCTCGGGGTTCGCCTTGGCGAATGCACGCAGCGACTTCGCGACGGCGACGGTGTCACCGTGGACGAAGGCGAGAGCGGACGGACCGGCGAGCTCGTCGTCGAACGACGAGATGCCGGCGTTGTTCGCCGCGATCTTGGTCAGCGTGTTCTTCACCACGGCGTACGTGGCGTGCTCACGGATCGAGTTGCGGAGCTCCTTGAGCTGCGCGACCGTGAGACCGCGGTACTCGGTGAGCAGAACGGCGTTCGAGCTACGGAAGGACTCCGTGAGCTCGGCGACCGCAGCTTCCTTGTTCGCCATGGTTCTCCTTGGGGGTCTTGCCGGCAGCCCCAGGTCCACGAACGAAAAAAGCTCCGGCGCAGAGGCTCGGAGCTGCTCTCACCAGATGGTGGGAGTGGTTCGGAACACCTGCGCGGGATGCCTCACGAGTGAGGACCTTCGGTCACGATGTTCACAAACACGTTGCGAGCAGCACGACATCCGGCGGTCTTTGGCTTCGAGAACTGTACCAGACGCCGTGGGCGTCACCAAACAGCGGCCGGGAGGCGCGGTGCGGGCCCGCCCCGCGCCTCCCGACCGTCAGCGGGTCCGGTCCACCGCAGCGGGTGTCGCCGACCAGTCCGCGGACCCGGCAGGGTCAGCCGACGACGACGCGACAGCCCCGGCCCCGGCCCCGGCGGCAGCCGAAGCCGGGTCGCGGGGCAGGTGCACCGTGAACATGGTGTCCCCCGGCTCGCTCGTGACGTCGACCCGGCCGCCGTGCGCCTGCACGACCGCGTCCACGATGGCGAGCCCCAGGCCGGTCGACCCGACCGTGCGGGACCGCGAACTGTCCGCCCGGGCAAAGCGCTCGAACAGCTTCGGCAGGAACTCCGGGTCGATCCCCTGGCCGGTGTCGCGCACGGTCAGGTCAACGCCGCCGTCGACCGGGGCGAGGCCCACCGTGATGCGGGTGCCCTCGGGCGTGTGGGTCCGGGCGTTCGTGACGAGGTTGACGATGACCTGGTGCAGGCGTGCGGCGTCGCCCGTGATGGTGACCGGCTCCGGCGGGACGTCGACCTCGATGGGGTGTTCGGGCGAGGCGGCGTGGGCGTCGTTCACGGCGTCGAGCACCAGTCCGGTCAGGTCGACCTCGGCGAACTGGATCTCGCGGCCTTCGTCGAGCCGGGCGAGGAGCAGCAGGTCCTCCACCATCGAGGTCATGCGGATGGACTCGGACTCGATGCGGCTCATCGCGTAGACGACGTCCTTCGGCAGGTCGCCGCCCATGCGCCGGGTGAGTTCGGCGTACCCGCGCACCGAGGCGAGCGGGGTCCGGAGCTCGTGCGAGGCGTCGGCGACGAACTGCCGCACCTTCTGTTCCGAGCGCTCCCGCGCCTGCATCGCACTGCCGATGTGCCCCAGCATGCGGTTGAACGCGCTGCCGACCCGGCCGACCTCGGTGCGGGGGTCGGTGTCGGGCACGCGGACGCCGTCGAGGGCGTCACTGCGGTCGAGGGGCATGCGCGCGACGGTGGACGCGGTCTCGGCGACGCGCTCGAGCGGCCGGAGCGACTGCCGGACCACGAACGCCGCGACGATCGAACCGGCGACCAGTGCGGCTGCCAGGACGGAGAGGACCCCGGCGAACAGCTTCCAGACGCTGTCGTAGACGGGGGCCATCGGGAGCCCCACGACCAGGACGGCCGGGCCGACGTTGACGGCGGCCAGACGGTAGCGTCCGACGTCCGAGCCGAGGTCGATCGTCTCCGGGTCGGCGTCCACGCGGACGGACCCCAGTGCCTCGGCGCTCGTCTGCGGGACCCCGCTCGGGCGGCCGTAGTCGTCGAGCACGTTCGCGATGACGACCTGCCCGTCGACGAAGTACGCCGTCAGGGTGCCGGCAGCTTGCCCGGACGGCCGGGACAGGTCGATGCTCGGCTGCCCCGACTGGTTCTGCTGCAGGTACCGCTGCGCCCGGTGGGTGGCGCTCGTGATCTGCTTGTCGATCGCGCTGGTCTGGATCGAGAAGAGCGCGATGATGCTGGCCGCCCCGATCACCGCGCTGACGGCGACCACGAGGGCGACGATGCTCAGGACGAGCCGGCGCCGCAGGGTCACGAGGTCGGCTTGATGACGTACCCGACGCCGCGCACCGTGTGGATCATCGGGGTCTCACCGGCGTCGATCTTCTTGCGCAGGTAGGAGATGTAGATCTCGACGACCGACGACTTGCCGCCGAAGTCGTACGACCACACGCGGTCCAGGATCTGCGCCTTCGAGAGCACGCGGCGGGGGTTGCGCATCAGGAACCGGAGCAGCTCGAACTCGGTGGCGGTCAGTTCGATCGGCCGGCCGGCGCGGTGCACCTCGTACGACTCCTCGTCGAGCACCAGGTCGCCGACGACGATGCGGGAGTCGCCGGCCTCGGAGATCGAGATCTGCGAGCGGCGGATGAGCCCACGCAACCGCGCCACGACCTCCTCGAGGGAGAACGGCTTGGTGACGTAGTCGTCGCCGCCCGCGGTGAGCCCGGTCACGCGGTCCTCGACGGAGTCCTTCGCGGTGAGGAACAGCACCGGGGTGTCGTCGTTGTTCTGCCGCAGCCGGCTCAGCACCTGCAGCCCGTCGAGGTCCGGCATCATCACGTCGAGCACCATCGCGTCGGGCTTGAACTCCCGCGCGGTCGTCAGGGCGTCCTGCCCGCCGTTCGCGCTCTTGACGTCCCAGCCCTCGTAGCGGAGCGCCATGGACAACAGGTCGGTGAGGCTGGCTTCGTCGTCGACGACCAGGATGCGCAACGGGGTTCCGTCGGCACGCGTGAGGCGCGGGGCTGCTGCGGGCTGGGAGATGGTCACGTCTTCGAGTATCGAGAAGTTCCTATGAGTCGTCTGTGGCGCGGCCCAGTGCGTTCTGTGGATCGAGGACACGTCCACGTCTGCCGCTCCGTACGTTGGGAGCATGTTGCGATCTGCAGCCTGGCCCCCGTCGGCCCGGCACCTGGACACCGCGCGGATCGAACGGACGACCGGGAGGCCCGGATCGCCACCGACGGACCGCCTCGCGGTCGCGCGGGCGGTCGCCGCCACCACCCCACCCCTGTCCGCCGGTGCGGCCGGCGGGTTCTTCGGCACGCTCGCCGCGGTCGCCGCGGCGGACGTCGCCACCGCCCGCACCGTCGAGCCGCACCTGGACGCGCTCGGGATCCTCGCGCAGGCCGGGGTCGACGCCCCGGACGGCTCGACCTGGGGCGTCTTCGCGGCCGAGGGGCCGGGCCTCCGACTCGACGCCGCACCACAGCACGACGGCACGGTCCTGCTGCGCGGCACGAAGCCGTGGTGCTCGCTCGCCTCGACGCTCTCGCACGCCCTGGTCACCGCGCACCTGGGCGACGAGCGGGTCCTCGTCGCCGTGGACCTGCGACAGCCCGGGGTCACCGCGCACGACGAGGCCTGGGCCGCACGCGGCATGCCGGACGTGCCGAGCGGACCGGTCGACTTCGACGGCGTCCGGGCACGACCCGTCGGCGCACCCGGCTGGTACCTGCGACGCCCGGGCTTCGCCTGGGGCGGCATCGGCGTCGCGGCCTGCTGGTGGGGCGGTGCGGTCGGGCTCGCCCGGGTGCTCCGTGACACCGCGGCCGCACACCCGGAGTCCGAGCTGCTGCAGGCCGCCCTCGGCGCCACCGTGGCCGACCTCGCCGACGCCGAGGACGCCCTCGCCGACGCCGCCGCCCGGATCGACGACTCCGACCCGGCCTCCGACGACACCGACTGGCGGCTGCTCGCCCAGACCGTCCGGTCGCGGGTACGCCGTTCGGTCGACGCCGTGCGCGAGCGGGTGGTCGCCACGATCGGCCCGGCTCCGCTGACCGCCGACCCCACCGTCGCCGCGCGGGTCGCCGACCTCGAGCTCTACGTCCTGCAGGACCACGGCGCGCGGGACCTCGCCCGCATCGGCCGGATGGTGCTCGAGCGGGGCGGCGTCGCGTGGTGAGCTTCGACCACCGCGAGCCGGGCACCGACCCGGCGGCGTGGACGGGGTTCCTCGACGGCCTCGACGCACCGGCGATCGACCTGTCCGGCACCGGGTCGGTGGTGGTCGTCGCGCCCCACCCCGACGACGAGACCCTCGGCGCCGGTGGGCTGATCGGGGCAGCTGCAGCGGCCGGCGTCCCCGTGCACGTGCTGCTGCTCACCCGCGGCGAGCGCTCCCACCCGGACTCCCCCACGACGACCCCGGAGGCACTCGCCGCCGCCCGTGACGCGGAGTTCGTGGCGGCCCTGCGCACCCTGCACCCCGACGTGACGTCGACCTCGGTGGGGATCCCGGACGGCGCGACCCGTGAACACCGAGACCGTGTCGTCGAGAGCCTGGACACCGTGCTCGCCGATGCCGCCCGCCCCGTGCTGCTCGTCGCGCCGTGGCGTGGGGACGGGCACCGCGACCACCGCATCGCCGGCGAGGTCTCCCAGGCCGCCGCGGCGAGCGCTCCCGACGTCGAGCTGCTCGCGTACCCGATCTGGGCCTGGCACTGGGACGACCCGGACCACTCCGTCGCCCCGTGGGCCGACGTCCGGGCGCTGTCGCTGCCCGACGACCTCGTCGCCCGGAAGCGTTCCGCCCTCGACGCCTACCCGTCGCAGACCCGGCCCCTGTCGGACGCACCCGGAGACGAGGCGATCGTCGACGACCGGCACGCCGCCCACCACCTGCGGACGACGGAGTGGTTCTTCGCACCGGAGTCCGCCGCGTCGCGGTCGCGCGAGTCGTTCGACGCCCACTACGACCGGAAGCCCGAGGGGTGGGACTTCGACGGGTCCTGGTACGAGCAGCGCAAGCGGGCCGTGACGCTGGCGGCGCTCCCCCGCCCGCGCTACCGGTCGGCGCTCGAGCTCGGCTGCGCCACCGGGGTCCTGACAGCTGCCCTGGCCGACCGCGCGGACGACGTGCTCGGCACCGACATCTCGGCGGCGCCGCTGGAGCGTGCCGCCCGCCGCGCCCCGACCGCTCGGTTCGTGCAGGCTGCCCTGCCGGCGGAGTGGCCGGACGGGCGCTGGGACCTGGTGGTGATGTCCGAGGTCGGGTACTACCTGTCACCAGCCGACCTCGACGCGACGGTCGACCGGGTGCTCGGGTCACTCGACGACGACGGCGTGCTCGTGGCCTGCCACTGGCGGCACCCCGACGACGAGGCCGTGTCGAGCGGCGACGCGGTGGACGCACGGCTGACCGAACGGTGGCCGCGTCCCGCCCTGCTCCGACACGTGGAGGAGGACTTCGTCCTGAGCGTCCTGCCCGGCCCGGCGGTCACCTCGGTGGCCCGGGCCGAGGGGATCATCCGGTGACCCGACCGGAACCGCGTGCACGCATCGACGTCGTCGTCCCCGCGCACGACGAGGCGGACCGGATCGCCGCGTGCCTCGACGCGCTCCTGGTGGCCGTCGACCGGCTCGCCGCGGAGCGACCCGGATTCGACGCCGCCGTCACGGTGGTGCTCGACGGCTGCACGGACGGCACCGCTTCGGTGGTCGATCGGTACGCGGTCGACGTCCTGACCACGGACCGTGTCGGGGTCGGTCGGGCACGGACCATCGGGGCGACGCACGCGCTCCGTGTGCACGCCGGCGACCCGGCTGCCCGGTGGCTCGCCCACACCGACGCCGATTCGCGCGTGCACGAGCGGTGGCTCGTCCAGCAGGCCGACGCCCTCGCCGCTGGTGCGCACGTACTCGTCGGCGCCGTCGTCCCCGACCCGGACGACCTGGCGCCCGCGGTGCTCGACCGCTGGACGCGGGCGCACCCGCCCGGTGCCGCCCTCGGCCACGTGCACGGCGCGAACCTCGGCGTGCTCGCCGCGGCGTACGTCAGCCTCGGCGGGTTCGACGCCGTGCCCGAGCACGAGGACGCGCGGCTGGTGGCCCGGGCGCGGGCGCTCGGCTTCCGGGTGGACGCCACCGTCGACCTGCCCGTGGTGACGAGCGGGCGTTTCGCCGGCCGGACCCCCGGCGGCTACGCGGAGCACCTGCGCCAGCGGTACGGCGACGTCGGCTGACCCGGCCTTAGTCGCCTCATAGGTGGGCGATGGGTCGGTCATCGACAGCGTGCCTAGCTTCTCCTCCGTCGGCCCCGCCGCGTGCTCTGCGCGGCCGGTGACCCCAGCCGGCCACCACCGAGGAGAACCATGTTCCTGACCTACCTCAGGCGCGAGCTCACGAACCGCAAGAAGCAGACGGTCATCATCGCGATCGGGATGGCCCTGGCCATCGCCCTCGTGGTGATCGTGTCGTCGATCTCGGGTGGCGTGCAGGCAGCGCAGTCGAGCGTCCTGCAGTCCGTCTACGGCGTCGGCACCGACATCACCGTCACCAAGACCGCGACGGCGTCGACGAACGGCGGGCGTCCGAGCTTCGACTTCGGCAGCCAGGGCGACAGCGACGACGACAGCGGCTCGACCGACCTGTCGCAGTCGCGGCTCGCGGTCGCCCGCGGCACGAGCACCCTGAACGCCGCGAACCTGTCCACGATCACGAGCACCGACGGTGTGAAGGCCGCGACCGGTGTGTTGACCCTCGAGAACAGCACGTTCTCCGGCCAGGTCCAGCAGCAGTCGACCGACGACAGCAGCACGGACAGCAGCAGCGACTCCAGCAGCGACAGCACCACCCAGCAGGGCCCGCCGAGCGGGGACACCGGCGGTGGCGGCGGGTTCGGCGGTGGGTCGTTCAGCGTCGACTCGTTCACGGTGACCGGCATCCCGGTGTCCGGCGCGACCGTCGGTCCGCTCACGAGCACCGAGCTCACGAAGGGGCGCACCTTCGCCGCGAAGGACGCGGGCAAGGACGTCGTCGTGCTCGATGCGTCGTACGCGAAGAGCGAGTCCAAGGCGGTCGGCGACACGGTCGACATCGGCGGCACCGACTTCACCGTCATCGGCATCGTGAGTTCCACCGGCTCGGCCTCGACCACGGGCTCGAACACCTACATCCCGCTCGACACCGCGCAGGCGCTGGCGGACCTCGACGGCAAGGTCACCTCCATCTACGTGTCGGCCGAGTCCTCGTCCGACGTCAGCACGATCAAGTCCGCACTGCAGGCGAAGCTGACGAGCGCCACCGTCTCCACCGAGGCCGACCTGGCCTCGAGCGTGTCCGGGTCGCTCAGCACCGCATCGAGCCTGGTCTCGAACCTCGGCAAGTGGCTGTCGATCGTGGTGCTCGCCGCGGCGTTCCTCATCGCGATCCTCTTCACGATCTCCGGCGTGACCCGTCGCACCCGCGAGTTCGGGACCCTCAAGGCGATCGGCTGGTCGAACGGCCGCATCACCCGACAGGTGGCCGGCGAGTCCCTGGTGCAGGGCCTGATCGGCGGCGTGCTCGGCGCCGCGGCCGGCCTGATCGGCATCCTCGTCGTGAACGTCATCAGTCCGACGATCTCGGCGAGCGCCTCGAGCACGACCGGCGGGGGCGCCCGTGGCGGTGGTGGCATGCCCGGCGGCGCAGCGACCGCGGCCGCGGGCAGCGGCACGACGGGCGGTGCACCGGCCGGTGGCTTCGGCGGCGGCGCGAGCACCGCGTCGACGACCGACGTCGTCCTGCACGCCCCGGTGACCGTCGAGATCATCCTGCTGGCGATCGGCCTCGCGATCCTCGGCGGCCTCATCGCGGGCGCGCTCGGCGGCTGGCGTGCGAGCCGGCTCCGTCCGGCCGAGGCGCTCCGGAGCGTGGCCTGATGCCCGGCCGCACCGACACGACCGAACCGACGACAGGAGCAACCGTGACCAGCACCGACACCGCGACCGGCGAGGCGGAGGCGAGCCGTGCCTCCAGTCCGATGTACCGGCTGACGAACGTCAGCAAGACCTACCAGCAGAAGAACCGGACCGTCACCGCCCTGACGAACGTCCACCTGACGATCCCACAGGGGCAGCTCGTGGCCGTGCAGGGGCCGACCGGCGGCGGGAAGTCGACCCTGCTGCAGATGCTCGGAGCGCTCGACCGGCCGAGTGCCGGGTCGATCCACCTCGGTGGCGACCGCGACGTGGCGAAGCTCGGCGACGGCGCGCTGACCGACCTGCGGGCGACCGAGATCGGCTTCGTGTTCCAGAGCTTCAACCTGATCCCGACGCTGACGGCGCTCGAGAACGTCGAGACGGCGTTCGCGGGGTCGCTCGCGAACCGGTCGCGGAGCGAGGTCCGCGACCGTGCGGTCGCCGCGCTCCGCGAGGTCGGTCTGGGTGAGCGGATGGAGCACCTGCCGGCCGAGCTGTCCGGCGGTCAGCAGCAGCGCGTGGCGATCGCCCGGGCGCTGGTGAAGAACCCGAGCGTGCTGCTCGCCGACGAGCCGACGGGTGCGCTCGACGAGTCGACCCGCGACGAGATCATGGCGCTCATCGAGAAGCAGTGGCGGGAGCGCGGGCTGACCGTCGTCATCGTCACGCACGACTCGTGGGTCGCGAAGCGTGCCGAGCGGCGCCTGCACATCAAGCAGGGGCAGGTGCGCGAGGTCTAGCGGGGCGGGCGGGTGCGCGGGGAGGCGCCGGGCGTCCGCCCGCGTTTCGCGCTGAGCGACAGTCCACGCCCGCAGGAGCGCGTGGACTGTCGCTCAGCGCGTGAAGACGCCGCCGACCCGCCGCCGCTGCCGCTACCCCGCCACCGGGTAGTCGCAGTACGCGAACCACGTCGAGTCCGGGGCCCACGGCGGCACGTTGACCGTCCCCTGGCCGCCGTCGAGTGCCACCAGGGTCTCCGGCTGGACCGCGATCCTAGCGCCGCGGACGAGCGACCCCGGCAGCAGCCGGAGCTCGACGCGGTGGTCGGCCGGGTGGCCCTGCACGCCAGGTTCGTAGGACAGGTAGAGCAGGTGTGCGGCATCCGGGGACAGGTGCGGGAACCAGTTCACCCGGTCGTCGTTCGTCAGGCGGACGGGGCTGTCGTGCCCGGGCCAGCGCACGGCCAGCTGCGCGGTGCCGGGGGTGAACCGCTCCGTGTTCCAGAGCAGGATCCCGCCGGCCGGACTGATGGTGCAGCCGTCGTCGGGGTGCTCGTCCCGCGTGACGAACGTCGGCTCACCGGTCTCCGGGTCGACCATCGCGACGTCGGTCGTCCAGACGCCGTCCTCGGACAGCTCCCCCACGATCGCGGCGAGGGCGCTGCCGTCGGGGGCGATGCCGTGCAGGTAGAACTTCCGCTTGGTGGGCAGGGCGGACGCGACGTCGGTGATCCGGGTCGCGGGGCCGCCCTCGGGCAGCGGAACGCGGTACAGCTCGCCGTCGCGGGCGCTCACCACGATGGAGCTGCCGGACGGGTCGAGCACGTGGTCGTTGTTGATCTCGTCGACGCCGTCCATCGGCACCGGCACGAGCGCCGTCTCGTCGAGTACGGTGCCGGTGCCGCTGTCGCCCGACGGCAGCCGCAGCAGCCAGAGGTCGCCGTCGCCGTTGAGCACCAGGGTCTCGGCGTCCAGGACGTTCGGCGCCTCGACGAGCACCGTGGCCGACTCGAACACGAGCCGCGAGGTGCGGGACTCGATGTCGTACACGTGCACGCGGCTGGTCTGTCCGGGCAGCAGCTGCCGCCCGCGGGTCTCGTCGCTCATGGTCCCATCCTGTCGGTCGTCGGGTGGTCGGGTCGTCGGGGTCGGTGGGGAACAGCAGAACACCGGTGTCCACGCTGCGCACCGCGTCATGCGGGGGCGTCGAGCGTGAACACCGGTGTCGTGCGGAAGGGCTCCGCCTACTTCACGGCACCGGCGGTCAGGCCGGCGACGAACTGGCGCTGGACCACGAGGAACGCGGCCACGACCGGGATCGACACGACGAGCGACGCCGCCATGACCTGGTTCCAGTACACGTTCGTCTGCGTCGAGTACTGCTGCAGACCGACCGCCAGGGTCGAACCGAGGCCGTTCGTCATCACCGAGGCGAAGAGGACCTCACCCCAGGCCGTCATGAACGAGTAGATCCCGACCGCCACCAGACCCGGACGGGCCGACGGCAGGATGACCCGGAACAGCGCACCCATCGGGCCCGAACCGTCGACCATCGCGGCCTCGTCGAGTTCGCGCGGGATGGTCTCGAAGTACCCGGCGAGCATCCAGATCGAGAACGGGAGCGTGAACGTCAGGTACGTGATGATCAGACCGAGCCACGACCCGACGAGCTGGATGCCCAGGGTGTTGCCGAGGTTCGTGAAGATCAGGAACAGCGGCAGCAGGAACAGCACGCCGGGGAACATCTGCGTCGAGAGCACCGCGGTGGTGAAGGTGCTCTTGCCCTTGAAGTTCCAGCGCGAGACACCGTAGGCGGCGAACGTCGCGATGATCAGCGAGAACACCGTCGCCACCGTGCAGACCACGAGCGAGTTGATGAAGTACCGACCGAGCGGCACCGTCGACCACATGTCGATGAACGGCTGGAAGGTGATCCGCGACGGGATCCACGTGAAGTTGTCCTGCACGTCGCCGAGGGGCTTGATGGCCGTGGTGATCATCACGTAGAGCGGCACGACCGTGAACAGTGTCAGGACGACCAGGGTGATGATCTTGAAGGACTTGGCGCCAGTTGTCTCACGCACGGACGGACCTCCGGTTGGTCACGGCGAGGTAGATGCCGGTGACGACGAGCAGGAAGAGCAGGAGCAGGACGCTCATCGCGGCACCGGAACCGAAGTTCCAGGTGATGAACGACGCGTTGTAGATGTGGAAGCTCAGCAGGTCCGCGGCGGGTGGCTGCGCGGTCGAGCCGAACAGCACGAACGGCGTGTTGAAGTCGTTGAACGTCCACAGGAACATCACGAGCACGAGCGTCACGTTGACGGGGCGGACCATCGGCAGCGTGATCGAGCGCCACTGGCGGAACGGCTTGGCACCGTCGACCGAGGCAGCCTCGTACACGTCGTTCGGGACGGACTGCAGGCCGGCCATGAGCATCAGGAACGCGAACGGCCAGGTCTTCCAGATCGCCACGACGACGACGGCCACGAAGGCGTTGTTGCCGATGAGCCAGAACGGGGCGTTGCCGCCGAACAGCCCGAGTTGGTCGACGAGCAGGTGGTTCAGGGCCCCCGAGTCACGCTGGAACATGAACTTCCAGGTGATGACGCCGGCGTACATCGGCAGCGCGTAGGGCACGAGGAACAGGGTGCGGAAGAGCCCGCGTCCGGCGAACGGCTTCTGCAGCGCGACGGCTGCGGCCATGCCGAAGGTCCAGGAGAGCCCGACCACGAGGACCGTGAAGGCACACGTGATGAGGAACGAATTGAGGACTCCGCGGCCGATCGCCTGGTCGAAGTCGACGACGACCTGGTAGTTCCGGAACCCGGCGAAGGGCGCGGCACCCCAGTTCGCGATGAAGTACTTGGTGAGCTGGATGAACGAGATCCAGATGCCGGTGAGCATCGGGACGATGTGGATGAGCAGCTCGAACAGGATGGCCGGCGCGACGAGCGCGTAGGGCAGCCAGTGGGTCTTGCGCTTGCGACCTGGCGGACGGCCCGACATCGTCGGGGCCTTCGTGTGCGTCAGGTCGATGCGCTCCGAGTCGGGCAGGACCGTCGTGGACATCTGGTGGGGCCTTTCGGCAGGAGGGGCGTGCAGGTGCGGTCCGCGCGGCCGTGGCAGCGGCCGGGAGGCGCGGGGTGCGTGGGGCGTGCGCCTCACGGCCGACGCGTGGTCGGCTCCGGGGCGTCCGCCTCACGGCCGACGTGTGGTCGGCCCTGGAACGTCAGGGGCTGAAGGCCCGGGCGCGTCCGTCGGACGCGACCCGGGCCTCCAGGGTGGATCAACCGGCGGCCTGGGACACCTGGTCCTGGGCGGTCTGCAGGGCCGACTTGATGTCGGCCTCGGAGACCTTGGAACCGGTCGCGATCTTGGCGAACATGTCGTTCATCGCCTTGCCGACCGTGGACTCGAACTGGTCCTCGGCGGGCACCAGCGGGAGCGGCTTCGCCTTGTTGTTGTAGATGTCGAGGAACGTCTTCGTCTGCTCGTCCGTGACGGAGTCAGCAGCCTCGGCGAGCACCGGCAGGGCCGAGTACGGCTTGTCCAGCGTCGTCTGCGTGTCCATGCTCGTCATGTACTTGACGAACTTGAGCGCGCCGTCCTTGTTCTTCGTGTTCTTGAACACCGACAGGTTGATGCCGGCCGGGAACGAGGCGATCTGCTCGCCACCGCTCGGGGCGGGCAGCGCCACGACGCCGTACTCGGACGACTTCATGCCGAGCGATTCGATGGTCGCGTTCGCGTTGTTCTGGTTGAGGATGAACGCGGCCTTCTTCTTCGCGAAGTCCGTGGTCGACTGCGTCGCGTTGTCGTACTGCGCGTTCGACGGGTTGGCGACCTTCGAGTCCTGCATCAGGTCGAGGTAGCGCTTGATGCCGTCGACGTTGGCCTTCGAGGTGAAGGTCGGCTTGCCGTCCTTGTCGAACCACTCGCCACCGTTCTGCGCCGAGTTGATGAACGCGAAGTGCGAGTTCTCGGTGTACGAACCGCCCGCGAGGCTGAAGCCGTAGGTGTCACCCTTGGTCAGCTTCTCGGCGTCGGAGACCATCTCCTCCCACGTGGTGGGCGGGGTGATGCCGGCGTCCGACAGCATCTTCTTGTTGTAGTACAGGCCGTAGGCGAGGCCGTAGAGCGGGACGCTCGTGACCGTCTTGTCGGGCGCGCCACCGGTGGACAGGGCGACCTTGCCGAACTTGTCCTCGCCGCCGATCGCCTTCATCTCGGCGTCACCGAACTCCTGGAAGGCGCCGGTGGCCTGGAGCGAGGTCGCCCAGGTGTTGCCGATGTTGACGACGTCCGGGCCCTGGCCCGAGGTGACGGCGGTCTGGATCTTGTTCTGCAGGTCGTTCCAGCCGATGACCTGGAGGTCGACCTTGATCCCGGTCTCCTTGGTGAACTTCTTGAGGACGGGGGTCAGCACCTCCTTGTCGTTCTGGAGGGACGTGCCCTGGTTGGACGCCCAGTAGGTGAGCGTCTTGGAGTCGCCGGAGTCGCCGGACGATCCGGAGGAGCAGGCTGCGAGGCCGGACACGGTGAGTGCGGCGGCCGCGGTGATGGCCAGTGCGCGGATGGCAGTGCGCATGACTCTCTACTTTCTCGTCGTTGAGATGGTGCAGGGGATGGTGCAGAGGTGGAGCTGGTGCTGCGGATGGTGCTGGTCGGGTGCTGCTGTGGGTTGCGGGCAGCGCCCCGGCGGTCAGGCCAGGGTGCGTTCCGCGGGGTCCCAGCCCTCGGGGAGGGTCGGGGAGGGCGACACGGTGCTCTCGACGAGCACCGCCTCGCCACGTTCTGCCGCCTCGGCGATGGAGACCATCACGTCGAGGACGTGGAAGGCGAGCGCACCGGGGACGCGGTTCTCGTCGCCGGCCCGCAGCGAGCGGGCCAGGTCGACCACGCCGGTGCCACGCGAGTAGGTGGAGCCGACCGCGGGGATCGTCTCGGGCTCCTCGGAACCGAGGGCGTACAGCTCGGTGTCGCCGTCGAAGTTGTTCGGGTCGGGGAACACGACGGTGCCGGTCTCCCCCGCGATCTCGACGAAGCCGGTGCGGCCGCGGTCGGACTCGAACGAGAACACACTCTGCGCACTCCCGCCGTTCTCGAACTCGATCAGCGCGGAGTGGTTCGTCGGGACGTCCACCGGGAACTCGGTGCCGGCCTTCGGTCCGGAACCGATGGTGCGGGTGGCGCGGGACTTCGACGCGGTGGCCGTGACCTTCTTCACCGGTCCGAACGTCTGGACGAGGGTGGTGATGTAGTACGGGCCGATGTCGAACAGCGGACCGGCACCGTACGCGAAGAGGAACTCGGGGCTCGGGTGCCACGACTCGGGCCCGGGGCTCTGGAAGAGCGTCAGGCCGTTCAGCGGCGTGCCGATGCGGCCGTCGCGGATGGTGCGGAGCGCGGTCTGCAGGCCGGCGCCGAGGAACGTGTCCGGGGCGACGCTGACGGTCTTGCCCGCGGCGGCCGCGGCGTCGCGGAGCTCCGCGGCGCTGGCACGGTCGAGGGCGTAGGGCTTCTCGCCCCAGACGTGCTTGCCGGCGGCCAGGGCCTGCAGCGCGACCTCGACGTGGGCGGCCGGGATCGTCAGGTTCACGACGATCTCGATGTCGTCGTCGGCCAGGAGCTCCTCGACGGTGCCCGATCCGGGGACACCCCACTTCTCGGCCTGGGCGGCGGCGCGCCGCAGGTCGATGTCGGCGATGAAGCGGACGGTCACGTCGGGGAAGACGGTGAGGTTCGACAGGTACTGGTCCGAGATGACCCCGGCGCCGATGACACCGACGCCGACCGGGCCGGTGCGGGTGGTGCTGTCGGTCGCCGTTGCAGCAGCGGTCGTGGTGTCGGTCATGCGCGGGCCCCCTCGAGGAACGTGTAGGAGTCGGCGACGGCCTGGAAGACGTCACCCTCGTGGTCGTCGAGCTCGACGACGTGCAGTGCGTCGGGCGCCGCGGCGATGATGTCGCGGATCGGCATGATGCCGTTGCCGACGGCGACCTGCTGCTTGTCGTCGTGCGAGCCGTCGCCGTCCTTGACGTGCAGGAACTGGACCTTGTCGCCGTACTTGCCGATGACCGCGACCGGGTCGTCCCCGCCGACCTGCACCCAGTAGGTGTCGAGCTCGAGCACGACGTCGTCGGACAGGGCGTCGGCGAAGACCTCGTAGGCGCTGACGCCGTCGATGCGGTTCGAGAATTCGAACGCGTGGTTGTGGTAGCCGAGCACCAGACCGTGGTCGGCGGCGCGCGGGGCGAGGGCGCTGAGTTCGCGGGCGATCGCCTCGACGTCCTCGCGGGTGGTCCAGCGGGACTCGTCGATGTGCGGGTCGATGAGGGTCCCGAAGCCGAGGGTGGTGGAGGCGTGGAAGATGCGCTCGAGGTCCTGCTCGCCGGCGTCCAGCAGACGGGCGTGGCCGCTCGGGGCGGCGAGGCCGGCGTCGCGGAGGGCGGCGGCGAGTTCGTCGGCGTTGTCGACGAAGCCGAAGGCCTCGACGTTCGTGTAGCCGATGTCGGCGATGCGCTGCAGGGTGCCGGGCAGATCGGCACTGAGGGCATCGCGGACCGTGTAGAGCTGGACCGAGAGCGGTTGGGTCACCAGGGGTTCTCCTCGTCGAGATGGTGCGGTCGTCACTGACCGATCGTCACACTACGAGCACTTTTGTCGGCGGTCAAGCAGAAGTCCGAGGAATGTCGACGGACTTCATTGCGTGGCGCGAACGATGTGTGCTTCACTCCCCACATGGTCGACTTGAACCGGACGGCAGCGTCGCCTCCGGTCGGGACGAGCGAGCTCTTCCAGATCCTCCGCGACGGCGTGCCGCGCACCAGGGCCGAGCTCGCCGCACTGACAGGACTCGCACGCTCCACCATCGGCGTGCGCCTCGACTCCCTGATCGACATCGGGCTGGTCGGCGCCGTGGACACCGCCGTCTCCACCGGCGGCCGTCCGCCAGCACAGGTGGCGCTGAAGCCCCGCGCCCGGCTCGTGATCGCCGCCGACCTCGGCGCCTCGCACGGTCGCGTCGCCGTCACCGACCTGGTCGCGGCACCACTCGCCACCCGCGAGGCCCGGATCGACATCGCCGCCGGTCCGGTACCGACGCTGTCCTGGCTCGTCGAGACGATCGACGACCTGCTCGCCGAGGTCGGGCGCAGTCGGCAGGACGTCATCGCGATCGGCATCGGCGTCCCCGGACCGGTCGAGTTCTCCACCGGCCGCCCGGCCAACCCGCCGATCATGCCCGGCTGGGACGGCTTCGACGTGCCCTCGTGGCTCCGTCAGCACATCGCCGCCCACGTCCTGCTCGACAACGACGTCAACATCGCGGCCCTCGGGGAGCGCGAGCACGGCTGGCCGGACGTCGACCACCTGCTGTTCGTGAAGGTCGCCACCGGCATCGGGTCCGGCATCGTCTCCGAGGGCCGGCTGCAGCGCGGCGCCCAGGGCACCGCGGGGGACATCGGCCACGTGCGGGTCTCCCGCGCCGGCGACGTCCCCTGCCACTGCGGCAACACCGGCTGCCTGGAGGCCGTGGCCTCCGGTCCGGCGATCGCCCGCGCCCTCCGCGCGAAGGGGCACGACGTGCACACGGGTGCGGACGTGATCGACCTGGTGAACCGGTCCGACCTCGACGCGATCTACGCCGTGCGACAGGCCGGTCGGGACATCGGCGAGGTCCTGGCGACCTGCATCTCGCTCATCAACCCGTCCGTCATCGCACTCGGCGGATCGATCACGCAGGCCGGTGAGCACCTGCTCGCCGGCGTCCGCGAGGTCGTCTACTCCCGCTCGATGCCCCTGGCGAGTGAGCACCTCGTCATCGTGCAGTCCCGCGCCGGGTCCCTCGCCGCGCTGCAGGGGGCTGCGGCCCTCGCCATCGGCTACGCCCTCTCCCCCGCCGGGGTCGACGAGCTGGTCGCCTTCGCCGAGGGGCGCGAACTGGTCTCCTGACGCACACCCGCGGTCGCGTGAGCGCGTCGGTTTCGGTCTTGCCGGTGGTCGGGGGGACAATCGTCGGGTGACGATCGTGCAGCCCACCCTGTGGGGCGACCTGGACCCCGGTCTGGAGGCGCATCCCGCCCCCGGTACGCCGGTCCCGGCTGCGCGTGATGCGTTCACCGCCCTGCGCGGCCACACCGAGCGCATCGTCGCGCACTCCTCGGACCGCGTCGCCTGGCTCCGCGCCCGCGCCATGGGCATCACCGCCACCGACGTCGCCCGGCTCGCCTCACTGCACGCCGTCGAGGCCGTCGTCACCGAGAAGCGCTACGGCTCCCGGTTCTCCGGCAACGCGTTCACCGAGCACGGCAAGGACCGCGAACCGGTCATCGCCGCCTGGGTGGCCGCCACCCACGGCATCCAGCCCTCGGCGCACCTGTTCCACGCCGCTGCGAACCGCGCCCACCTCGCCACCCCGGACGGTGTCGGGGTCGACGAGTCGTCCCGCGTGGTGCTCGCCGAGATCAAGACCACCGGCAAGGCGTGGCGGAGCATCCCCCGGCACTACCTGCGGCAGATCTGGTGGCAGCAGTACGTGCTCGGTGCCGACCGCACCCTGTTCGTCTGGGAACGCCACGACGGGTTCGTGCCGGTCGCCGACGAACCCGAGTGCCGCTGGGTCGACCGCGACGACGACCAGATCCGCGGGCTGGTGCAGCTCGCCGACCTGGTGCTCGACAAGCTCCGCGGCTTCCGCTCCTAGACCTTCACCAGCCGCAGCCGACTCATCCCGACGACGAGGATGCCGAGCAGCGTGATCGAGACCGCGATCCCGACCACGTAGATCGCGACGACGCCGTAGCCCTGCGCCGGATCGAGGAACGGGTACGGCACCCACCCGTCGGTCGCGCCGCGGACGAGCACCACGGTGGTCCAGACCGCCGGGTAGAGCAGGAACCACCACACGTGGCGGAGCAGCAGCCGTGCGCGGTCCGAGAACAGCAGCCAGTCGAGCACCGCGTACACCGGGATGATCTTGTGCACGATGTCGTTCGACCACGGCACCGAGGCCGACACGTTCGCGCCCGTGAGCAGCGTGTTGTAGACGATGCCGGTCGTTGCGATGTACACCGTCGCGGCGCCACGGAGCACCGAGACGGCGAGGTCCGCCCGCTTGCGACGGGCTGCGGCGACGAGCGTCACCGCGAGGGCCACGGCGATGATCAGGTTCGACTGGATGGTGAAGTAGCCGAAGAAGTTCCAGAACGAGTAGGTCGGGGTCTGCGAGCTCTCGAGCCACTGCGCCACGACCGCGACGACGATGGCGATGACGGCGATCAGTCGGAGCGAGTTCACGAGGGTGCGCACGGCTCCACGCTATCGGGACACGCGCCCCACATGCGGAAAGGACCCGCACCGTCGCCGGTGCGGGTCCTTTCACGAGTCAGTGGACTCAGATGCTGTTGACGTCCAGCGGGATGCCGGGGCCGAAGGTCGTCGAGACGGCGCCCTTCATGACGTAACGGCCCTTCGAGGACGACGGCTTGAGGCGGTTGATCTCCTCGAGCGCGGTCGAGATGTTCTCGTCGAGCTGCTCCGGCGTGAACGAGGCCTTGCCGACGACGAAGTGCACGTTGGCGTGCTTGTCGACGCGGAACTCGATCTTGCCGCCCTTGATGTCGTTGACGGCCTGCGCCACGTTCGGGGTCACGGTGCCGGTCTTCGGGTTCGGCATGAGGCCACGCGGGCCGAGCACCTTACCGAGACGACCGACCTTGCCCATGAGCTCCGGGGTCGAGACGGCGGAGTCGAACGAGGTGTAGCCCTCGGCGACCTTCGCGATGAGCTCGTCGCCACCGACCTCGTCGGCACCGGCGGCGATGGCGGCCTCAGCAGCCGCACCCGTCGCGAAGACGATGACGCGGGCGGTCTTGCCCGTGCCGTGCGGCAGGATGACCGTGCCGCGGACCATCTGGTCGGCCTTGCGGGGGTCCACGCCGAGCTTCAGCGCGACCTCGACCGTGGAGTCGGTCTTCGAGGAACCGGTCTCCTTGGCCAGGGCGACGGCCTCGGTCGGGGTGTAGAACTTGTCGGCCTCGATCTTCGCGGCCGCGGCCTGGTAGGCCTTGGACTTCTTCGCCATGGTGGTCTCCTTGCGAGATACGTGGTTGGCGAGCCGGCGAGGCTCTCCCACGGAAAGGTGTCTGGTGGTGGGCCGGAGCCCGATCGGTGCTTAGGCCTCGACCGTGATGCCCATCGAGCGTGCGGTGCCGGCGATGATCTTCGCGGCCTGCTCGATGTCGTTGGCGTTCAGGTCGGCCTGCTTGGTCTCGGCGATCTGACGGACCTGGTCCATCGAGATCTTCGCGACCTTGACCGTGTGCGGGGTCGAGGACCCCTTCTGCACACCAGCAGCCTTCTTGATGAGCTCGGCGGCCGGCGGGGTCTTCAGGACGAACGTGAACGAACGGTCCTCGTAGACGGTGATCTCGACCGGCACGACGTTGCCACGCTGCGACTCGGTCGCCGCGTTGTACGCCTTGCAGAACTCCATGATGTTGACGCCGTGCTGACCGAGCGCCGGACCGATCGGGGGGGCCGGGTTGGCGGCTCCCGCGTTGATCTGCAGCTTGATCAGGCCCGTGACCTTCTTCTTCGGTGCCATGACTTGTCTTCCTCCTGGAATCGAACACACGGGGATCCGTGCACTCTCCCGCTGGTCCGGCCGTTCCGGACAGCGGTGAAGGCCCGCTCGCACGAGGCGCGCGGGCCCAAACCCGTTCAGTGTAGTCGATCTCGGTGATCGCTACAGCTGGGTGGTCGTTAGAGCTTGGTGACCTGGTCGAAGCTGAGCTCGACCGGGGTCTCGCGCTCGAACAGCGAGACGAGGACCGTGAGCTTGCCGCTCTCCGGCTTGATCTCGGAGATCGAACCCGGCAGGCCCGCGAACGAGCCTTCCTTGATGGTGATCGTCTCGCCGATCTCGAAGTCGACCTCGGCTGCGGGCTGTGCCTGCAGGCCGCTGCCCTTCGCGCCGCCCTTGGTCGGGGCAGCCTCGGCGACCTGGACCAGGGACTTGAGCATGCCGAACGCCTCGTCGAAACGGAGCGGCGTCGGGTTGTGCGCGTTGCCGACGAAGCCGGTGACGCCCGGGGTGTGCCGGACGACGGACCACGAGTCCTCGTTGAGGTCCATGCGGACGAGCACGTACGAGGGGATCCGGACGCGGGTGACCAGCTTGCGCTGCCCGTTCTTGATCTCGACGACGTCCTCCATCGGGACCTCGACCTGGTAGATGTAGTCCTCCATCGACATCGAGACCATGCGGTTCTCGATGTTCGACTTCACGCGGCGCTCGAAGCCCGCGTAGGAGTGGATGACGTACCACTTGCCCGGCTTCATCCGCAGCTCGGCCTTGAAGGCCTCGTACGGGTCGACCTCGGCGGGCTCCTCGTCCTCGTCCTCGTCCTCGGCGTCGAGTGCCTCGTCCGCTGCGAGCGTCTCGTTCGCCTCGGCGGCGGTCTCGGACTCGAGTTCGACTTCTTCCTCGTCCTCGACTGCCTCGACGGCGGCCTCGGCCTCGTCGGTGGAGTCGATCTCGAGGGCGTCGTCCACGACGGCGTCAGCCTCGGGGTCGCGGGCTTCCTGCAGGGCCGTCAGTGCTTCGTCGAGGCCGGCGTCGACGGTGCCGTCGTCGGGCTCGGAGCTGAGGCCGAGGGACTCGTCGTCGTCGCCCTCGATCGAGATCGCACGCTCTTCAGCGGACTCGACGGAGCGTCCTTCGCCGGTCTCGACGTCGCCTTCCTGGTTCTCCTCGACCTCGGAGGACTGCTCGGCAGCCGTCGCGAGGTCGATGTCATCGCGGGAGTTGTCAGACACAGTCGATTCTTTCCGTTCGGTGGTTCGGGTCGGGGTGGCGTTCGTTCATGGTCACGAGCGACGCCGTCACGATCGACGCCGTCTCGGGCGACCGTACTCCTCGGAACGACCGCACACGGCAGTCGACGTCGGGGTCAGGCCGTGGGCCCGTTGCCGAAGACGTACCCGACGCCGAGACCGAACACGAAGTCGAGGATCGACACCAGGATCATCATGACGACGACGAACACGAGCACGACGCCCGTGTAGCTGAAGAGTTCCTTGCGGGTCGGCGTCACGACCTTGCGCAGTTCGCCGATCACCTGGCGGATGAAGAGCACGATGGCAGCGATGGGCCCGCGGCGCTCGGCCCGGTCCTGCTTCGCCTTGGCGACGACGTCGTCCGCCGTCGTCTCCATGTCTTTGCTCGCCAACTTCTACCCTTCCAGAGTTGCAGGGCGGACAGGACTCGAACCTGCAACCTGCGGTTTTGGAGACCGCTGCTCTACCAATTGAGCCACCGCCCTTCGGACACGGTTCGTCACCGATCCGCGTTCCGGTGGACGAGTCTACGGGAGTCCGTCACACGGTGTCCACTTGGCCCCTTCCACGGCGTGCCGCGCCGGTAGGCTGGGCCCCGTGAGCACCGCAGCCCCAGGCCCCGAGTCCACCGCCCACGTGTCCGTCGACACCCTCGCCACCGCGCCGGCCGATCGTCCGCGCATCGCGTCCCGCATCGCGGCCATCGCCGAGTCCGCGACGCTCAAGGTCGACGCGAAGGCCAAGGCACTCAAGGCCGCAGGCCGTCCGGTGATCTCGTTCGCCGCCGGCGAGCCCGACTTCGCGACCCCGCAGCACGTGGTCGACGCGGCCGTCGCTGCCGCGCAAGACCCGAAGAACCACCGCTACACGCCCGCGACCGGCCTGCCCGAACTCAAGCAGGCCATCGCCGACAAGACCGCCCGGGTGTCCGGCGTCACCGTCGAGCCGTCGCAGGTCATCGTCACGAACGGTGGCAAGCAGGCGGTCTACCAGGCGTTCCAGACCATCGTCGACGCCGGTGACGAGGTCCTGCTGCCCGCGCCCTACTGGACCACCTACCCCGAGGCCATCCGGTTGGCCGGCGGCGAGCCCGTCGAGGTCTTCGCCGGCAGCGACCAGGACTACCTGGTGACGGTCGAGCAGCTCGAGGCCGCCCGCACCCCGGCGACCAAGGCGCTGCTGTTCTGCTCGCCGTCGAACCCCACGGGCGCCGTCTACTCCGCCGAGCAGACCCGGGCCATCGGCGAGTGGGCGCTCGAGCACGGCATCTGGGTGATCAGCGACGAGATCTACCAGGACCTGGTCTACGACGGGGTCCGGTTCGCCGGCATCCTGGCCGAGGTCCCTGCCCTCGCCGACACCACGATCCTGGTGAACGGCGTCGCGAAGACCTACGCGATGACCGGCTGGCGCGTCGGGTGGTTCGTCGGCCCGACCGACGCCGTCAAGGCCGCGTCGAACCTGCAGTCGCACCTGTCGTCGAACGTCTCGAACGTGTCGCAGCGCGCCGCGATCGCTGCCCTCACCGGTCCGCAGGAGCCCGTCGCCGCCATGCGCGAGGCCTTCGACCGCCGACGGAAGGCCATCGTGGACGGCCTCAACGCGATCCCGGGCTTCCGCACGCCGACCCCGCAGGGCGCCTTCTACGTCTACCCGGACGTCACCGCACTGCTCGGTCGCGAGTGGGCCGGCACCACCCCGACGACCACGCTCGAACTGGCCGACCTGATCCTCGAGCACGCCGAGGTCGCGGTCGTGCCGGGTGAGGCCTTCGGTCCCTCCGGCTACCTGCGCCTGTCGTACGCCCTGGGCGACGACGACATCGCCGAGGGCGTCGCCCGGCTCGCGGCGTTCTTCGCGTAGAGCTCGGGAGTGCAGAACGGGCCACCTCGTCGAGGTGGCCCGTTCTGCGTGCCGGGAGGCCCGTGGTGCGTCGTGCTCGTCCGTCCCGTCGCGCGGACGATCAGCCGAGCAGGTCCCCCACCACGACGGGTTCCGGGACGAGCGAGACACCGAAGCGGTTCAGGACGGTCACCTGCACGAACCGTGCGAGCTCGGCCACCTGCGCCGCCGTCGCCCCGCCGCGGTTCGTGAGCGCGAGGGTGTGCTTGGACGAGATCGCAGCGCGGGAGCCCGGCACCGCGTACCCGCGGTGCACGCCGGCGTGCTCGATGAGCCACGCGGCACTGAGCTTGACGTCGTCGCCCGCGGGCCACCGGGGCGCATCCGCCGGCAGGGTCTCGGCGAACGCCGGCGAGACGATCGGGTTCGTGAAGAACGACCCGGCGCTCCAGGTGTCGTGGTCGTCCCCGTCGAGCACCATGCCCTTCGAGCCGCGCAGCCGCAGGACCTCGTCGCGGACGGTCGTGGGCGGCACGAGCGCACCGAGCTCGACCCCGAGCGAACCGGCGAGCTGCGCGTACCGCACGGGCACACCGCGCTCCCCCGCGAGCCCGAGTCGGAACTCGACCGTCAGCACGACTCCGCGCCGACCGTGCTTGAGGGTCGACGTTCGGTAGCCGAGCGCCAGCTCGGCTGCGGGGAGCCACGCGCGCTCCCCCGTGGCCGCATCGAGGAACTCGACGCGGGTGAGCACGTCGGCGAGCTCGACCCCGTAGGCGCCGATGTTCTGCACCGGGGACGCACCGACGGTGCCCGGGATGCCGCTGAGGGCCTCCAGGCCGGTCCAGCCGTTCGCGACGGTCGTGGCGACGAACGGGTCCCACGGTTCCCCCGCGGCGACGCGGACGGTGACGCCGTCGGCGTCGCGGTCGGCGCGGACGCCCGTCGTCCGGACCAGCACGACGGTGCCGTCGAAGCCCTGGTCGGCGACCAGCAGGTTGCTGCCGCCGCCGAGGACGAGCCACTCGTGGTCGTCGAAGGCGTCGAGCGCGTGGGCGACGAGCTCGTCGGTCGTCTCGGCCGTGAGCAGCCGGGTGGCGGCCCCGCCGACGCGGAGCGTCGTCAGGTCGGCCAGCACCGGCTCGGACACGGTCAGCGGAACACCACCGTGACCTGCGCCTTGCCGAGCACGGTCTGCCCGGCGGCGGTCACGGTGAGGTCGATGCGCTTCGGCCGGCCGTCCTCGTCGACGGTGCCGACCTTCGCGACGATGCCGACGGTGGCACCCTGCTCCGGGTCGACGACGACGGGGCGCGTGAAGCGGACGCCGTAGCCCGCGACCCAGCCGCTGTCGCCGAGCCACTCGGCGACCGGCTGCACTGCGATGCCCATCGTGAGCATGCCGTGGGCGAGGACACCGGGCAGGCCGACCGAGGCGGCGACGTCGTCGCGGTAGTGGATCGGGTTGAAGTCGCCCGAGGCGCCGGCGTACCGGACGAGCGAGTCGCGCGTGATGTGCACGTCGCGCTCGGCGACGACGGTGCCGACCTCGAGCGCGGTGGCGGGTGCGGCGGTCATGCGTCGTCTCCTCGGACCACGAGGGTGGAGGTCGCCGTGACGACGTGCTCCCCCTCGGCGTCGTTCATGGTGCTCTGGGCGGTGACCATCGCGTTGCCGCCGAGGGTCTTCACGCTGGTGACCGTGAGGGTCGCGGTGAGCTCGTCACCGGCGACGATCGGCCGGTCGTAGGTGAAGGACTGCTCGCCGTGGACGACGCGGGAGAAGTCGATGCCGGCGTCGGGCTCGTTCAGGAGCTGCGCGAGCGTGGCCTCCTGCACGACGACGGCGAACGTCGGGGGTGCGACCACGTCGGCGTACCCGGCGGCACGTGCGGCGTCCGGATCGTGGTGGACGGGGTTGGTCGCGAAGACCGCACGCGAGAACTCGCGCACCTTCTCGCGGCCGACCAGGTAGGGCTGGGCCGGCGGGAACGTCCTGCCGACGAGCTCGGGGTTCACTGACACCACGGCAGTCTACCGAGGCCCGTCCGGGGGCCGGTGATCCATGAGAACGCATCAGCTAGACTGTCTGAGACCGATTCGGGGGAATCGGGGCGTGCCGTTCGGCACGGGTTCGTTCGGGACGGGGAGGGCCGATGGACACCACGACGGAGTTCGCCGTGCACACGGGAGACCGGTGCACCGCCATGGAGGTCGCGGCCGCCGCGCTGCGCCGCACGGGCCACCACGTCGAGTCGACGGGTGGCACGATGACCGCGACGGCGGGCAGCCGGACGCTCACCATCCTGCTCGGTGCGCTCGTCCAGCCGGCCCGGGAGTACCGCCGGTACGAGCTGTCGACCGTCGTGGACGGTGCCACCACCACGATCACCCTGCGCCGAGCCGGGCACGGGACGGCCGTGTCCGGCGGCAGCATCGGGGCGAACCGTCGTCGGGCCGCCTGGCAGCAGGTCACCGCCGCGGTCGAGGACGCGTTCCGTGCGGCCGGGGTGCTCGCGACGCGGACGGACACGGGCTCCCACCGCACGCAGTAGGCCGCCGGACGGCTCCCGGCGGGTGGCCGCGCGGCGCACCGCCACGGGAGCGGTCACCGTGGACCCGGTCAGCCATCTAGGTTGGGCCCGGGGCCCCGGAAAGGAACCGCCATGAGCATGGAGAGCGCAGCCTGGAGCTCGCTGTACAAGATCTCGTCCGCGCAGGGCGGCAAGCACGGGTTCTCCCGCGCGTCCGTCCGGCGGATCCTGACGTTCGCGGTGCCGTACCGGGCGAAGCTGCTGGTCTTCATCGGCCTGTCCGTCGTCGGCGCCTTCCTCGCGGTCGCGACGCCGGTCCTCGCCGGGCAGGTGGTCGACGTCATCGTCGCCCGCGGTGAGGTCGCGACGATCGTCCGGTTGGCCGTGGTCATCGCCCTGGTGGCCGTGGCCGACGCCGCCGTGTCGCTGACGACGCGGTGGTACTCGGCGCGGATCGGCGAGGGCGTGATCCTGGACCTCCGGACGGCCGTCTTCGACCACGTGCAGAAGATGCCCATCGCGTTCTTCACCCGCACCCGGACCGGTGCGCTCGTGAGCCGCCTCAACAACGACGTGATCGGCGCCCAGCAGGCCTTCAGCGGCACGCTGTCCGGCGTGGTCACGAACCTCGTGGCGCTGGTCCTCACCCTGATCGTCATGCTCAGCACCTCGTGGCTCGTGACGGTGCTCGCCGTCGTCATGCTCCCGGTGTTCCTGGTCCCCGCGCGCCGGATGGGCAGCCGCCTCGCCGCACTGCGTCGCGAGGCCGCCGACCACAACTCCGCGATGAGCACCCAGATGACCGAGCGCTTCTCGGCACCCGGTGCCACCCTCGTCAAGCTGTTCGGCCGGCCCGACGAAGAGGCCGAGGAGTTCCGCGTCCGCGCCGCCCGGGTCCGCGACATCGGGGTCCGGACCGCGATGCTGCAGTTCGTCTTCTTCACCGCGCTGATGCTCGTCTCCGCGCTCGCCCTCGCGCTGGTCTACGGGCTCGGCGGCTTCCTCGCGCTCGCCGGCCGCCTGGACACCGGCGAGGTCGTCACCCTGGCGCTCCTGCTCACCCGGCTGTACGCCCCGCTGACGAGCCTGGCGAACGCCCGGGTCGAGATCATGAGCGCCGTGGTCAGCTTCGAGCGCGTCTTCGAGGTGCTCGACCTCGAACCACTCATCCGGGAGCAGCCCGACGCGGCCACCATCCCCGACGGCCCGGTCTCCGTCGAGTTCGACGACGTCCGGTTCGCCTACCCGTCCGCCGACAAGGTGTCCCTCGCCTCGCTCGAGGAGGTCGCGACGCTGGACACCCGCGGCGGCGAGGAGGTGCTGCACGGCCTGTCCTTCCGGATCGAACCGGGGCAGACCGTCGCCCTGGTCGGATCGTCCGGAGCCGGCAAGTCCACGGTCGCGCAGCTGCTCTCGCGCCTGTACGACGTCGACAGCGGCGCCGTGCGTCTGGCCGGGACGGACGTCCGCGACGTCACGTTCGCCTCGATGCGGCACACCCTCGGCATGGTGACGCAGGACGGCCACCTGTTCCACGAGACCATCCGCTCCAACCTGCGGTTCGCCCGGCCCGAGGCGTCCGACGACGAGGTGTGGGACGCCGTCCGCCGTGCGCGGCTCGAGCCGCTCATCCGGTCCCTCCCCGACCAACTGGACACCATGGTGGGTGAACGCGGCTACCGGCTCTCCGGGGGCGAGCGCCAGCGCATGACGATCGCCCGGCTCCTGCTCGCCCAGCCGCGCGTCGTCATCCTCGACGAGGCGACGGCAGCGCTCGACTCGACCTCCGAGGCAGCGGTGCAGGCAGCACTCGGCGAGGCGCTCGAGGGACGGACGGCGATGGTGATCGCGCACCGGCTCTCGACGATCCGCAGCGCAGACGTGATCCTCGTCGTCGAGGACGGCTCGATCGTGGAGCGGGGCACGCACGACGAACTGCTGGCCGCGGGTGGCCGGTACGAGGAGCTGCACCGCACCCAGTTCGCCGCGCAGGAGAACGTCGCGGCCGACGTGCCGGCGGCGGACTGAACGCGCGACGGGTGGGCCCCAGCAATCGAAGTGGGGCCGGCAACAGAGAAGGCCCCCTGACCCAGGGGATCCTGGACGAGAGGGCCTTGCGTGTAGCGAGGGCGGGACTTGAACCCGCGACCCCACGATTATGAGTCGTGTGCTCTAACCAACTGAGCTACCCCGCCAGAGATCCGGAGCGGCACGCGCACCGGGTCGGAGCCCCGAGTCAGGATTGAACTGACGACCCCCTCCTTACCATGGAGGTGCTCTACCACTGAGCTATCGGGGCGATGTGCCGCGAACGGCACCACACGAGGATAGCAGACCTCCGACGCTGCTCCGGAACCGGACGAGACGCCCGGGCGTGCCGCGTCGTGGGCCGCTAGTTCGCGTTGGTCTTGAGCCACGCCAGCGGGTCCACCGGGACCCCGTCGACGTGCACCTCGAGGTGCAGGTGCGGGCCCGTGGAGTTGCCCGTGCTGCCGACGAGGCCGAGGATGTCGCCGACCTCGACGTGCTGGCCGGTGACCACCTTGAAGGAGTTGTCCTCCATGTGGCCGTAGACGCTGACGAACTGCTTGCCGTCGACGTCGTGCTCGACCCAGACGTCGTTGCCGAAGCCACCGTCGTTCGCCTGCACCTTGATGACGGTCCCGGCGGCGATGACGCCGATCGGGGTGCCCTCACCCGGGGCGAAGTCGACGCCCATGTGGTTCGTCGAGCAGAACGAGCACCCGGCGACCTGGCGTCCGCCGAAGCCAGAGGTGATCGGGACACCCGTCAGGAACGGCCACTGGATCGTGCCGGTGGGGTCGTTCGTGAAGCTGGAGGAGTCGACGTTCGCGTACTGCGTGGCGTCCGAGACCGTGAACTGGTCGCGCGCGGTCGACCCGTCAGCAGCGGCACCGACCTGCATCGACTGGGTGGCACCCGAGCTGGCACGGGCCGCGGTCGAGCCGGACTCGGGCACCCAGAGCGCCTGGGCCGGCAGCGAGGTCGAGACGACCAGCCCGGCCGCGAAGAGCAGGGCGCCGACCGCGGTCACACGGGAGGCTGACCGGCGGAACGACGCACCACGCTTCGGGGCCGGTGCGCTGGCGGGGGTGCTGGACCGGATGTGGCGGGTCGCCCGGTCGACCGGGGCCTTCGGCGCCGGACGGCTGGTGCGACGACGCGACGCGGGGACCTGCCCGGCGACCCGACGCGGCTGCGACACCGAAGGAGCGGGTGCGGCCGGCTGCGCGTGCACGACGGGCGGGGTGGGGGCCGGCGGCGTCACGATGCGGGAGGCCGGGCGCACGGGCGACGCCGGTGCGAGGTCGATCGGCGACACGGGGGCCGCGGGGGTTCCCGGCGTGGCCGCACCGATCACGTCATCGAAGCTCGGACCCGTCGAGTCCTGCGCCACGACCGCACCCCTTGCAGCGGCTCGCTCTGCCTCGATCCGAGCGCGTCGGGTCTGGTGGACGACCGGGGTGGCGGCGTCGACGGAACCGTCGGTGGGAGCGAACGACAGAGGAGTACGGGGCATGCGTGCGGTGGCGATCCTGATCGGAGAAGGGCTCACTCGTTGGTAACGAGCAGGTAACGGGACCTGAGCACGCTAGCAGGAGACGTCGCAGGTCGCCAGTCGTGGTCATGTCCTCCCGGCACCCCCAGACCTGGGGTTCGGCGCGCCCTCAGGCCCGCACGGCTCCGAGTGCACCGGCCTCGAGCCCACGCACCAGGGCCTCGAGTTCGTCGGCGACGGCGGGGCTCGCGAAGAGGAAGGAGCGGGTTCCCCCGGCCTCCCAGATGCGGATCGCCGCGCCGGCCTCCTGCGCGACGAGGGCCCCGCCCGCCATGTCCCACGGGTTGATCCCGCGCTCGTAGTACGCGTCCACCACGCCCGCACCGACGGCGCAGCAGTCGAGCGACGCCGCTCCCCCGCGGCGGATGTCCCGCACCTCGCCGATGAGCCCGGCGAGTACCGCGACCTGCTCGCGGCGACGGTCGGCCGTGTACCCGAACCCGGTGGCGACGAGCGTCTCGGCGAGCGAACCGGGCGTGGCGACGGACAACGGTTCCCCGTCACGGGTCGAACCCTGGCCGACCGCCGCTCGGAAGACGGTGCCCGTCGCCGGCGCCACGACGACGCCCGCGATCGGCTCCCAGGTCATCGGGTCGGGTGCTCCACGGACGACGCCGATGCTCACGCCGTACTCCGCGCTGCCGTACAGGTAGTTGACCGTGCCGTCGATCGGGTCCACCACCCAGGTGATGCCCGAGGCGCCCGATGCCGACCCGGACTCCTCGCCGTGGAAGGCGTCGTCCGGTCGGGCCTCGGCGATGCGGGCGCGGATGAGTGCCTCGACCTCACGGTCGGCGGCCGTGACCACGTCGACGATGCTCGACTTCCGGTCCGCGACCTCGACCCCCTCGGCGCGGCGCCGTGCGGCCAGCGCCGCTGCATCACGGGCGATCGACTCGGCGAGGTCGGCGAACTGAGATGGGGTGAGGTCGGATGCCATGCACCCATCCTCCCGGAAACACCATCGGCCCCGTCCGCAGTGGACGGGGCCGATCAGATGGTGGCAAGTGAGGGATTCGAACCCCCGAAGGCTACGCCGGCTGATTTACAGTCAGATCCCTTTGGCCGCTTGGGTAACTTGCCATGCGCACCCAGCCGGTGTGATCACCAACCGAAGGCGCGCACAAAAGCATAGCGGATGGCTGACGGTGGTCGTGACCACCGCGAGCCGATCCGCGCGACCGGAACCGCGCCTCCTGTCCGCCGTTAGGCTGTTCCGCATGGCAGACAGTTCCTTCGACGTGGTCAGCAAGGTCGACAAGATGGAGGCGGAGAACGCCCTCAACCAGGCGGCCAAGGAGATCGAGCAGCGGTACGACTTCAAGGGCGCCGACGCCTCGGTCGCGTTCAGCGGCGAGGACGTCCTCATCAAGGCGAACTCGGAAGAGCGCGCCAAGGCCGTCCTCGACGTGCTGCAGAGCAAGGCGATCAAGCGGAACATCAGCCTGAAGAGCCTCGACGCCGGCGACCCGTACCCCTCGGGCAAGGAGTACCGCATCGAGGTGAAGTTCAAGAACGGCATCGAGCAGGACGTGGCGAAGAAGATCGGCGCGTTCCTGCGGGCCAACGCCCCGAAGACGGTGAAGAGCCAGATCCAGGGCGACGAACTCCGCGTGTCGTCGAAGAGCCGTGACGACCTGCAGAACACGATCCAGCTCCTCAAGGGTGAAGAGTTCGACGTCCCGTTGCAGTTCATCAACTTCCGCTGACCAGCGGCCCCTGCGAACGACACCCGACACCGGCACCCCGTGGAGCACTGGCTCAGCGTCGTCATCACCGTCCTGCTCATCCTGCTGGACCTGGCGATCCGCGTCTTCTCGATCATCTACGTCCCGATCAACCGGAAGCCGCAGACTGCGACGGCGTGGCTGCTCGCGATCTTCCTCATCCCCTACATCGGTTTCATCGTCTTCCTGGTCATCGGGTCGACGAAGCTCCCCCGCGCCCGTCGCGAGAAGCAGACCGAGATCAACGCGTACATCCTGGAGCAGACCGAGGGCATCGAGCGGGTCCGCCGTGACCACCCGTGGCCCGCGTGGCTCGAGAGCGTCACGCGGCTGAACCGCGAACTCGGTGCGATGCCGTTGGTCGGTGGCAACTCCGCGGAGCTCTACCCCGACTCCGAGGAGTCCATCGCCGAGATGACCCGGGCGATCGACCAGTCCCGCCGGTTCGTGCACGTCGAGTTCTACATCGCGACGCTCGACGACACCACGCGCCCGTTCTTCGAAGCGCTCGGGCGGGCGCAGGCACGGGGCGTCACCGTGCGGTTCCTGCTCGACCACTGGGCCAGCCGCGGCTACCCGGGCTACAAGGACACCCTGTCGTTCATGGACCAGGCGGGCATCGAGTGGCACCTGATGCTGCCCCTCCTGCCGCTGCAGGGGAAGTTCCAGCGCCCCGACCTCCGCAACCACCGGAAGATCATGGTGATCGACGGCTCGGTCGCGTTCACCGGCTCGCAGAACCTGATCGACGCGTCCTACGACATCAAGTCCCACGTCGAGAAGGGCATGGTCTACAAGGACCTGTTCGCCCGGTTCGAGGGACCGGTCGTCGCGGGGCTCAACGCCCTGTTCGTCACGGACTGGTACAGCGAGACCGACGAGCTGCTGCTGCGCGAGAGCGACCCCGTCCAGCGGGCCGACCGCGGCGATGCGCTCGACTGCCAGGTGGTGCCGTCCGGCCCGGGCTTCGACGGCGAGAACAACCTGCGCCTGTTCAACGCGCTGCTCTACTCGGCGCAGCAGAAGGTCTCGATCACGTCGCCGTACTTCGTGCCGGACGACTCGATGCTCTACGCCATCACCACGACGGCGCAGCGCGGGGTCGACGTCGAGCTGTTCGTCGGCGAGATGGGCGACCACGCCATGACGTGGCACGCACAGCGCTCGTACTACGAGGGACTGCTCCGCGCCGGTGTGCGGATCTGGCTGTACCGTGCGCCGACGATCCTGCACGCGAAGCACTTCACCATCGACGACGAGGTGTCGGTGATCGGGTCGAGCAACATGGACATGCGCTCGTTCAGCCTGAACCTCGAGGTCTCCGTGATGGTGCGCGGTCACCGCTTCGTGGACGCCCTGCGCGAGGTGCAGGAAGCGTACAAGGAGCACAGCGTCGAGCTCACGCTCGACGAGTGGGTCGACCGTCCGCGACGTTCCAAGGTGCTCGACAACGTCGCGCGGCTCACGGCGGCGCTGCAGTAGCCGTCTGGAGGCCCGGTGCGGGTCCGCCAGGTGCGCTCAGCGCATCGGGACGAGGGACGCCAGGGCCCCGACCACCCGCTCGAGCGGGCCGCGGCCGAGGAACCGCCGCCACAGCATCGCGAAGACCACCGAGCCGAGGGCGAACCAGCCCCAGGCCTCGGCCGACTCGGGGTACGTCGGCAGCATCGCGATGACCACGAGGTGCCCCGAGTACACCGTCAGCGGCATCGACCCCACGGCCGCCAGGGGGAACGCGATCCGCTCGGCGACGCGCCCGCGGCCGTCGAACACGAGCAGGCAGAGGGCGATGACGGCGACCGCCACCCCGGCCGTCCCGACCACGTCGACGACCGACGACGAGTGGTCGCGCGGGGACAGGAACAGCTGCGCGAGGGCCTGGCCGGGGGTCGAGCCCTCGCCCGCGTACGGGACCCCGGGGAATGCCAGGGCCGCGTCGTCGGGCAGCGGGGCGAGGACGGACCCGGCGACGTACGCGGTGGCGGCGACCAGTGCGCCGGACGCCAGGAGCAGGACCTGCCGGCCACGGTCCTCCAGGCCGGCCCGCGCGACCGCGAGCCCCACCAGGACGTACGCCAGGAAGGTGACCGCGGGGTAGACCAGGCCGAGCTGGACGCCGATCATGCCGGCGTCCGCGTAGGCCGGCGCGATCGTCAGCGCGGCGAGCGGCGACAGCACCGCGCAGAGCGCGGCGATGCCGAGCAGCGCCGCCGGTCGGACGCGGAGCACCGGGACCACGAGCAGGAACAGCACGCCGTAGGTCGGCAGGATGACGTACACGGGGGTGTCGAGCGCCATCAGGGCGAATCCGATGACGACGACCACGACGGCGCGGATCGCGAGCCGGGCACGGATGCGGCCGATGGTGGGCGGGCCGGGCGGGTCGGTGCGGCCGCTCGTCAGACCGATCGAGACGCCGGCGAGGACCGCGAACAGCGTGGACGGGCGCCCGTGGGCGACGGCGGTCCAGGTGGCCGGGTCGGTCCAGTCGAGCTGCTCCGCGATGCCGCCGATGTGTGCGGCCATCATGCCGAGCAGCGCGACCGCACGGGCCACGTCGACGCCCTGCAGCCGCATCCCCGACGCGGACGCGCCCCGCACCGCTGTGGGCGGGACGGGGCGCGTGTCGGTCATGGTCGTCAGCTCGTCGGGGCGTCGACGCGTCCGAGCGAGACCTCGATCATCTCGTCGCGCGGCACCACCTTGATGCGCTCGCGCCCGTCGACCGCGCCGAGCGCCTGCTCGTGGGTGTCGAGGTGGTGCCAGCCCTCGAGGTCGGTGTACTCGACACCGCGCTCGCGGAGCAGGGCCGGGATCGCCTCGTCGGAAGGGTCCTCCGGGGTCCACCAGCTCGCCTGGTCGTTGACGATGTGCTGCACGGTCTCCATCGCGTCGGACTTCGTGTGCCCGATGAGCCCGACCGGACCGCGCTTGATCCAGCCGGTGGCGTACACCCCGGGGATCTGCTGGTTGTCGTCGTCGAGGACCTGGCCCTCGTGGTTCGGGATGACACCGTGCCGCTCGTCGAACGGCACACCGGGCAGCGGGGAACCGAAGTACCCGACCGCGCGGTAGGCGGCCTGGATCGGGATCTCGCGGATCTCGCCGGTGCCCTCGACGCCGCCCTCGCCGTTCGGACGGGTGCGCTCGTAGCGGATGGCGGTCAGCTTGCCCTGCTCGTCGCCGACGAACTCGATCGGCTTCGCGTAGAAGTGCAGGTGGAGCCGACGGCTGGCCTGGCCGACCTCGCGCGTGCGCCACTGCTCGAGGACACGGTTGATCACCATGACCTGCTTGTTCGTCGCGATCGCGGTCTTCGACGCCTCGTCGTGGTCGAAGTCCTCGTCGTAGACCACCATGTCGACGTCACGGACCTCGCCGAGCTCGCGGAGCTCGAGCGGCGTGAACTTCACCTGCGCCGGACCACGGCGGCCGAAGACGTGCACGTCCGTCACGGGCGAGGCCTTGAGGCCCTCGTAGACGTTCGCGGGGATCTCCGTCGGCAGCAGGTCGTCGGCGTGCTTCGCCAGGATGCGCGAGACGTCGAGGGCGACGTTGCCGACGCCGATGACCGCGACGCTCTCGGCGTTCAGGGGCCAGGTGCGCGGGACGTCGGGGTGGCCGTCGAACCAGCTCACGAACTCGGCGGCGCCGTACGAGCCGTCGAGGTCGACACCGGGGATGTCGAGGTCGGCGTCCTTGATCGCGCCGGTCGAGAACACGACCGCGTTGTAGTGCTTCTTGAGGTCCTCGAGGGTGATGTCCTCGCCGTAGCGGACGTTGCCGAACAGCCGGACGACCCCGCGGTCGAGGACGTCACGCAGGGCGTTGATGATGCCCTTGATGCGCGGGTGGTCGGGGGCGACGCCGTACCGGACCAGGCCGTAGGGCGCGGGGAGCTGCTCGAACAGGTCGATCGACACGTCGTAGCCGTGGGCCTCGCGCAGCAGGATGTCCGCGGCGTAGATGCCGGCCGGGCCGGCGCCGACGATGGCGAGTCGGAGGGTGGGCACTGATCGTCTCCAGTTCGTTCGGGTGGGGGTTCCCGGGGGCCTCCCGACCGGGCCGCCGTGGGCGTGCGCCGTCGGGAGGGGTGTTCAGCGGCTTCGGTCGACGACGGAGTCCGCGAAGCGGGTGAGTGCCCGTTTCACGGTGCCGTCGGGGAGCGGGGCGAGGGCGGCGACGGCTTCGCGGGCCCAGGCGACGGCGACGGCTCGGGTCGCCGCGGTGGCCTCGTGCTCGCGGAGCGCGGCGACGGCCGACTGGTACGGCGCGGAGTCGACCACGTCGTCCGGTGCACCGTTGACGTCGCGCTCGATGCGCTCGACCAGGTGCTGCGCGGACGGATCGGTCACGGCCATCCGGCGCAGCTGCAGGACCGGCAGGGTGTCGACGCCGGCGCGCAGGTCGTTGCCGGCGATCTTGCCGGTCTTGTCCGTCGCGGGGGCGAGGTCGATGACGTCGTCGACGAGCTGGAAGGCCACGCCGACCTTCTCGCCGAAGGTACCGACGGCGTCCAGGTAGGCGCGGTCGGCACCGGAGAACATCACGCCGGCGCGGGCGGCGGTGGCGATGAGCGAACCGGTCTTGTCGCTGAGCACCTGGATGTAGTGCTCGAGCGGGTCGTCGTCCGGCTGCGGCCCCGTGGTCTCGTGCAGCTGCCCCATGCAGAGGCGCTGGAAGGTCTCGGCCTGCATCCGGATGCCCTCGGTGCCGAGGTCGGCCGTGATCAGGCTGGCGCGGGCGAAGAGCAGGTCGCCGGTGAGGATCGCCACGTTGTTGCCGTAGGTGATCTGCGCGGCGGGGACCCCGCGGCGCACGGGCGCTTCGTCCATGACGTCGTCGTGGTACAGCGACGCCAGGTGCGTGGTCTCGATGCTCACCGCGGCCTTGACCACGGCGTCGGTCACGCCGTCACCGAGCTGAGCGATGAGGAGCGTCAGGGTCGGACGGATGCGCTTGCCACCGGCGGACAGCAGGTACCGACTGGTGGTGTCGGCGAGGGTGTCGGTGGAGCGCATGGCGTCCTCGAGCCCCTGCTCGACGAGTTCGAGCCCGTCGTCGACCGCGGAGATGAAGCGTCGGTCGGCGGGCGTGGCGAACAACCGCTCGCCGATGCCCAGCGATGCGCGCAGGCTCGGCGCGCGACGTGCGACCGGGACGCTCGGATTCAAGTGCTGCTCCGTCTTCGGGGGTGGTGACCGGTCAGTCGGCGGCCGGGTCGACGCGCGGCTGCTCGCCGGTGTTCTGGTGGTCACGGCGGGCCTTCGCACGCCGTGCCGCGGACTCGCGCACCGTGTCGGCGACGGGCTTGCGGCCACGGTGCAGTGCGACGATACCGGCCGTCAGGTTGCGGTAGGCGACCACCGAGAAGCCGACACCGCGGAGCCACTGGGTGAGCACCTGCTGGTCGGGCCACGCGTCGATCGACTCGGCGAGGTAGCGGTAGGCGGCCGGGTTGCTGCTCGAGAGCCGCGCGATGCCCGGGAGCACGCGCTTCAGGTAGGTGCCGTAGCCGAGGCGCAGCAGGGCGCGGGGCGGCGTCGAGAACTCACAGATGACGACGCGGCCACCGGGCTTCAGGACACGCAGCATCTCGGCGAGCGCCTGCTTCGGGTCGTTCACGTTGCGCAGCCCGAACGAGATCGTGACGGCGTCGAACGTGTCGTCGTCGAAGGGCAGCTGCTCGGCGTCGCCCTCGACGAAGGTGATCTCGGGGTGGCGTTCACGGCCGACGGCGATCATGCCGGCGGACAGGTCGAGCGCGGTGACCTCGGCGCCCTTCTTGGCGTAGGCCGCTGCGCTGGTCCCGGTGCCCGCGGCGATGTCGAGAATCTTCTCGCCGGGCTGCGGGTCGACCGCGCGGACCGTGGCGACACGCCACAGCGGGGCGTTGCCCGCCGACAGGATGTCGTTCGTGAGGTCGTACTTGGCCGCGACGTCGTCGAACATCGCCGCCACCTCGTCCGGGCGCTTGTTCAGGTCCGCTCTGCTCACACGGTCAATCCTAGAGGTCCCGACCGAGCGTTCACCGGACTCGCAGCCACCCGGGCGGTGCGGGATCGGCGCGTAGCATCGGAGCCGTGACCCGAACCACCACGGCGGCGCCCCCGCTGACGGTCTCGACCCGGATCCTCGACGACCCGGGCGCCGTCCTCCGCCACACGCTCCGCGACCGTCCCCTCGCCTTCGTCCGGAACGGCGACGGCATCGTCGGCATCGGTGAGGCGCTCCGGTTCACCTTCACCGGCCCGGACCGGATGCGGGACGCCGCGGCCCTCTGGCGCAGCATCGTCGAGACCGCCGTCGTCGACGACCCGGTGCAGCTGCGCGGTTCGGGGCTCGTCGCGTTCGGGTCGTTCGCCTTCGCCGACGACTCCGCCGACGAGAGCGTGCTCATCGTGCCCCGGGTGGTCCTCGGTCGGCGGCGCGGCAAGGCCTGGCTGACCGCGATCGACACCACGCTCGGCGCGGAGCCCCTGGCCTTCACCCGGACCTCGGTCCCGGTCCCCCACGTCGGCCCGCACGTCTCCGTGGCGCTGCGTCCCGGGCACATCGACGAGGACACCTACGCCGCCGACGTGACCGAGGCGGTCCGGCGCATCGTGGCCGGGGACGCCCGCAAGGTGGTGCTCGCCCGCGACCTCGTCGGCACGCTGCCGCCGGGAGCCGATCGACGGGCGGTCCTGCTCGACCTCGCGTCGGCCTACCCGCAGTGCGTGACCTTCGCGGTGGACGGGCTGATCGGCGCCACCCCGGAGACCCTCGCCCGCACCGACGGCACACGGTTGACCGCACGGGTGCTCGCCGGCAGCGCCGCCCGGGGCACCGACGAGGTGTCCGACCGGGCCGCCGCCGAGGCCCTGGCCAGCAGTGCCAAGGACGTCGAGGAGCACACCTTCGCGATCGACAGCCTGCTCGCGGCCCTCGCCCCGCTCGCGACGGACCTGCGCGCCGACGCCGAACCGTTCCGGCTGCAGCTGCCGAACCTGTGGCACCTGGCGACCGACGTGCAGGCCACGCTGCCGCCCGACACCACGTCGCTGGACGTCGCCGACGCCCTGCATCCGACGGCCGCGGTCGCCGGGACCCCGACGGACGTCGCCGTGCGGCTCGTCGCCGAGCTCGAGGGCGTCGACCGGGGCCGCTACGCCGGGCCGGTCGGCTGGATGAGCGCGACGGGTGACGGTGAGTGGATGCTCGCGCTCCGCAGCGCCCGGATCGACGACGACGGCACCGTGCGGGCCTGGGCGGGGGCCGGGATCGTCGCCGGTTCGGAGCCGGCGCGCGAGGTCGCCGAGACGGCCCTGAAGTTCCGGCCGATCACCGACGCGCTGGCCTGAGGCAGCCGCGCGGCCCACGCGGTCGCGCGATCCACGCGGTCGCGCGACTCGCGCGGTCCCCGACGGCCGCTGGCCCGTCAGTCGGCCAGCGGGACCTCGATGACGACCCGCTCGGCCGGATCGGTGAGCACCCGCTCCAGGTCACCCCACGTCGCCGCCCGACGGTACTCCCACCCGAGACCGGTGACGATCCGTTCGACGTCGACGTGCTGCGGGGTCGACATCATCCGCCGCATGTCGGCTTCGGGCGTGGTCTTCGCCACCTCGAGCCCGCGGAAGATCGCGCCGCCGTGGTCGTTGCCGACGACGACCTGCACCCGGTGGGTACGTTCCTCGGTCCCGGTGACGAAGGCTCCGAGGTCGTGCAGCAGCGTCAGGTCGCCGAGGAGCACGCGTGTGGTGCCGACGGAGGCCGAGGACTGCTCGAGCGCCGCGGCGATGCCGAGCGCGGTCGAGACGGTGCCGTCGATGCCGGCGAGCCCGCGGTTCGCGTGCACCCGGATCTTCTTGCCGAGCACCCGGGCGTCGGCTTCGCGGATGAGCTGCGACGCTCCGAGGACCAGCCGGTCGTGCGGCCAGGTCACGCCCCAGACGGCCTCGGCGAGCATGGCCCGGTCGACGGGTCGGCGACGGAGCGCGACCTCGTCACGCAGGAACTTGTTCCGCTCGGCGCGGTCGGCGGAGCGCTTGGCGTCGAGGTCCGGGCCGGCGTCGCCGTCCCCCAGGATCCGGCGGCTGGCGCCGACCCAGCGGCCGACCCACGCGCGGTGCTCCGGCCGGGGCCGCCCCGTCACGCGGACGTCGGACACGAAGGTGGTCGCGGCGTCCGGTCGGGAGGAACGGGCCGGGTCGAAGGGGTCGGCCGCCGGTCCCCGGACGACGATCGTCTCGACCCCGTCGCGCTGCAGGAGCGCGGGGACCTCTCTGCTGAGGGTCGGGTGGCCGAGCACGACGGCTCGGCGGACGGCGCCGCCGTGGTCGGCGTCGCGCAGGAGTTCGCGGTAGGCCACCACCAGGTTGCGGCCGAAGCGCGCGCCGCTCGAGACCTCGGCGAGGAGCGGCGCCCCGAGTTCCCAGGCGATCCGCTCGGCGTCCTCGCCGGCATCGTGCCCGGCGATGACGACGGTGCCCGGTTCGTCGTCCGGGGTGAGTTCGGCGACCGGCAGACCCGCGTGCGCCCGTCGGGTCGCGAACGCCAGGTCGACCTCGTCCTCGGGCACGGGGCTGACGTGCTCCGGGGCGAGTCCGGCGGACAGCGGCTCACGGAACGCGACGTTGAGCTGCGCGGGACCGGGCTGTCCGGTGTGCCCGGCTGCGGCGGCGACGGCCTGGCGGGCGAGGGTGCGCAGGGTGTCGCGGACCGAGTCGTCGACGCCGTGGGCCGACGGGGCCTCGACGTCGCGGACGAAGGCGACGGCCTGGCCGAAGATCCCCGGTTGGACGGTGGTCTGGTTGCTGCCGATGCCCCGCAGTTCGTCGGGACGGTCGGCGCTCAGCACGATCATCGGCACGCCGGAGTGGTGCGCCTCGAGCACGGCGGGGTGCAGGTTCGCCACCGCGGTGCCCGACGTCGTCAGCACCGCTGCCGGTCGGTGCGTCTCGACCGCGAGCCCGAGTGCGAAGAACCCGGCGGTCCGTTCGTCCAACCGCACGTGCACGGTCAGCCCGCCGGCGCGCTCCAGGGCGACCGCCGCGAGTGCGAGCGCCTGGGACCGCGAACCTGGGCTCACCACGACGTCGGTGACGCCGGCACGCACGAGTTCCTGCAGGAGGGCGAGCGCGGTGTCCGTCGCCGGGCTGCCCGAACCGGCGGGGCCGTCAGCGATCGGTGCGGCCGTCGTCGTCGCGCTCGTGGAACTGGTCTTCGAGGTCTCGGAGGGTCGCGTCGTCCTGGTCCTTGTCCGTGAGGGTGGTGCCCGGCTCCGGCGTGGTGCCGAGGAAGTCCGGGTCGTCTTCGGGTCCACGGTACCGGGCAGACGCACCGGGGTCGGCCGCCGGGGTGCGACCGAGCAGGAACCAGAGGACGCCGCCCAGGACGGGCAGGATGATCACGAGCAGCAGCCACACGCCCCGACGCAGGGAACGGACGCGCTGACGGGGCATCGTGCCACAGTCGATGGCCGCGTACACCGTGAAGGCGACGGCGGCCACGGCGACGATCAACCACAAGCGGACCATGTGGTGAAGTCTAGGTCGCGACCCTGTGATGCCCCTGCCGGTCGGCGCTCCGTAGACTCACCGTGTGAAAGCGTGGCTCCTGTACACCCTGGCTCGGCTCGGCATCTTCGTGGTGGCGCTCGTGCTCCTCCTGCTCCTGACGCCGATGCCGTGGTACTGGGCGACGATCGTGGCCGCCCTGGTGGGCCTGCTCATCTCGTACATCGCGCTGTCCGGACTGCGCACACAGGTGGCCCTGAGCCTGGCGAACCGCCGCGGTACCCCGGAGCGCGACGCGGACTCGGACTTCGAGGACGACTTCGTCGACGCCGCCGACTCCGACGCCGCGGCCACCCCGACCGTCCGTCCGGTGTCCGACGCCGACCGGCACGAGGCGCGCCGGGACACCGACGCCGACTGATCAGACGGAGCCGGGGCGGGGCCGTCCGGTCGAGCAGCCGGAACGGCTACGGCTGGATGGCCAGGGTGATCCCGAGCACCACGCCGAAGGCGAGCGAGGCGAACGACGACAGCTGCAGGGCCGTGATGAGCTCGCGGGGCTTCCGTGACGACACACCGATCGCCAGCGCCGGCAGCGCCAGCAGCAGCGAGAAGTACGTGAAGCCGGTGCGGAAGTACAGCAGCACGAACCACAGCAGCACGACGTACGGCAGCATCAGGAACAGGCCGTACAGGACGCGGGCCACCGGACGGCCGACGACCACGGCGAGCGTGCGTTTGCCCGCCAGCTGGTCCTCGTCGATGTCGCGGATGTTGTTCACCATCAGGACCGCGCAGGCGAAGAACCCGGCGGCCACCGCGGCTGCCCAGCCGCTGACCGTGACCTCGCGGATCTGCACGAACTGGGTGCCGAGCACGGCGACCAGCCCGAAGAAGACGAAGACGAAGACCTCGCCCAGGGCGTTGTACCCGTACGGCTTCTTGCCGCCCGTGTAGAACCAGGCGGCGACGATGGCGGCGGCCCCCACGAGCAGCAGCCACCACAGCTGGGTGAGCAGCACGATGACCAGGCCGGCGACCGCGGCCAGGCCGAAGAACGTCAGGGCGACGGTGAGCACGGTCCGGGGCTTGGCCAGACCGGCTCCGGTGAGTCGTGCCGGGCCGACGCGGTACTCGTCGGTGCCGCGGACCCCGTCGGAGTAGTCGTTGCTGTAGTTCACACCGATCTGCAGGAACAGTGCCACGGCCAGGGCGAGCAGCGCGACGGCGAGGTGGCCGTCCTTCGCCAGGTAGTCGCCGAAGTCGCCGGGCTCCCCGCTGTCGACGAACGCGACGGCGGTGCCGAGCACGACCGGGACGACACCGAGGGTCAGGGTGCGCAGGCGTGCGCCGCCGATCCAGTCGCGTGCGGTCGCCTTCCGCTTGGTGCGGGCGGGGGCAGCGGCCTTCGCCGGGTTGCCGGACCGGCCCTGCTTCTGCGTCGAGTTCTTCGTTCGTGCCACGAGCACCGATCATATTGCCGATGCGCCGTCCGGCCGCTCGCGGTCCCTACGGGCGGCCCGGCTCCACGAGCGCCTGCACGGCCCGACGGTCGGGTTTGCCCGACGACAGCAGCGGGATCCGGTCCAGCACGACGACGTCCGCCGGCCGGGCGGCTCGGCCCAGGGTGGCCCCGACGTGGGTACGCACGGCATCGAGGTCGAGCGGCTGCTCGGTGATGACGACCGGGACCTCGCCCCACTCCCCCGCCGAGCGCCGGGCGACGACAGCGGTCTCCTGCCCGGGCAGCCCACGGACGAGCCGTTCGACCGCACCGAGCTGGACCTTCTCGCCGCCGGAGATCACCACGTCGTCGAGGCGTCCGAGCACGCGGACCACGCCGTCGGACAGGGACGCCGTGTCCCCGGTCCGGTACCAGCGCAGCCCGTCCCGTTCGACGAAGGCCGACGCCGTACGGGCATCGTCGTCGAGGTACCCCTCGGCGAGCATCGGCCCCGCCAGCTGCAGTTCGCCGTCGACCAGCGCGGTGCGCACCGTGCCGAACGGGACGCCGTCGTACACGCATCCGCCGCTCGTCTCGCTCGCACCGTAGGTCGTCACGACCCGGACCCCAGCGTCGAGCGCACGCTGCCGGAGCGGCGCCGGGGTGGCCTGCCCGCCGACCAGGACCGCGTCGAACCGGGCGAGCGCACGGGTGGCGTCGGGGTCGTCGAGGACCCGGGCGAGCTGCACCGGCACCAGCGAGGTGTAGCGATGCGGCGCGGCCGGACCGGTGACGAGCCGTTCGGCCGCCTCGGTGAACGCGGCGGCCGCGAAGTGCCCGGGCGGCACGACGACGGGTTCGGTGCCCGCGGTGATCGAGCGGGTCAGGACGTTGATGCCGGCGATGTAGTGCGTCGGCAGGGCGAGCACCCAGCGCCCGGGCCCACCGAGTGCCGCGTCCGCCGCGGCGGCACCGGCGAGGAGCGCCTCGGACGAGAGCGCCACGCGCTTGCCGGTGCCGGTGGACCCGCTCGTCTCGACCACCAGGGCGACCGCCTGCCGGACCTCCGCCGGAGGTGGCGTCGGCAGCGCCGGTGCCCCCTCGGCGACGGGGAGCAGTGCGGGGCCGCCGGCGAGTGCTGCCTCCAGGCCGCGCAGCACGGCCGTCGGGTCCGACGTACCGGTCGCGACCAGCGGACGGGGCATCAGTAGTGCCAGGGGAACGCGGTCCACTCGGGAGCGCGCTTCTCGAGGAACGAGTCGCGGCCCTCGACGGCCTCGTCGGTGCCGTAGGCGAGCCGCGTCGCCTCGCCCGCGAACACCTGCTGGCCGACCATGCCGTCGTCCACGGCGTTGAACGCGTACTTGAGCATCCGGATCGCCGTCGGGGACTTGCCGAGCACGATCTCGCCCCAGCGGATCGCCTCGCGCTCCAGGTCCTCGTGCGGCACCACGGCGTTCACCGCACCCATCTCGTACGCGCGCTGGGCGGAGTACTCCTGGGCGAGGAAGAAGACCTCGCGGGCGAACTTCTGCCCGATCTGCTTGGCGTAGTAGGCGCTGCCGTATCCACCGTCGAACGAGCCGACGTCGGCATCGGTCTGCTTGAACTTCCCGTGCTCGGCGCTCGCGATGGTGAGGTCGCAGATCGCGTGCAGCGAGTGCCCACCGCCCGCAGCCCAGCCCGGGACGACCGCGATGACGACCTTGGGCATCATCCGGATCAGGCGCTGGACCTCGAGGATGTGCAGCCGCCCCATCGATGCCTGGGCGGCCGCGGGGTCCACACCCTCGGGCGGGGCGCCCTCGTCGCCGACGTACTGGTAGCCGCTCCGCCCCCGGATGCGCTGGTCGCCGCCGGAGCAGAACGCCCACCCGCCGTCCTTCGGGCTCGGGCCGTTGCCGGTGAGCAGCACGACACCGACACGGGGGTCCTGCCGGGCGTCGTCGAGGGCGCGGTAGAGCTCGTCGACCGTGCGCGGGCGGAAGGCGTTGCGGACCTCGGGACGGTCGAAGGCGACCCGGACGATGCCCTCGGAGACGTGCTTGTGGTACGTGATGTCGGTGAACTGCTCCGCGATCGGAGCGGTGGTCCAGACGTCGGGGTCGAACAGGTCGGAGACGGGAGCAGCCATGCTCCCAACGTACCGCCGGGCGTCCGGCGGGTCAGGCGCCCATGTCGGTCAGGATCTCCGGCGCGACGAACACCATGATCACGATGAGGATCACGGGGTTCGCGAAGAACGCCAGGACGACCCCGACGGCGCCGTACCAGCGTCCGAACGAGCCGACGGCGGCGACGAACCCGAGCACGGCGGCGATGAGCGTCAGGAACACGACGACGAAGCAGATCCCGAAGGCGAAGTTCGTGTCACCGCCCATGAACACGGCGAAGGCGCTGGCGTCCACCGCGGCGGACACCACCGCCAGGCCGAGGGCGATCTTGCCGACGACCGGGTTGCGGCGCTTCGTGCCACCCGCCTGCCGGACGTCGACGGTGTTGCGCTGCATGAGTCGGGCGAAGTCGTCGGAGTCGCGCCCGGGAGCCGCCGCGGATCGAGCGCCCGCTGCCGGGCGGGTCGCCGCCGCGGGTCGGGCTGCAGCTGCCGGACGAGCCGACGCTGCCGGGCGTGCTGCTCCGGCGCTCGACGGGTCGGACGGGCGCTGCGATGCACGCTGCTGTGCTGCGCGCTGCCGCGGATCCACCGCCACCGAGCCTCCCTCGTTCCGGGTCGTTCCCCTCGCCGACCGAGGCCGACCGATGCATGCTAGTGCCCTGCCCTGGCGGTCCCCTCCGAGGAACCGGCAGGCCCCCTGGGTGCGGTGGGAGGATGGCGGACGTGCTCCCCGACCTCGCCGACCTCCTCGCCGACGCCCACGTGGTGGCCCTGCCGATGCGCGTTCGGTTCCGCGGCATCAGCACGCGCGAGGCCGTCGTGCTGCGCGGACCCGCCGGCTGGACCGAGTTCTCGCCGTTCGTCGAGTACGACGACGCCGAGGCCGCCGCCTGGCTGCGCGCCACCGTCGACTTCGGGTGGACCGACCACGAACCCGCCACCGACTCCGTACCGGTCAACGCCACCGTCCCGGCGATCGCCGCCGACGACGTCGCCGACCTGCTCGCCCGGTACCCCGGGTGCACCACCGCCAAGGTCAAGGTCGCCGAACCCGGCACGACGGTCGACGACGACGTCGCCCGGGTCGCCGCCGTCCGCCGGGTGATGGGTCCCGAGGCCGCGGTCCGGGTCGACGCCAACGGGCTGTGGAGCGTCGAGCAGGCCGCCGTGGCACTCGAGCGGCTCGCACCGTTCGACCTGCAGTACGCCGAGCAGCCCTGCGCGACGGTGCCCGAGCTCGCGGAGCTCCGGTCGCGGATCGCCGGCCTCGGGGTCCGGGTCGCCGCGGACGAGAGCGTCCGGAAGGCGAGCGACCCCCTCGCCGTCGCCCGGGCCGGTGCCGCCGACGTCCTGGTCGTGAAGGCCCAGCCGCTCGGGGGCATCACCGCGGCGGGCGCGGTCGTCGCCGACGCCGGGCTGCCGTGCGTCGTCTCCAGTGCGCTCGACACCTCGGTCGGGCTCGGCATGGGCGCGTTCCTGGCCGCCGCCGCGATGACCGCCGGGTACGCCGCGGGGCTCGGGACGGCGGCGATGTTCGCCGGGGACGTCACGGCCGATCCGCTGCTGCCGGTCGGCGGTCGGGTGCCGGTGCGCCGCGTCGGCGTCGCTGCGGAGCTGGTGGAGCGGTACGCCGCGTCACCGGAGCGCACGGCGTGGTGGCGCGAGCGGGTGACGCGCGTGCACGACCTGCTCGCAGCCGCCGGGTAGCGCGACCGCCGCTCGGTCGGGTCCGTCGAGGGTGCACGACACGCCACTCGCGTTCGCCGAGGTCTCCCGTTCCGTCGTTCGGACGGCCCCGGAACGACGATTCGTGCGACCACGCCGCTCCGCACACGGCATGTCGTGACCGGTGGCGGGGTCCGCCGGACCGGTCGCGGCTCTCGACGCACCCCGAACGACGGACGGGAGGCACGGTGCCAGCTGGCACCGTGCCTCCCGTCCGGTCGTGGTCGCGACCAGGGCCGCGTCAGCGACCGGCGCGGCTCACAGACCCGAGTAGCTGTGCAGGCCCTTGAAGAAGACGTTCACGACCGAGAAGTTGAACATCACCGCAGCGAAGCCGATGAGGGCCAGCCAGGACGACCGCGCACCGCGCCAGCCACGGGTCGCACGGGCGTGGATGTAGCCCGCGTAGACGACCCAGATGATGAAGGTCCAGACCTCTTTCGTGTCCCAGCCCCAGTAGCGACCCCAGGCGCGCTCGGCCCAGATCGCACCGGCGATGAGCGTGAACGTCCAGAGGACGAAGCCGACGAGCAGGACGCGGTACGTCAGGACCTCGAGCCGGTCGGCGTCGGGCAACGTCGCCATGAAGCGGAGCTTGCCGGAGGCCGTGCGGCCCTGGCGGTACGTCTGCACGAGCTGCGCCACCGCGAGCCCCGCGCCGAGCGCGAAGAACCCGGTGCCGGCGATCGCCACGAAGACGTGGATGACCAGCCAGTACGACTGCAGGGCCGGCTGCAGCGGGACGACGGGGACCCAGTAGTTCACGGTCGCGATGCCGAGCAGGATGATCGTCAGGCCGGTGATGAAGACACCGAGGAACTTCAGGTTCTGCCAGAACTGCACGAGCAGGAAGATCAGGGTGATCAGCGCCGTGCCGGTCAGCGAGAACTCGAACATGTTGCCCCACGGCACACGGTCGGCCGCGATGCCGCGGAGGACGACCGAGGCGACGTGCAGGACGAGCGCGAGGATCGTCATCGCCATGCCGACGCGCTCGAACTTCGTGCCGCGGCCGGCCGAACCGCCCGACGGCGGTGCGGCGACCTGCTCGAGCACGACGGTGCCGCCGCGGACGGTCGCGACCGTCTTCGCGCCGGGTGCTGCCGCAGCGCTGGCCGCGTCGGCCGAGCTGTCGTCGGCACCCGCGGTCTTCGCGGCGGCCGTGACGTCGCCGGAGCGTTTGGCCATGTCGAGGGCGAACGAGATGAACGCGACCACGTACACCGCCATCGCGGAGTACGTGAGCACGACCGAGTAGGTCGCGAGGTTCGTGGTCATGTCGTTCACTGGGGCATCCTAACTCCGAGGTCCGACGTGTGGCGCTGTGCGATGTCAGCGACGGCCCGTTCGAGGTTCGGGTCCTCGCCGCGTGCGAGTCCGGCGTACTCGAGGTCGTACTCGCCGCCCGCCGTGTCCTTGCGCGGGACGACCTTCACCCAGACGCGACGGCGCGGGACGAACAGCGAGGTGAGCAGGCCGAGGGTGGAGAGCAGGGCGAACCCGCCCACCCAGAGCTGCGAGGGGTCGTGGTGGACGTCGAGGGAGACGTACCGCTTGACGCCGTCGAACGTGATCGACCCGGCGCCTTCGGGGAGCTTCTTCGTCTGGCCGGGCTTCAGCGCGATGCTCGCGGTGTCCGACTGCCGACCGGCGATCTGGTCGAGCCCCTTGGTGCTGAGCGTGTACACGCTCTGCGGGACTCCGCTGTCGAGCCCGAGGTCACCCGTGTAGACCTGCAGCGTCAGCAGCGGGTTCTGGGTGTCCGGGTAGGCACTCGAGTAGGCGCCGCTCGCGAGCTTCGACGCGGTGGGGTAGAAGAACCCGACCATGCCGAGCTGGTCCGGCTTCGCGTCCGGCACCTTGATGACGCCCGTGGAGGTGTAGTTCGCGTCCTCCGGCAGGAACGGCACGACGTCCTTGAAGGCCACGTTGCCGTCACCGTCGCGCACCGTGACCTGCATGGCGTAGCCGTTGCCGAGCAGGTAGACGTTCGTGCCGCCGACGTGCAGCGGGTCGTTCACGCCGAGGCGGCTCGTCTTCGGCTCGCCGCCCTTCTCGGTGCTCGTGACGGTGGCCGAGTAGTCGAGCGCCTGGCCGAGGGCGTCGAGGTTGCGCTCCTCGTACTTCGTCACGAACTTGTCGAGCCGGAGGTTGTAGCCCTTGAGGTCGGTCTGCTGGAACCAGCGACCGGGGTTGAACGAGTCGTACGAGCCGAGCACGTTCGAGAACGTCTGGCCCTCGACCAGCAGGCGCTGACCGGTGAAGCCGAAACCACCGCCGACGCCGACCGCCAGGAGCACCCCGACGAGGGCGGCGTGGAACACCAGGTTGCCGGTCTCGCGCAGGTAGCCGCGCTCCGCGCTCACCGAGTCGCCGAACCGCTCGACGCGGTACCCGGACCGCTTCAGGATCGCCATCGCGCGCGTCACCGCGTGCTCGGCGGACGGGAGGCCCGTGGTCGCGTCGATCCCGGTCGTCCCGTCGATCATCGCGTCCGGCTGCACCGCCACGGTGCGGAAGCCCGCCAGTCGCGTCAGGCGCGCGGGGGTCTTCGGCGGACGGGTCCGCAGTGCCTGCCAGTGGTGCTTCGTGCGGGGCACGATGCAGCCGATGAGCGAGATGAAGAGCAGCAGGTAGATCGCGGAGAACCACACCGAGGTGTAGGTGTCGAAGACCTGCAGCTTGTCGAGCACCGGGTAGAGCTGCGGGTGGTCCGCCTTGTACTGCACGACGCCGTTCGGGTCGGCGGTGCGCTGTGGGACGAGCGAGCCGGGGATCGCCGCGAGGGCGAGCAGCATGAGCAGGAACAGTGCCGTGCGCATGCTCGTCAGCTGCCGCCAGAAGAAGCGGAGGTACCCGACGAAGCCGAGCTTCGGCTGGTTGATGCCGCCGTCGGTGGGGCCGGAGCCGTCGACGTGGTCGGACGGTCGCTGCGGGTCGGAGGCGCTGTCGGCCCCGTCGCCTGCGCCCGTCGGGATGTGCTCGTTCAGGTCAGACCGCGGGGACAAAGCTCTGGATCACCGCCCCGACGCTCGACATGACGGCCGACCAGATACCGGTGACCATGAGCAGACCGATGACGATCAGGATCGCTCCTCCGATGATGTTGACGGTGCGCATGTGACGCTTCACCGCCGCGATGGCCCCCGTGGCCCAGCCGGCGCCGAGGGCGACGAGGACGAACGGGATGCCGAGCCCGAGGCAGTACGCCACCCCGAGCCACATGCCCTGCCAGGCGCTGCCCGACTGGACACTGAGCAGGTTGATGGCCGCCAGGGTCGGGCCGAGGCACGGGGTCCAGCCGAGGCCGAACACGATGCCGAGCAGGGGTGCGCCGAGGAGCCCGGTGGCCGGGGTCCAGCTGGGCTTGATGGTGCGCTGCAGGAACGTGAACCGACCGACGAACACCAGGCCCATCGCGATCACGACGACCCCGAGGATCTGCGTGATGAGGTCGCGCCACCGCACGAGCCAGAAGCCGAGCGCGCCGAACACCGTCGTGTACGCCACGAACACCGCGGTGAACCCGGCGATGAACAGCAGCACGCCGAGCACCACACGTCCCCGACGCTGCCCGCCCTCGGCGACACCGCCGACGTACCCGAGGTACCCCGGCACGAGCGGCAGCACGCACGGGGACAGGAACGACACGAGCCCGGCGAGCGCCGCCACGGGCAGCGCCACGGCCATCTGGCCGCTCAGGATCGCGTCGGCGAAGGGGTTGGAGGTCACGGGTCAGGAGGCCTTGCCGGCGTCGAGCTCGTCGCTGACCAGGGTCTGCAGGATGCTCGTGCCGTCGATCGCGCCGAGGACCCGGGCGGCCACGCGGCCCTTGGTGTCGAGGACGATCGTGGCCGGCACCGCGTTCGGTGCGATCTGCCCGGACATCGCGAGCTGCATCGTGCCCGTGCGCTGGTCGAGGACCGTCGGGTACTGCACGTCGAAGGTGCGCTCGAAGGCTGCCGCGGTCGCTGCTTCGTCGCGGACGTTGACGCCGATGAACGCGACGTCGTCGGCGTCGGCGTACTCGTCGTGCACCTTGTTGAGGTACTTCGCCTCGGCACGGCAGGGCGGGCAGCTGGCGTACCAGAAGTTCAGGACGACGACCTTGCCGCGGAGGTCCTTCGACGAGACGGTGTCGCCCTTCGAGTCCTCGGCCCGGAAGGTGACCGGGTCGGTGCGGTCCTTCGCGGAGACCTCGGTCACGGCGCCGTCACCGGAGATGTAGTTCTGGGTCGTGCCGTTGCCGTACTGCTTCGCGATGCCGCCGCTGTCCGACGAGCAGCCGGACAGGACGAGCACGGCGGCGACGGTCGTCGCTGCGAGGACCGCGAACCGCTTGCTGATGACGCGCGCACGCTTCGTGCTGTTCACACTGCTCCTTCGTCGACGGCGTTCGCGCGCAGTTCCTGCGCGGGGTCCGCGTACCCGACCTCGGTGAACCGACCGGTCGACGTGGCGGGCACACGTTCGACGGTGGTGATGCTCGACAGGTCACAGCGGCGCTTGCGCGGGTCGTGCCACAGGGGCTCCCCCGCGAGCTTCCTGTGGACCATCCAGATCGGCAGCTGGTGGCTGACCAGGACGACGTCGCCCTCGTCCACGCTCTCCCACGCCGTGGTCATCGCCGCGAGCATGCGATTGGCGATCGACTCGTACGCCTCGCCCCAGCTGGGACGCAGCGGGTTCGCGATCCACGGCCACTCCGCCGGGCGGCCGAGCGAGCGCTTCGTGAACCCGGGGGGCTGCCCCTCGTAGCGGTTCGTCGGTTCGATCAGGCGCTCGTCGAGCGTCACGTCGAGCCCGTAGGCGGCCGACCAGGGTGCGGCGGACTCCTGCGTGCGCTGCAGCGGGGACGCGACGATCCGACGCACGTCGACGCCGGCGTCCTTCCAGGCGGTCGCGGAGGCCTGCGCCATCCGCGTGCCGAGGTCACTCAGCCCGAAGCCCGGGAGCCGGCCGTAGAGGACGCGGCCCGGGTTGTGCACCTCTCCGTGCCGGACGAGGTGGAGACGGGTCGCGGGCATGGGTTCCAGTGTAGGTCGCCCGCGGTTCCCACCGCCCCCTCAGGTGATTCACCGGATGCGGAAGCACTCAGCCGCCGAGCTCACCGGAGAGCCGCCCGTGCAGCGCGATCGACCCCGTGTCGAGGTTCACCACCTCGACGGTCGACCCGTGCTTCGCGAACCGCTGTTCGACCCCGTCGAGCGCCGCGACCGTGGACGCGTCGAACACGTGGGCTTCGGCCAGGTCGATGATCACGTGTTCCGGGTCCTCGGCGTAGGAGAACCGCGTGACGAGGTCGTTCGACGAGGCGAAGAACAGCGCCCCGCGGACCCGGTACCGCACGGTGCGGTCGTCGACCGGCTCGCGCACCACGGTCACCACGTGCGCCACCCGTCGGGCGAAGACCAGAGCCGCCACGACCACACCGACGAGCACCCCGGTCGCGAGGTTCTCGGTCACGACGACCACCACGACGGTGACGAGCATGACCGCGGTCTCGCCGAGCGGCATCCGTCGGAGGGTGCGCGGTCGGATGCTGTGCCAGTCGAAGGTCGCGACGCAGACCATGAGCATGACCGCCGTCAGTGCCGCCATCGGGATCTGGGCCACGAGGTCGTGGAGCACGATCGTCAGGACCAGCACCGAGACACCGGCCGCGAAGGTCGAGACGCGGGTCCGGGCACCCGCGGTCTTCACGTTGATCACCGTCTGGCCGATCATCGCGCAGCCGCCGGTCCCACCGAAGAAGGCGGACGCGATGTTCGCGACGCCCTGACCCCACGACTCGCGCCACTTGCTCGAACCCGTCTCGGTGATGGAGTCGACGAGCTGCGCGGTGAGCAGGGTCTCGATCAGCCCGACGATCGCGACACCGAACGCGTACGGGGCGATGATCTGCAGCGTCTCGAAGGTGAACGGCGTCGTGATGCCGCCGAAGCCCGGGAGCGCCGTCGGCAGTTCACCCTCGTCGCCCACCGTCGGCACGGCGATGCTGAACACCATCGTGAGACCGGTGACGACGACGACCGCGATGAGCGGTGCGGGGATCGCCTTCGTCAGGAACGGGAAGCCGACGATGATCGCGATGCCGAGCGCCGTCAGCGGCCAGACGATGAACGGCACGTCGTCGCCGAGCAGGTTCGGCAGCTGGGCGGTGAAGATGAGGATGGCCAGGGCGTTCACGAACGCGACGTTGACGCTGCGCGGGATGAAGCGCATCAGCCGCGCCACCCCGAGGAACCCGAGCACGAGCTGGAACACGCCGCCCAGGACGATCGCGGGCACCAGGTACTCGATCCCGTGCTCCCGGACGAGCGGGGCGATGACGAGCGCCACCGAGCCGGCTGCGGCGGAGATCATCGCGGGGCGACCACCGACGATCGAGATCACGATCGCGATGACGACGCTCGAGAACAGGCCGACCGCGGGATCGACCCCGGCGACGACGGAGAACGAGATCGCCTCGGGGATGAGGGCCAACGCGGTGACGATGCCGGCCAGCACCTCTCGGGTGAGCATGCGGGGCGAGCGGAGGGCGGCGAGGACGCTCGGGGCCGTCGGCGCGTGTGTGATCACGGACATCGATCGGAACTCTACCCTCACGTGAGGGTAGAGTCGTACGCCGTGAGCACCCGCGACGTCCCCGACACGATGCACATCGGCGAGCTCGCCGACCGCGCCGGCATGTCCCTGCGCACGATCCGGCACTACGACGAGGTCGGGCTGCTCGTGCCGAGCGGCCGCACCACCGGCGGGTTCCGGGTCTACACGGCGCAGGACCTCGAACGGTTGCTCGTGATCCGCCGGATGAAGCCACTCGGGTTCACGCTCGACGAGATGGCCGAGCTGCTCCGCGTGGTCGACGCCCTCGCGACGAAGGACCCCGAGGACGAACCGGCACTGGCCGCCCACCTCGACGCGTACCTCGAGGACGCCCGTGCCCGGCACGCCAAGCTCGTCGAGCGGGCCGGCATGGCCGAGGAGTTCATCGGCACGCTCGGATCACTCCGCGCATCGCTCCCCTGATGTCGCGGTGTCCTCGGCGAGCACCCTGGCGCGCATGCGCTGCCGTTCGAGTTCGAGCTTGAGCTCCCCCTCTTCCACGTGGAGCTGCCAGTCGATCGCCCCACGTTGCGCCCAGTCCCACATGCTCTCGCCGGGCGCAGGACCGATGTACGGCCGCTCCGCGGGAACCGTGTCTTCCTTCCGCACCAGCTCTCGCCAGGCACGGCGCAGACGAGTCGTCATCACTGTCTCCTCTTCTCGATGAACAGTTCCGCCAACACCCTTGCAGCGGGTTCTTCTCCGGCAGGCACTCTCTGCATGTCGTACATCGCCTGTGCCAGGTTCCGGCCGATCTCGCGACGCCCGACCTCGGCCGCGGTGATCAGGTCGAACACCACGGTCAACCGCGCCCAGTAGCGGTCGCGCTGTTCCCGCGCGACGTCCCGCCGCCACCGGATGACCGCCCACAGCCCACCGACGACCGCCACGAGCAGCGTGAACGCCGCCGTGCAGAGCGCAGCCACAACCACCGCGACCGCCGCAGGCGGCCAGGTCGCGAGCTCCCCCGTCTCCGTCCCCATCCGGTCCCCCTCTCGTCCCGCGACCCGGCCACGTCGAGAACGCTACGGATCCCACGCAGGCCGCCACGGGCCTCCCGGCCATCGGTGGAGAACACCGGACGCAGGCGGCCCTGTGGAGGGAAGAACCCTGCCGCCCACGCCCCCGGACGCAGGCGGTTAGACTCGACCACCGTGATCGAACGCACCCGCATCGCCGACCTGGCAGCCCTCCCCGACGGTCCCGTCTCCGTGGCCGGATGGGTCGAGACCGTCCGAGACCAGAAGAAGGTGCAGTTCGTCGTACTGCGCGACGAGACCGGCGCCGTCCAGCTCGTGAACCCGGCGACGCGCGAGGCCGAGGACGGCGACGAGGCCGCACAGTCCGCCCTCGCGACCACCAACGAGATCTCCGGCCTGGCGCACGGCACCTTCGTGCACGTCACCGGCACGCTGAAGCACGACGAGCGCGTGAAGCTCGGCGGGCTCGAGGTCAAGATCGGTGCGCTGCAGGTGGTGAGCGCCGCGATCCCGGAGACCCCGATCGCCGACGACTCGTCGCTCGACAAGCGCCTCGACTGGCGCTTCCTCGACCTACGCAACCGCAAGCAGAACCTGATCTTCCGCATCCAGACGACGCTGGAGCACGCGTTCCGCACGTACTGGGTCGACCGCGACTACATCGAGATCCACACCCCGAAGCTCATGGCGTCGGCGTCCGAGTCGCGCGCCGAGCTGTTCCAGCTCGAGTACTTCGAGACGACCGCCTACCTGGCCCAGTCGCCGCAGAACTTCAAGCAGATGGCGCAGCCGGCCGGCTTCGGTGCCGTGTTCGAGATCGCCGACGCCTTCCGCGCCGACCCCTCGTTCACGAGCCGCCACGCCACCGAGTTCACCAGCGTCGACGCCGAGTTCTCGTGGATCGAGTCCCACGAGGACGTCATGGCGATGCACGAAGAGGTCCTGGTCGCCGGCATCACCGCCGTCAAGGAGAAGTACGGCAAGGACATCGCGGAGGTCTTCGGCTTCGAGCTGCAGGTCCCCGCGACGCCGTTCCCCCGCGTGACCCTGGCCGACGCGCGCAAGATCGTCGCCGAGAGCGGCTACGACGTCGTCCGCGCCGACGGTGACCTGGACCCCGAGGGCGAGCGCCGCGTCGCCGCCTGGGCGAAGGAGCACCACGGCTCCGAGTTCGTGTTCGTCACGGAGTACGACGCCTCGATCCGGCCGTACTACCACATGCGGAAGCCGGGCGACCCGTCGGTCACCAACAGCTACGACCTCATCTTCAACGGCGCCGAGATCTCCACGGGTGCCCAGCGTGAGCACCGCGTCGACGTGCTCGAGGCGCAGGCCGTCGAGAAGGGTCTCGACCCGGAGGAGCTCGGCTGGTACCTCGACTTCTTCCGCTACGGCGTCCCTCCGCACGGCGGCTTCGGCATGGGCCTCGCACGCGTGCTGATGCTGATGCTCGGCGAGCCGTCGATCCGCGAGGTCACGTACCTGTTCCGTGGCCCGACGCGTCTGACCCCGTAGTCACCAGCGAGTGAGCAGAAAAGGTCGCCTCCGGAAATCGGAGGCGACCTTTTCTGCTCACTGGACGCATACAGCGCACGCAGCGCACTCAGCGCCGGGGGCGGGACGGGAGGCCCGGCTCAGCTCTGCCAGTCGATGGCGGCCCGCTCCGTGACCAGTTCGCGGATCTCCGCTGCCGCGGCCTGGTGCTCCGGGTGCACCTGGTACGCGTCGAGTCCGGCGAGGTCGTCGAAGCTGGCGACGACGGCGACGTCGTGGTTCTTGTCCGGGTAGGCGACGTTCTCGACGACCTCGAGCGACCGGATCGACTCGACGGTGCCGACCAGACCGGTCAGGAGTTCGCGGATGCGGGCGATCGACGCGGTGCGGTCGAGGTCGGTCCGCAGGGACCAGGAGACGACGTGGGAGATCATGCGCGGGCCTCGGCCTTCTCGAGCGCACGTGCGAGCCGGTCGGCGTCGACGTGCCAGTTGCTGTGGACGCGCCCGTCGATCAGCACGACGGGGATGTCCTCCGCGTACTCCTGGCGGAGGGCGTCGTCGTCGAGGATCGAGCGTTCCTGCAGGGTGACCCCCGGGTGGTCGGCGACGACGCGTTCGACCACGGGTCGGGCGTCGTCGCAGAGGTGGCATCCGGGCTTCGTCAGGAACGTCACTGCGGGCATGGTCCCAGCGTAGTCCGGGAACGCGAAAGCCCCGGCGAACCGGGGCTTCTCGTGCAGGTCCTCCGACCTGCGCAGACCTGTGAGGGTCTACTTCTTGTTGCGTCGCTGGTGACGCGTCTTGCGAAGGAGCTTGCGGTGCTTCTTCTTCGCCATGCGCTTACGACGCTTCTTGATGACAGAACCCATGTGGACCTCGCTCGGACTGATGCTGATGTACGGACACCGGGCCGAAGAGACCGCGGAAAATCAACCTGCCCGAGTCTACCGGCTGCCCGCTGTGATGTCGAACGCGCGCTCAGCCGACGTCCGCCACGCCACCGCGCAGCACGTCGGCGACGGCTGACTCGGGGACGCGGAAGGAACGGCCGAAGCGGATGGCGGGGAGCTCACCGGCGTGCACCATCCGGTACACGGTCATCTTCGAGACGCGCATCATCTCGGCGACCTCAGCGACGGTGAGGAAGCGCACGTCGTCGAAACTGCCGGTCATGGTCCGCCTTCGGGGCTCGCACGCGCGCTGCGCACGGGAGTGGTGTGACCTGTGTGGTCAGTGGCAACTGTAGAGGCGTGTGCGACCCGGTGTCCAGGTTCAGTCCGCGCGACGTGCACCGGCGCCGCCCCGTGCTCGGAAGCCCGAGCGGCAGGGCTCAGTCCTCGTCGCCCCGGCGGGTGAAGCGCTTGCGGCTGCGGTCGACGACGCGTTCCCAGCCCTGCTGCGCGCCGGAGATCGCCGCGGTGGCCCGGTACGACGCCTCGGCCATGACGCGGCCGAGCTCGGTGCCCACCTCCACCGTCGCCTTGCCGGCCGTGCCGTTCCGGCGGATCGACACCGGCTGGCCGTCCGGCGTCCACGCTGTGGTGGCCGGGGTGCCGTCGGCGTCGACCGCGCCCGTGAACGGCAGGACCCAGTCCTCCAGGTGCACGAGCGGCTCCGGGTCGAGCCGGTAGTAACGGTGCTGCCCCTCTTCGCGACTGGTGACGAGACCGATGTCGCGCAGGACGCGCAGGTGCTTCGACACCGTGGGCTGGCTGACCCCGAGGCGTTCGACGAGCTGGCCGACGCTGAGCTCCCCGCCGGTGACGTCCGAACCGTAGGCGGACAACAGCGTGCCGAGCAGCTCGCGCCGGGTCGGGTCCGCCACGACGGAGAAGATGTCGGCCATGGGGCAAGGCTAGCCGGGGCACCACGGATGTACCATGACGAACCGTCCCGGCCCATGTCCTCGGAGGCATACGCATGCTCGACCGAACCGAGCCGATCCCGCACCACGTGAGTGTCGGCCGACGGCGAGCGAGCCGGATCGCGACGGTGCTGCGCTCGTCGCCGTCCCGACTGGCGATCGTCGTGTTCATCGCGCTGATCTTCCTGTTCACGGTGGCCTTCATGACGCCGTGGGCCACGGCGGACCGCAGCAGCACCCACTTCGCGGACGCCCTCTTCACCGCGGCGTCGGTGGTCTGCGTCACCGGGCTGTCCACCGTCGACATGGCGACGCACTGGTCGGTGTTCGGCAAGGTGCTGGTGGTCATCGGCACGCAGATCGGCGCCGTCGGTGTCCTGACCTTCGCGTCGATCCTCGGTCTGTTCGTCACCCGCAAGCTCGGCCTGCGCGCCAAGCTCATGGCGGCCGGCGACTCGAACCCGCTCCGCACCCACCACGGCGCCGTGCCCGAGGGACAGGCCGTCCGGCTCGGCGAGGTCGGCACCCTGCTCGCGACGGTGGCGGTGAGCACGCTGTCGATCGAGATCGTCCTCGGTCTGCTGCTCCTGCCGTCGGTGCTCATCGCCGGCATCCCGTTCTGGACCGCGGTCGGCGACTCCTTCTACTACGCGGCGATGGCCTTCACGAACACCGGGTTCTCGCCGAACGCCGACGGCCTGGACCCGTTCGCCCACGACTACTGGTTCCTGACGCTGCTCATGATCGGTGTCGTGGCGGGATCCATCGGGTTTCCGGTGATCCGTGCCCTGACTAAGCAGCTGCGCACCCCGCGGCGCTGGCCGATCCACGTCAAGCTCACCCTGGCGACGAGCGCGATCCTGCTCCTCGGCGGTGCGGTCGTCTACACCGCACTCGAGGCGTCGAACCCGACGACCTTCGGCGAAGAAGGAGCCGGGCGCACCGCGTTCCAGGCACTCTTCCTGTCGACGATGACCCGCTCGGGAGGCTTCTCGCTCGTCGACTTCGACCAGCTCAACGGCTCGAGCCTGCTCGTCACGGACATGCTCATGTTCATCGGTGGCGGATCCGCCTCGACGGCCGGCGGCATCAAGGTGACGACCCTCGCGGTGCTGTTCCTGGCCGCGGTCGCCGAGGCCCGCGGTCGCCAGAGCATGGAGGCCTTCGGTCGCCGGATCCCGAGCGACGTCCTGCGGGTCGCGGTGGCCATCGTGCTCTGGGGAGCGACGATCGTGGCCGTCGCGACCGTGGTGCTCCTGCAGATCACCGACGACTCGCTCGACCGGGTGCTGTTCGAGGTGATCTCGGCGTTCTCGACCAGTGGACTGTCCTCCGGCGTGTCCGCGGACCTGCCGGAACCGGGCAAGTACGTGCTCGCCGCCACCATGTTCCTCGGCCGGGTCGGTACAGTGACCATCGCCGCTGCCCTGGCCGCCAGCCAGAGCCGGCAACTGTTCCGCCGTCCCGAGGAGAGGCCGATCGTTGGCTGACCGCACCCGTTCGTCGCACCAGCACGGTGCCATCAGTCACGACGCCCCCGTCCTGGTCATCGGGCTCGGGCGCTTCGGGGCCGCCACCGCCGGCCAGCTCGAGCGCCAGGACCGCGAGGTGCTCGTCGTCGACACCGACGCCGGACTCGTGCAGAAGTGGTCCGACCGGGTCACCCACGCGGTGCAGGCGGACGCGACCGACATCGACGCGCTCCGGCAGATCGGCGCGCAGGACTTCGCCATCGCCGTCGTCGGCACGGGTAGTGACCTGGAGTCGAGCGTGCTCATCACGGCGAACCTGGTCGACCTCGGCGTCCCGCAGATCTGGGCGAAGGCGATCAGCCGCTCGCACGGCACGATCCTGTCCCGCATCGGCGCGAACCACGTCGTCTACCCCGAGCGCGAGGCCGGCGAGCGCACGGCACACCTGGTCTCCGGCCGGATGCTCGACTTCATCGAGTTCGACGACGACTTCGCCGTGGTCAAGATGTTCCCGCCGCGCGCGGTCCGCGGCAAGGACCTCGCCACCACCGTGATCCGCACCCGCTTCGGCCTGACCGTGCTCGGCATCAAGCCGCCCGGCAGCCCGTTCGTGCCGGCGACGCCGGACAGCGTCATCGGTGAGGACGACGTCATCATCGTCTCGGGTTCCGAGACCGACCTGGAGCGCTTCGCCGCGTACGAGTAGCGACCACCGGACGGACGGGAGGCCCGTGGCGACGCCGCCACGGGCCTCCCGTCCGCACTGTGGCTGCGTCCACGACGCGGTGTGCGTCTACGACGCGGCGATCTCCTCGGCACGCGCGATCGCGGCACGCGACGCGCGCAGCAGCGTGTCCGCCAGGTCGGCGTCCTGCAGCACCGCGACGGCCCGCTCCGTCGTGCCCTTCGGGCTCGTCACCGCGCGGCGCAGATCGGCGGGCTCACGACCCGACCGCTCGAGCAGCTCGACGGCGCCGCGGACGGTGCCCTGCACCATCGTCGCCGCCTGCTCGTGGGTGAACCCGAGCTCCTCGGCGGCACGCTGCCACTGCTCGACCAGCAGGAAGACGTAGGCGGGACCGGAACCGGACACGGCGGACAGCGCGTCGAGCTGCGACTCCGGCACCTCGATGACCTCGCCCGAGGCGGTGAACACCGACGACGCCAGTGCGACGGCCTCGGCGTCGGCCGAGGTGCCCGCGCTGATGCCGGTGACGCCGTGACCGACGCCGATGGGGGTGTTCGGCAGGGCACGGACGACGCGGACGCCGGTGGGCACCCGTGCCTCCATGCTCGCGGTGGTGGTGCCGACGGCGACGCTGACCAGGACGGCGCCGTGCTCCAGGTCGTCGGCGACCTCGTCGAGCAGGTCCGCGATCATGTACGGCTTCACGCCGACGACGACGAGGGCCGCGCCACGGACGGCCGACCGGTTGGCGTCGGGGTCGGTGTCGCTCGCGGTGGCGTCGAGACCGCGCTCCCGGTGGGCAGCAGCGGACGCCTCGGACTTCGTGGTGAGGGTCACGGTGGCCGGGTCGAGTCCCGCGGCGAGCAGGCCGTCGAGGACCGCGCCGGACATGGAGCCGACGCCGAGCAGGGCGGTGCGGGGCAGGTCGATCGTCATGCTCCCGACCCTACCGACGCCACCCGCCTAGGATCGTGTCGCAGACCACGAGAAGGGGACAGCTGTGAGCGCTTCCGGAGGCACGAAGGCGATCTTCGCCGCACTCGGTGCCAACATCGGCATCGCGATCGTGAAGTTCATCGCGGCGGCGATCAGCGGATCGGCGTCGATGCTGGCCGAGGGCGTGCACTCCCTGGCCGACTCCGCGAACCAGCTCCTCCTGCTGCTCGGTGGCCGCAAGGCCCGGCGAGCGGCGGACCAGGAACACCCGTTCGGCTACGGGCGTGAACGCTACGTCTACGCGTTCGTCGTCTCCATCATCCTGTTCTCGGTCGGCGGCGTCTTCTCGCTCTACGAGGGCATCGAGAAGCTCGCCCACCCGCACCCGCTCGAGAACTGGTGGCTCCCCCTCGTGGTGCTCGTCATCGCCATCGGGCTCGAGGGCTTCTCGCTCCGCACCGCCCTGAACGAGGCCCGACCGCAGAAGGGCTCGCAGAGCTGGGTGCAGTTCGTCCGCCGTGCGAAGGCCCCGGAGCTGCCCGTCGTGATGCTCGAGGACACCGCGGCCCTGCTCGGCCTGGTCTTCGCCCTGTTCGGCGTCGGCCTGACGGCGATCACCGGCAACGGGGTGTTCGACGCGATCGGCACCATGCTCATCGCGGCGCTGCTCATCGCGGTCGCCGTGGTGCTCGGCATCGAGACGAAGAGCCTGCTCGTCGGCGAGGGCGCGACCGCCGCCGACGTCGAGCGCATCAAGCAGGCGGTGCTCGACGGCCCCGAGGTCGACGCGATCATCCACCTGAAGACCCTGTACCTCGGACCGGACGAGCTGATGGTCGGCGTGAAGGTCGCCGTCGACGGGGACCGCCGGCTCGGTGACGTCGCCGCCGGCATCGACACCGTCGAGCAGCGTGTCCGGAACGCCGTGCCGATCGCCCGGGTGATCTACGTCGAACCCGACGTCCTGCGCACCGGGCCGCAGCCGCCGACCGAGGCGATCGTCATCCTCGCCGCGGACTGAAGAAGTCGTCGAGCAACTCGGCGCACGCCTGCTCGAGCACGCCGCCGATGACCTCGGAGCGGTGCGGCAGCCGGCGGTCCCTGGCGATGTCGTAGACGCTGCCGCTGGCGCCCGCCTTCGGGTCCCACGCGCCGAACACGACCCGGGGCACCCGTGCGGCCATGACGGCGCCGGCACACATCGGGCAGGGCTCGAGCGTCACCACGAGCGTGTGCTCCTCGAGGTGCCAGTCCCCCGTCACCGCCGCTGCAGCACGCAGCGCGAGGACCTCGGCGTGGGCCGTCGGGTCCTGTCGCGCCTCGCGCTCGTTCCGGCCGGTGGCGACCACGACGCCGTCACGGTCGAGCACCACGGCCCCGACCGGGACGTCGTCGGTCTCCAGGCACCGTCGGGCCTCGTCGAGCGCGCGCTCCATCGCCGGGACGAACGGGCGGGCTGCGGCCTCCTCCACGGGACCTCCTGACGGTCGACGGCACGCTAGGCTCGACCCTATGCGAGTCCACGTCGCCGACCACCCGCTCATCACCCACAAGCTCTCGGTGCTCCGCGACCGTACGACGCCCTCCCCCACGTTCCGCGCCCTGACCGAGGAGCTCGTCACGCTCCTCGCGTACGAGGCCACGCGGGGCGTCCGGGTCACGGCGACGCCGATCGACACGCCGGTGGCGCACACCATGGGCGTCGCGATCGCCAAGCCGCGGCCGCTCGTCGTCCCGATCCTCCGCGCCGGGCTCGGCATGCTCGAGGGCATGGTCAAGCTCGTCCCGACGGCCGAGGTCGGCTTCCTCGGCATGGCCCGCAACGAGGAGACGCTCGAGCCGCAGACCTACGCCGAGCGCCTGCCCGACGACCTGTCCGGGCGGCAGTGCTTCGTGCTCGACCCGATGCTCGCCACCGGTGGCACCCTCGCCGCCGCGATCGACTTCCTGTTCGCCCGCGGTGCGCAGGAGATCACGTGCGTGTGCATCCTCGGTGCCCCCGAGGGGCTCGCCATGGTCGAGCAGGCCGTCGGCGACCGCAACGTCTCGATCGTCCTCGGTGCGCTCGACGAGAAGCTCGACGAGAACGGGTACATCGTCCCGGGCCTCGGCGACGCCGGCGACCGGCTCTACGGCCTGGCCGAGTAGCGCAGACCCGCCACTTCTCGGACTGGAGGCGCGGTGCCAGCTGGCACCGCGCCTCCTGTCGTCCGTGCGGTCGCGCTCACCGCACCCTCCCGTTCCGGGCGTACCCGCCCGTTCCGGGCGTACCCGCCCGTTCCGGGCGTGCCTGCCCGTTCCGGGCGTACCCGGTCGTTCCGGGCGTACCCGGTCCGTTCTTTCCACCCGGTACGCCCGATTCCACTTTCCATCGCGGGCGCAATGGGAAAGAACGGGCGTGGCGCTCGACGTCCGTGCGGTCGCGCTCACCGCACCGTCCGCGCGGACGGTTGACACCGCGTTGGTATACCGCAGATACTCGTCACATGACTGCAACCGTGTCCACCCGCGTCCTCTCCGAGGCGTGCTCCTCCGCAGGGGCAGTGGGGACCGTCGGCGTGATGATGCCGACCATGCCGGTCATGCGTTGTCGAATGTGTGCCTGATCGGCACCCGTTCCAGCCGGATCCCCCGCGACACCACCCCCGTCGCGAGCGCGTGATCCCCGGGTGACGGACACCGTCGGCGACGCGCACCACGTCACGAGGTCTGTCTCCCGTTCCCCCGGGTCGACCCCGGTCCGCAGCAGGACCGCAGGGCACATCGGCGTACCGCCGTACCCGGGATGACGCATTCGACACCGGCCGCCGCGCCACCCGCGCACCGGCCACACCGCCCGGAGAACCACCATGTCGCTCACCATCGCTCAGCCCCGCACCGCGCTCCGCTCCGCACCGGCCCCGACCGACCTCGGCACCGTCACGCCGATCCGTCCGCGCCCGGCCTCGCCGGCAGCGACCGGACCGGCCACCGTTCCGACGAGCCCCGTGGTCGCGCCGCAGCGGAACCGCGCGCTCCCCGAGGGCACCGAGGCCCGCGGCTTCGCCCTGTACGTCGGCATCGACGAAGCGAAGGCCGCCGCCGCCGGCACGAGCCTCGCCGCGGTGGTCGAGCAGCTCAAGGCCCTCACCGCGCAGCTCGTCCCGTCGTCCGAGACGTACGCGGCCGTCGCCGTCGCCGCCGAGCACTCCGGTGGCCGGGACGTCGACGTCGTCCGCCTCGCCCTGCAGGACCGCTCCGCGGTGGCCGCCCGCAAGCAGGCCGAGAAGCCCGAGCCCGAGGAGACCGGCGTCGTCATCGACATCTCCCGGAAGCGCGTGACCCTCGACGGCGAAGCGGCGCCGCTGACCTACAAGGAGTTCGAGCTCCTGCAGTTCCTGGTCCTCCGCGAGGGCCAGACCGTCGACCGGTCCGCGATCATCGACGGCCTCTGGTCGGACGGCGAGGACGAGACCCCGAACGAGCGCACCATCGACGTGCACGTGCGTCGGCTCCGCTCCAAGCTCGGCGCGTTCGAGGAGATCGTCCGCACCGTGCGCGGCGTCGGCTACCGCTTCGACCGGCACGCGGACGTCGCCGTGCGGTACGCGTCGACCCCGTCGCCCGACCTCTTCTGAGCCTGATCGACTGCTCTTGGTGAACTCGCAGCGAACCGGCCCCGGAGAGGCTGGCGCGCCGTTACCGCTTCGTTATACAGTCGGTGGTGCAGACGGTGTTTGCTGTGGCACCGCCTGTGGAATGTGATTGCAGGAAACTCTTGGTGCAAGGGAGAGGGCCGGTCGCCGACAGGCGGCCGGCCCTCGTGCATGTCGCCCGGCTCCTGTCGGACCCCGTCGGTAGTGTGGTCAGACCGTACGACCGGAGGGAACGCGAACGTGAGCGAGACACGCCGCAGTGAGAAGGCGACCGCGGTCGCCGCCTGGGAAGCGCTCTTCCGCGCCCAGGTCGCCGTGATGCGGAGTCTCAACGCGGACTTCCCCGGCGACGAGATCTCGTTCAACGAGTACGACGTCTGCTTCAACCTGTCGACCCAGCCCGGCCGCCGCTGCCGGATGCGCGACCTCACCGGGCACCTGCTCCTCACCCAGCCGAGCGTCAGCCGCCTGGTCGACCGACTGCTCGCCCGCGGCATCGTCGAGAAGCAGCCGGACCCCACCGACGCCCGCGGCGTGATCGTGGCACTGACCCCGCACGGCTTCGACGTCTACCGCCAGGTCGCCGTGCAGCACGCGGCGAGCATCGCGCAGCAGGTCGGCGCCGGACTGTCCGACCCCGAACTCCGCACCCTCACCGAGCTCTGCACGAAGCTCCGGCTGGCGGTCGGCACAGCACCGGGCCGGCGGTCGACGGCCCGCCCGGTGGCCGCTGCGGATGCGGCAACGGTGTGACCGGCGCGATCGTCTGGCTCCGTGACGACCTGCGGCTGTCGGACAACCCGGCGCTCCGTGCGGCGATCGACCACGGTGGCGACGTCACGGTGGTGGTCGTCCTCGACGAGCAGTCCCCCGGGCTCCGTCCGATCGGTGCCGCGAGCCGCTGGTGGCTGCACCACTCCCTGACCGCCCTCGATGCCGACCTGCGCGAGCGGGGTTCCCGGCTGGTCCTCCGGCGCGGTGCCGCGGCGACGGCGATCGACCAGCTCGTCGCCGACACCGGAGCCGACGCCGTGTACTGGAACCGTCGGTACGGCGCCGTCGAGCGTGACGTCGACGCCGGCATCAAGGCGGCCCTGCACGACCGTGGCGTCGAGGCGCACAGCTTCGCCGCGAACCTGCTCTGGGAACCGTGGACGGTGCTCACCGGGCAGGGCGAGCCGTACAAGGTCTTCACCCCGTTCTGGAACGCCGTCCAGGCGCTGCCCGAACCGCGCCATCCCCTGCCCGACCCCGACGACCTGCCCGCTCCGGCCGACGTCACGGGTGATGCGCTGGCCGACTGGGCACTGCTGCCGACGAAGCCCGACTGGGCCGGCGGCCTCCGTGACGCCTGGACCCCGGGCGAGCACGGCGCGCAGCAGCAGCTCGAGCACTTCGTCGAGCACGCGCTCGAGGACTACGACCAGCGCGACGAGCCCGCGATGGAAGCGACCAGCAGCCTGTCGCCGTTCCTGCGGTGGGGCGAGATCAGCCCGTACCAGGTGTGGCACCGCCTGCACGAGCGGCTCGAGCCCGCGCAGCGCCAGAACGCCGCCGCGTTCCTCCGGCAGCTGGCGTGGCGCGAGTTCAACTGGAACGAGTACTTCCACTGCGACGACATCGCCACCGTCAACGTCCGTCGGAACTTCGACGCGTTCCCGTGGCGTGACCCGGAAGCAGCTGAGGTCAACCGCTGGCGGCAGGGTCTCACCGGCTTCGACCTGGTCGACGCGGGCATGCGCGAGCTCTGGCACAGCGGGGCCATGCACAACCGGGTGCGGCTGGCCGCCGGCAGCTTCCTCGTGAAGAACCTGCTCGTCGACTGGCGCGTCGGGGAGCAGTGGTTCTGGGACACCCTGGTCGACGCCGACCCCGCCAACAACGCGGCGAACTGGCAGTGGGTCGCGGGCTCCGGCTTCGACGCCGCCCCGTACTTCCGCGTCTTCAACCCCGATCGGCAACTCGAGCGCTTCGACCCGCACCGCGAGTACGTCCACCGCTGGGTCCCCGCCGACGAGCTGCGGCCCGAGCCGATGGTCGACCTGAAGGCGTCACGGCAGCGGGCGCTCGACGCCTACGAACGGATGCGGCGCTCGTGACCGGGTCGCACCCCGCGATCGCTGCGGTCGTCGACCAGGTCGACGAGCTGTTCCGTGCTCGCGTCGAACAGGGCATCGCGCCGAGCAGCGTGTGGGGCGTGTTCGACCGCTCCGGCCTCGTCGCGTCCGGCGGGCACGGCGACCGCGGTGACGGCCGGAGCCCGGACGCCGACACCGTGTACCGCATCGCCTCCTGCACCAAGAGCGTCACCGCCGCGACCCTGCTGACCCTCGTCGCCCGGGGTGCACTCGACCTCGACGCGCCGATCACCGACTTCGTGCCGGCCTTCGGCGCCGTCACCCTGCCGACCCCGGACTCCCCGGTCCCCACGGTGCGGATGCTGCTGACGATGTCGGCCGGGTTCCCCACCGACGACCCCTGGGCCGACCGGCAGGAGTCGATCTCGGACGCCGAGCTCGACGAGGTCCTGCGCGGCAGCCTGCTGTTCGACTCGCTGCCCGGCACCCGCTTCGCCTACTCGAACCTCGGCTACGCGCTGCTCGGCCGGGTCGTCGCCGCCGTGACGGGGCAGCCCTTCACCGCCGCCGCCAGTGAGATCGTGCTCCGTCCCCTCGGCCTCACCGACACGGTGTTCAGCGCCGCCGAGTCGACCGGCTTCGTGGTCACCGGTGTCCGCGGACACGAGGGCGACTGGGAACCCCTGCCGATGACCGGCCCCGGCGCCTTCTCGTCGATCGGCGGGCTCTTCTCGACCGTGCGTGACCTGGCGCGCTGGGCGACACACCTCGGTTCGGCGTTCTCCGCCGCACCGGAGCCCGGCCCGGTCTCCCCCGCAGACCGCCGCCTCATGCAGCAGGCGATGCGGGTCGTCCCGTCGTCAGTCGTCCCGGGTTCGGCCCGCGCGACGGCGTACGGCTTCGGGCTGTTCGTCGAGCAGGACGACCGTTTCGGCGAGCTCGTCTCGCACTCCGGCGGCTACCCGGGCTTCTCCGCGCACATGCGGTGGTCCGTGCGCGACGGTCTCGGGGTCGTCGCGTTCGAGAACGCCACGCAGGCCAAGGTCTCCGCGGCCGCGCAGCAGGCGCACGACCTCGTGCTCGACGCGGCGCTGACGGCTCGGACACCCGACCCGGCGGAAGCCGGCACCGACGTGGCCGGAGCGAGCACCGGGGTGGCCGCGACCACCCGCGCGACGCGAGCCGCCCAGGCCGCCGTGACGCGCCTCCTGGCCGGCTGGCGGGACGACCTGGCGGACGCGATCTGCACGCCCAACGTGGCGATGGACGTGCCGTACGACCGACGGCGCCGGGCGGTGGCGCAGGCCGTCGCGGACGTCGGTGCCGACCTCCGTGCCGCACCGGTGTCCGAGTACTCGGCGGCACCGTCGCACCTGCGCTGGTGGCTCCCCGGCACCTGCGGGCGACTGCGCGTCGAGATCCGGCTCGCGCCCGCCGCCGCGGGGCGCGTCCAGACCCTGAACGTCGTGGCCGAACCGTCGGAGCGCTGACCGAGCGCTGACCCGACGGAGCGCCGACCCGGGGGTCCGACCGAGAACCCGTCGGATCAGACCGGCGGTCGACCGCCCACGAAGCCGAGTGCCCGCGCGGCGACCCGGGTGCCCTCGCGGGCTGCCGCACCGACTCGGACCGGATCCGTCGCCCACGCACGGACGAACCCGGCGACGAAGGCGTCCCCCGCCCCGATGGTGTCGACGACGGTCGCCGGTGTCGCGGGCACCCGGTGGACGCTGCGGCCCCGGCGCCCGATGAGCGCGCCGTCGGCTCCGGCCGTGACGACGACCAGCGGGACGTGCTCGGTCAGCCGCCGCACCGCGGCGTCGAGGTCGTCACCCCCGGCGAGGGCGAGCGCCTCGTGCTGGTCGGGGAAGAGCACGTCGACGCCCCGCAGGGCTTCGAGGAACCGGTCGGCACCGATCGTCTCGATCACCGCCACCGACGAGGGGTCCACCGCCACGCGCGCCGGGCCGGTCCGGGCGCACGCCACGAGGTCGGCGAGCCGGTCGGCACCGCCGCCGAGCATGGCCGCGCCGGTCAGGTGCACGATGTCGGCGCGGGCGACCACCGACGGCGGGACGTCGGCGGCACTGATCTTCCCGCTCGCGGCGGGGTCGGACATCGCGGTGCGACCGTGGTCGTTGCGGACCGAGACGACGACCCCGGTGGACGTCATCGCGTCGTAGCGCAGGTGGGCGCGGACCCCGGCGTCCTCGAGCGCGCGCTCGTGGCGGTACACGTCGTCGACCCCGACCCGGGCGACGACGTCGACCTCGGCCCCGAGCCAGCCGAGCCACGTGGCCGTGTTGCCACCGGCACCGGTCGGCCGGTGGCGGATCTCCGCAGCGGGGTCGTGCACCCCGATCCGGTGTGCGGTGGTGTGCACGAGGACGCCGTCCAGGACGTCGCCGACGACCAGGAAGCGTTTTCCGGCGCCGCGACGACGGCCCGCGACCACCCGTCCGGCGCGGGTCCCCTCGGGCCGTGACGGCGGCAGAGCGCCCTCGTACGGCATGGACATCCGCAACAGTCTACCCGGAGCCGAGTTTTTCTCCGTTTCTATCGGTGAAAACGGAGGTTTCGCGGAGAGATCGCACACAACGACCAATGGTGTCACTGATATACCGGCTGCTAGTATGTGGGCGGTCGCGCGACCACCGCCCCGACGACGGAGATGCCATGCCCAGGAAGCCCGACCCCACCCGCAAACCCGCGATCCTCGAGAAGGTCGTCGACCACTTCGTCGAGACCAAGATCGAGGACGTCACGGTCCGGGGCCTCGGCCGCGTACTCGGCACGAGCGCCTATCCGGTCGTCTACCACTTCGGCTCCCGCGACGCCCTGATCGACTCCGTCGTCGAGCACCTCGCGACCTCGCACCGAGCGCCCGCACTCGACCCGGCCGCCGACACCGACGCCCTCGCCGACCACCTGGTCGCGACCTTCGGCGGGCTCGACGACCCGCACCGTGCGCTGGCCGCACGGCTCACCTTCGAACTCGGGTCGGTCGAGTCCCTCGACGGGCGTGACCGGCAGCGCCGCGCGCACCGCTGCCAGGTCGCCGCCGTCCGGGCCTGGTGCCGAGCACACGGCGCCGACCCCGTCCTCGCCGAACGCGCGGCCCAGCACACGGTCATGGCCGCCCGCGGAGCCCAGTGGGGCGCGCTCGTCGACGGCGCGCACACCGACGCCGACGCTGCACTGCGTCGCATCGCCCACGACCTGGCAGCCAGCACGGCCGCCGCAGACCGCGTGCGCTGAGCACACGCACCCACGCGATCGCGGACCGCTCGCGTACCCGGCGACGGGACACGGCGACGGGACACGGCGACCGCGCACGGCCCGGAACGGAACCCGGACCACGAACGGGAGGCACGGTGCCAGCTGGCACCGTGCCTCCCGTTCGTCAGGTGGTCACCGTGGTGACGCGCCGACGCGGATCAGAGCGTGACGAACCGCTGCGACTTCGCGTTCTCGAAACGAGCGGCGACGTTCTCCCAGTCGACGATGTTCCAGACAGCCTTGACGTAGTCCGCCTTGACGTTCAGGTAGTCGAGGTAGAAGGCGTGCTCCCACATGTCGAGCATGAAGATCGGGACGAGGCCGAACGGGATGTTGCCCTGCTGGTCGAAGAGCTGGAACGTGGTGAGCTTCTGGCCCACGGTGTCCCAGGCCAGCACGGACCAGCCGGAGCCCTGGATGCCGTTCGCGACGGCGGCGAACTGCGCCTGGAACTTCTCGAACGAACCGAAGAACTCGTCGATCGCCGCGGCGAGCTCGCCCTCGGGGACCTTCGTGTCCGGGCCGAGGTTGGTCCAGAAGATCGAGTGGTTCACGTGACCACCGAGGTGGAACGCGAGGTCCTTCTCGAGCTTGTTGATCGCGCCGAAGTTGCCGGACTCACGGGCCTCACCGAGCTGCTGCAGCGCGGTGTTGGCACCGGTCACGTAGGCCTGGTGGTGCTTGTCGTGGTGCAGCTGCATGATCTTGCCGCTGATGTGCGGCTCGAGCGCGGCGTAGTCGTACGGCAGTTCCGGCAGGGTGTACTCAGCCATGTGAGGTCCTTTCGATCAGTGGGTTGTGGACGCGGCTCCGCGGCTCACGAGAGCCGGGAACGATCGGTGAGGGAGTGGAATTCCCGGTTGTGGTAGACCAGCGGCTCGCCGCGGTCGGCGCCGACGATGATGTCGAGCACCTCGGCCACGACGACGGTCGAGCTGCCGATGGGCGTCGTCGACAGCGGTCGGCAGCGGAGCGCACTCGCCGCACTCGGCAGGTAGCGATCGCCGGACGGCAACGTGCCCCAGATCGGGTCGTCGGCGGCCGGGCTGCCGGTCGAGGCGAAGCGCTTCGCGAGTGCGACCCCGAGGGAGTCGACCAGGTGCACGACGAACAGCGGCGCACCGAGCACGACCCCGGCCGAGCCGGAGTTCGTCGAGAGCGAGAAGACGAGGACGGGCGGGTCGACGGCGACGCTCGCGACGCTCGAGGCGGTGAGGCCGGTCGGTCCGTCGGGGCCTTCGGCCGTGATGACGGCGACGCCGGCAGGGTGCCCGCGGAAGGCGGACTTGTACGCGTCGGCGATGGTTGCCGGTGCTTCGTCGGGCATGGTGATCGTGGTCGTTCCTTCGGGAGGGGCTGCCGTCACTCGGCGGCTGTCACCCAACGTATGACCTGAACCCTGGTTGAGGTCAACGATTCACAGGTTCGGGCGTGGCCGGGCGCGCCGTGGCGGGCACTTCGTGAGCAGGAATGGTCGGGTCACGCACGGGGACCCGACCATTCCTGCTCACGAAGCGCAGCGACGCTCGCGGCGCAGCGCGGCGCGCGCGGCCGCGCGGCCGCTCAGCGGCGCTTGAGCATGACGAGCGCACCCGCGGCCGCCACCACCATGAGCACCGCGGCGACACCCGCCGTGATCGTCACGCCGGAGTCGAAGGCCGCCCGCGCCGACTCGAGCAGCACCTGCCCGGCGCTGCCGCCGAGTTGCCCCGCCGCGGCGACCGCACCGCCGAGGGTCTCCTGCGCCGCGACGTGCGCCGCCGAGGACAACCCGTCGGGCACCACGACGTGCGCCCGGTAGGTCGTCGCCAGGATCGTGCCGAGGACCGCGGTGCCGAGCACGGCGCCGATCTCGTACGCCGTCTCGGACATCGCCGACGCCGCACCCGCCTTGTCCGCCGGTGCCGTCGAGATGATGAGGTCGTTCGTCACCGTCTCGGACGCGCCGATCCCGATGCCCAGCAGTACGAACGCGAACGCCAGGGCGGCGATGGAGGCGTGGTGTCCGAGGACCGCGACGAGGGCGTACGCCGCCGCCGAGAACAGCAGCGCGACCGACACGACCCAGCGCGGGGCGACACGCGCCACGATCGGCACGACCGCGAGCCCGGCGACGATGGTCAGGACCGACCCCGGGATGAGCACGATGCCGGACGCGAACGGGTCGAGCCCCGCCACGAGCTGCAGGTGCTGGGCGATGAAGAACAGGAACCCGGTGAGCGAGAACATCGCCGCCAGGTTCATCAGCACACTGCCGGTGAAGGCCGTGCTGCGGAACAGGCGCAGGTCGAGCATCGGCGTGCGGGACCGCAGCTGCCGACGGACGAACGCGATGCCGCAGACGACTCCGACCGCGAGCATGGCGATCGCGAGGCCGCGCTCCTCGGGGTGCACGACCGACTTGATGGCCCAGGCGATGGGTGCGAGCGCGCCGAGGGACAGGAACATGCTCGGCAGGTCGACCGGCCCGGGCATCGGGTCGCGGGACTCCGGCACGCAGAACGGCACGCCGACGAGCATGAGCACGAGGATCGGCACCGCCACCAGGAACACGCTGCCCCAGTGGAAGTGCGCGAGCAGCGCGCCGCCGACGAGCGGCCCGAGCGCGTTGCCGGCCGCGAACATCGTCGACCAGACGGCGAGCGCCATCCGCCGCTCCCCCGCGTCCACGAACACGTTGCGGATGATCGACAGCGTCGCGGGCATGAGCATCGCGCCGAAGACGCCCATCGCGATCCGGGCAGCGACGAGCATCCAGGCATCGGTCGCGAACGCCGCGGCCACCGAGAACAGTGCGAACCCGGTCGCCCCGATCACCAGGATCCGCCGGCGGCCGATGCGGTCACCGATGCTGCCCATCACGACGAGCAGGCCGGCGAGCACCAGCGGGTACGCGTCCACGATCCAGAGCTGCGTGGTCGCGTCCGGGTTCAGCGCGCGGCTGATCGACGGCAGCGCGAAGCTCAGGATGGTGTTGTCGACCGAGATGAGCAGGACCGGCAGCATGAGCACGGCGAGCGCGAGGAACCGTCGGGCGCGGCTCCCGGTGACGCGGGTGGCGACGGGGCTGGTGAGCAGTGCGGACACGGCGGACTCCTGGGACTTCGAGCCGGACCAGGTCGACGGCGGGTGGTACGTGGGGCAGACGAGACGGGACGCGGGATGGACACGCGCCCCGTCAGGACTCCGTTAGTGTACCGTCCGGACGGTTTTGGTTGCAAATGCAACTGACGACGGCCGGGAGGCCCGTGGCGGTCCGGCCACGGGCCTTGCGTCGGTCCACCGGTCGCGTCGTCGGGCCTACGCCGATTCGCGGAGCAACAACCGGTGTCGCACCGTGCGCTCCACGGCCGCGCCCGAGCGCGGCAGCTCGCCCGCGAGCATGCCGAGCGCCAGGTCGAGGGCCTGACCCGCGACCTCGTCGAGGTCAACGGCCAGCGTGGTGAGCGTCGGCGCGACGAGCGTGCCGAGCGGCAGGCCGTCGACGCCGACCACGCGGACGTCACCGGGGACGTCGACGCCGGCACGACGACAGGCCGACAGCACGCCGAGCGCCAGCACGTCGTTGAACGCCAGGACCGCGTCCACCCGGCGGTGCTCGGCGAGGATCCGTTCGGTCCGTTCGGCACCGGCCTCTGCGGTGGGCGCGGACGCGACGACGAGGTCGGGCAGGTACCCGCGACGCCGGAGTGCCGCGACCATGTGCTCTCCGCGCTGGCTCGGCACGCCGTCGGCAGCGGCGTCGAGCACGACGGGGTGCTTCACCCCGACGTCGACGAGGTGGTCGGCGAGGTCCTCGATCGCGGCGGTCGGGTCGATCCGGACCGCGGCGCGGGTCACCGGCCCCGAGGGGTCGAGCTCGACGACCGGGACCGAGCCGAGCCGTTCGATCCACTCCGGCGCACGGGACCCGAGGTAGCCGATCACGACGTCGGTCTGGGCACCGAGGGACTCCACCATCCGGTCCGAGTCGCTCGCGAGCCCGACGTCGGCGAGCATGACGTTCCACCCGCGGGCGGCGGCCAGGCCGAGCACCGCGGAGGCGAGTGCCGGTGCGTAGGGGTTCCGCAGGTCGTTGACGACGAGCCCGAGCTGGTGGTCGCCACCCGTGACGAGCCCGCGGCCGAACCGTGACGGACGGTAGTCGAGCGCAGCCGCGGCCTGGAGCACGCGGTCCTTGGTCGCCGCGCTGATGCCGGACATGCCGTTCATCGCGCGGGTGACGGTCTGCCGGGACACCCCGGCGGCCGCGGCGACGTCGATGATCGTCGCGCGGCCGCCCGGGGTCAGGCGCGGAGGTCCAGCCATGCCACCTGTTCCGGGGAGAGGTCGACGGAGAGGCCGGTCATGGACGACCGGGCCTCCGCGATCGTACGGGGTCCGAAGAGCGGGAACGTCGGGAACGGCTGGTTGAGCACGTACGCCAGGGCGATCGCCGTCGCGGGGACGCCGAACTGCTCGCCGAGCTCCCGCGCACGCCGGAGCCGCTCGAAGTTGTCGTCCGAGTAGTAGCAGCGGACGAGTTCGGCGTCGCTGGTGTCCTCGGGCGTCGCGCGGCCGGTGAAGAACCCGCGGGCCTGCGAGGACCACGGCAGCAGCGGGACCTGGCGTTCCTCCAGCCACGCCTTCGACGCCGCATCGGTCGCGTGTTCGCAGCCGTCCCACGGCACGTCGTACGCCTCGGCGAGACCGAAGTGGTTGCTGAGCACCTCGAACCCGTGCTTCCCGTTGGCCCGTGCGTAGGCGTTGGCCTCGTCGAAGCGTGCCGGCGTCCAGTTCGAGCCGCCGTACACGCGGATGCGCCCGGCTCGGCGGTGCTCGTCGAGCACGTCGACGAACTCCCCCACCGGGACGTCGGGGTTGTCGCGGTGCATCATGTAGATGTCCGCGTAGTCGGTGCCCTGGCGCTCGAGGCTCTCGAGCAGCTGCCGGGTGATCGACTCCGGGTCACAGTGCGGGGTGTGGGCGCCCTTCGTGATGACGACCACGTCCTCGCGGACCCCCCGGTTCTGGATCCACCTGCCGAGCCGTCCTTCGAGCACACCGCCGCCGTAGATGTACCCGGTGTCGAAGACGTTGCCGCCCTGCTCGACGAACAGGTCGAAGATCGCGCTGGCGTGTGCCAGGTCGGGCTGGTTGTCGACGCCCATCACCAGGCGGGACATCCGCTTGCCGACGCCCGGCACCTCGCCGTAGCGCATCGGGTTGCCGTCCTGCACGGTGAGCGGCCGGCCGGACACCGTCGGGATGTCGGCGGTCTCCGCCTCGAACGGGTAGCGCAGGCCGATCGCCGCGCGCCACCTGTCGAGCGTGCGGGCGGTGGCGAGGGTCTCGTCGATGGTCATCTGCGCCGCTTCGACCCGGCCGGCACGCAGGGCGTCGGTGGTGGCGTCGGCTTCTCGGGCGTAGGGGTGCTCACCCGCGAACGACAGCGAGCGAGGGGGTTCGTCGACGGTGTGGATCTCGATGGTGGGGTCGTCGCCCAGGGTCCACGGGTCGGTGAGCACGATGCGACCGCGCGAGCCGTACACCGACACGGCGTTGTCGTCCTGCACGAAGACGCCGGTCCGGACCGTCGCCGTGACCCCGCCCCGGTAGGTGAGCTGCGCGACCGTCCACTCGTCGACCCCGGTCGGCCCGAGCGTGCCCGTGGCGGTGAGGTCCACCGGTTCGGCGACGGCGACCCCGGTGGCGGCCTGCACGATCGCCGCGGCCATCGTCACCGGGTACCCGCCGACGTCGAGGATCCCGCCGCCGGCGGTGTCGACGTCGAACAGGCGACCGGTGCGCTCACCCGTCCGGAACGCGAACGAGGCGTCGACGTGGGTCACGTCGCCGATCACGCCGTCGCGGACCAGGTCGAGCAGTGCCGCGGTCTGCGGATGGAAGCGGTACATGAACGCCTCGACGAGCGGCAGGCCGGCCTGGCGCGCGGCGTCGGTGAGCGCCATCGCGGTGCCGTGGTTCACGGCGAGGGGCTTCTCGCACAGGACGGCCTTGCCGGCCTCGAGTGCGGCGAGCACGAGCCGGGCGTGACCGGTGTGCACGGTCGACACGTAGACGGCGTCCACCCGCGGGTCGGCGAGGACCTCGTCGTAGGTCCCGGCGGTCACGTCCGTGAACCCGAACCCGGCGGCCTCGTCGGCGAAGACCTGCGCCCGCTCGGCGGACGAACTGCCGGCCGCGACCAGGACACCCCCGCTGGCGGGCAACTGCGAGAGGAAGCGTCGGGCGATGCTGCCGGGGCCGAGGACGGCCCACCCGGGGCGGTCGGTGGTGGTCGAGGTCGGGGTGGTGGCGGTGTTCGCCGTCTGCGCTGACATGCGGATCCTTGTCGTCTCGTGAACCTTCACGGTCGGCTCGACGCTAGCGGGCGCCAGCGCGATCGGCAATGGTCCTGCGGCAATTCGTGAGCGTTCACGGCGGCGGCGGAGGAGCCGGCGTCCGCGACCCCCGGAACTGCTCCTAGACTCTCGGCATGGCCAGTGCCCGCGACCGCGTCCTCGACAGCTTCGTCGCCATCGTGTGCGAGGAAGGCGAGCGTCCCGCCACGCTCGACGCCGTCGCCGCGCGCGCCGGTGTCTCGAAGGGCGGCCTGCTCTACCACTTCGGGTCCAAGGCCGCGCTGGTCGAGGGGCTCTGCGAACGCCTGTCCGACCTGTCCGCGATCGACGTCGAGCGCATGCAGGAGGCCGAGGACGGTGCCGCGCGCTACTTCGTCCGCAACTGCCTGTTCGTCGGCAGCGAGCTGGACCTCGCCCTGCTCGCCGCGAGCCGCCTGCAGCAGGCCGGCTACGAAGAGGCCGGACGCACCCTCGACGACACCGAGAACGCCTGGCTCGCGACCCTCGTCGACGCCCTCGGCGACGAGCCGACCGCGCAGGCCGTCAAGCTCCTCGGCGACGGGCTGTACCACCAGGCCTCGCTCGGTGCCGCGAGCGAGGTGCGACCGAAGCGGGGCAGCGTCGACATGGAGACCCTGCTCACCGTCGTCGACCGTCTGATCGCGACGCGACCCGGAGCGTGAACCGGCACACCCCCGGCTGGGGATAGACTGGGGAACGATCCACTCGTCGACACCCGGAGGTATCCCGTGGGCCGCGTCATCGCCGCTGTTTTCTCGATCCTGCTGCTGCTGGTGTCGATGTACCTGTTCGGGTTCGCCTTCCAGGTCGAGTCGGGCCAGGCCTTCGTCTTCATGGCCGGCGTGCTCCTGATGAGCCTCTCCTTCTTCCTGCCGATCCACGTGTTCGGCAAGCGCTAGCCAGCAAGCACCGCCGCTGACCAGCAAGCACTGATCAGCAAGCACTGATCAGCACACACAGAACGGCCCCGCACCTCACCGATGCGGGGCCGTTCTGTGTGGCGTGTCCGGCGCCTCAGACCGGGAGGCGCAGGGACCGCAGCGTCACCGCGGTGCTGATCGCCGCGTGTGCGGCCTCGGCGCCCTTGTCCTCCTTGGAGTCGGGCAGCCCGGCGCGGTCGAGTCCCTGCTGCTCGTCGTCCAGCGTGAGCACGCCGAACCCGACGGGCTTGCCGGTGTCGATCGCGACCTGCGTCAGGCCGCTCGTCGCAGCACCCGAGACGTACTCGAAGTGCGGGGTGCCACCGCGGATGATGACGCCGAGCGCGACCGCCGCGTCGAAACCGGCCTCGAGCGCGGTCTTCGCGACCACGGGCAGCTCGAAGCTGCCGGGGACGGGGATGACCTCGGCCGTCGCCCCGAGCCGCTCGACCTCGCGCTGTGCGCCGGCCAGCAGGCCCGCGGCGATGGTGTCGTGCCACTGTCCGGCGATGACGGCCACCCGGATCCCGGTGCCGTCGACCTGGTCGCGGTCCGCCGCGCCTGCTCCGCTCATCGTGTCGTTCCTTCCGTGGGCGCTGCGGTCGCTGCCGCCGCCCGGTCTGCCGCGTCCAGCCACTCGGCGAGCGCGGCGATGGTGATGACGGGCACGCCCTCGCGTGCCCCGAGTGCGACGAGCGCCGGCAGCCGCATCATGCTGCCGTCCTCGTCGACGATCTCGCAGATCGCCGCAGCGGGCCGGAGCCCGGCTGCTGTGACGAGCTCGATCGCTGCTTCGGTGTGCCCGGCGCGCTCCCGGACCCCGCCCGGTCGTGCGCGCAGGGGCACCACGTGTCCGGGGCGGTGCAGGTCGTCGCGCACCGAGGTCGGGTCGGCGAGGACCCGCAGCGTACGGGCGCGGTCATGAGCGCTGATGCCGGTGGTCACACCGACGGCGGCGTCGACGGTGACCGTGTAGGCCGTGCCGCGGACGTCCTCGTTGTGCGCCACCATCGGCGGCAGGTCGAGGGCGTCGGCGATCTCGGTGCTGAGCGGCGCGCAGATGAACCCGGACGAGTGCGCGACGGTCCACGCGATCCACTCCGGCGAGGCGAGCTCGGCGGACAGGATGACGTCACCCTCGTTCTCACGGTCCTCGTCGTCGACGACGATCACCGGACGGCCGGCGGCGATCGACGCGATCGCGGCCTCGATGCTCGACAACCCGAGTGCCTGCGGGACGGCACCGGCCTCGGCGACCATCACCGGGCCTCCGATCCGACGGTCTCGAGCGACTGCGCCGCGGCGTCGAGCCGCAGCATGCGGCGGACGTGCCGTGCCAGGACGTCGGTCTCGACGTTCACCCGGTCACCCGGCAGGCGGAGCCCGAGCGTCGTGGCCTCGAGCGTCTCGGGGATCAGGCTCACCTCGAACCAGGCCGCGTCGGGCGCGGTGTCCTCGGGTGAGACCGCGCTGACCGTGAGCGAGACGCCGTCGAGTGCGATGGAACCCTTGTCGACCACGAGCGGGCTGAGTGCGGGCGCGAGCGAGAACCGCACGCGTCGCCAGCCGTCACCGTCGGCCGTCTCGAGCACCGTGGCGGTGCCGTCGATGTGGCCCTGCACGATGTGCCCGCCCAGGCGGTCACCCACCGAGGCGGCGCGCTCGAGGTTCAGGCGGTCCCCCACCCGGAGTGCACCGTGGGCGCTCATGTCGAGGGTCTGCTTCATGACGAAGGCGGTGAAGGTCTCGGGGGTCTGCTCGACGACGGTCAGGCAGACACCACTCGTCGCGATCGAGTCGCCGTGCCGGGCGTCCTGCACGACGACGGGGCCGTGGACGGTGAGCGCGACGGAGTCGCCCTGCTGCTCGACGGCGGTGACGGTGCCGAGTTCCTCGATGATGCCGGTGAACACTGGTGTCCTCTCAACGGGACTCCGGGGGCGTTCGACGATCGTCGGCATCGACGGACGGGTCGCACCCCACGGGTCGTGGGGTCGTCCTGTCCGCCCAGCGCGCCTCCCATCCGGACTTTCACCGTCGGTCCCGGAATCCCACCGGGTCAACCTCTGTCGGGTTCGCACCCGTCATCAGTTCGTGGACTGTCACCACCGGCTCGGAATTACACCGACCCCGGAGCGCTTGCGTAGTCGGAACGATACCCCAGGCCGCTGACGGCCGCGCCACGGTGGCAGCGCCGTCGTAACCGGGCGTCTCCCCCGGGCACGGTGAGCACGTGGCGCCCGAGGCGTCTGGCGTCCGCGTCCGGCGTCTGGCGTCTGGCGTCCGCACTGCGACGATGCACGAGTCGATCGACGAGCGGTCCGTCGGAACATGCACACGCATCCGATACGCCCACATGTTCCGACGCGCACGGCCCGTCAGCGACCCCCGGGCACGGTGACGAGGGGCGCCACGGTGTGACGCCCCTCGATCACCCGCCGGTCAGTGCCGACGACGGAGCACGAGTGCGCCCGCTCCGGCGAGGAGCAGCAGGAGCGCGAACCCGGCGGGCAGGACCGGTGAGCCGGCTCCCGTGTAGGCGAGCTCCGGCTGGCCGTCACCTGCCGCGGCTGCTGCCGCGACGGTCCCGGCGCTGGTGCGGACCCCGCTGGTGGCAGCGGTCGTGGTGGTCACCACACCCGCAGTGGAGGCCCGGGTCGGCTCGACGACGCCGACCACGCCCACCGGGATGGTCGCGGTGCCGGGCGTGGTGCCGGTGTCGGTGCCCGTCCCGTCGGTGGGGACGGTGCCCGGGTCGGTACCGGGGTCCGTACCGGGGTCGGTACCGGGGTCGGTACCGGGGTCCGTGCCCGGGTCGGTGCCGGGGTCCGTGCCCGGGTTGGTCCCGGGGTTCGTGCCGGTGCCGGGGGTGGTGCTGGTGCCGTCACCGACGATGCCGATCCCGTTGCCGCCGATCGTGATCGGCAGGCTGATCACCGGGGTGACCTGGGTGCCGGAGAGCAGGCCGCCGTCGCCGGAGGTCGAACCGCCGGTCGTCGGGGTCGTGGTGCCGGTGGCCGGAGCCGTGGCGCCACCGGTGCTCGTGCCGTCACCGAGGACGCCGATGCCGTTGCCACCGATCGTCACCGGGACGTCGACGACCGGGGACACCTGCGTGCCCGAAGCCGTGCCGTCCGAACCCGAGGTCGAACCACCGGCCGCCGGGGTCGTCGTGCCGGTGGCCGGAGCCGTCGTGCCGCCGGTGCTCGTCCCGCCACCGAGGACACCGATGCCGTTGCCACCGATCGTCACCGGGACGTCGACGACCGGGGACACCTGCGTACCCGAAGCCGTGCCGTTCGAACCCGAGGTGGTACCACCGGCCGCCGGAGCGGTCCCGGTGCCCGAGCCCGCAGCGGGCGCGGTGCCCGTCGCGGTGCCCGTCCCGAGCAGCCCGATGCCGTTGTCCGCCACCGTGACCGGGATCGAGACGACCGGGGACACCTGCGTACCCGAAGCCGTGCCGTCCGAACCCGAGGTCGAACCACCGACCGCCGGGGTCGTCGTGCCGGTTGCCGGAGCCGTCGTGCCACCGGTGCTCGTACCGTCACCGAGGACACCGATGCCGTTGCCACCGATCGTCACCGGGACGTCGACCAGACCGGCCACCTGGGTACCGGAGAGCAGTCCGTCGGTGCCCGAGGTGGTGGGCGCCGACGGGGCTTCGGCAGCCGGTGCCGGGGTCGTCGCCGCCGGGGCGGTCGACGTCGAGGTGCCGTCACCGAGGACGCCGATCCCGTTGCCGGAGACCGTCACGGGGACGGTCACGGCCGGGGCGACCTGGGTGCCGGAGGCCGTGCCGTCCTCGCCCGAGGTGCTCGGAGCGGGAGCGGCGGGCGCCGCAGCCGGAGCGGGAGCGGCAGGAGCCGGAGCGGGGGCAGCAGGCGCCGGAGCCGGAGCTGGCGCCGGAGCTGCCGCGGGTGCGGCGGCCGAGACCGCGTCACCGGCGACGGCAACGGCGTTGCCGCCGACCGTCACCGGTGCCGCGACGTCCGGCACCACCTGGGTGCCCGAGAGCGTGCCGTCCTCGCCCGAGGCACTGGGGGCAGGAGCGGTCGTGGCCGGAGCAGGTGCCGGGGCCGGAGCGGCGGGCGTGGACGCCGTCGCCGTGGACACCGCGTCGCCGAGCACGGCGATCGCGTTGCCGCCGAGGGACACCGGGGCGTCCACGGAAGGGGCCACCTGGGTGCCCGAGACGGTGCCGTCGGCACCGGATGTCGTGGCCGCGTTCGCCGCAGCCGTGCCGCCGAGCGTGAGCCCGCCGACGAAGAGGGCGAACCAGAGCCCTCTGGAGACGTACTTGTTCATGGTCGTACTCCCTGATCGAGATCGTCACCGACCGCGGACGCAGCCGGGATGTGTGCGTGCCTGCCGTGGCGGACAGGCGCACCGATCTCAGTCAGGGGCGACGTCGTGCTCGCCGACGACCGATGCGGGGACCGCATCGTCGGAGAGCGTGCCGCGAGACCCCGCGGCGAGGGAGACGATGTCGTCGGTCGAGCCGACGATGCCGACGGCTGCTGCGCCGCCGGAGGTCGAGGAGGCACTGCCGCCGAGCACGCCGGCGTCGGCTCCGTCGAACGGGAGCCCGTGGCCCTCGCCGTCCTCGGGGACGAGCAGCGCGTGTCCGCCGAGGGTCGCGTCCTGCACATCGACGGCCGTGACGACCGGGCCGACCGTGGCAGTCGTGACGGCTGGGGCGACCGACTCCGACGGGCGGAGTCCGGCTGCGCGGTCGCCCACGGCATCGGCCGTGTCGACGCGCGCGGATGCGGGTGCGGTGGGCACCGTGGCGCCCTGCGTGGCGACGGTTCCGGGCCGGACGGGTGCGTTCGCGACCGGCACCGACGGGACGGGCCCGGCGGACGGGTTCGAGCCGCCGCCCACCGGGAGCACGGGGACGTCGACGACGGGGTCCGTGCCTCCTGGCAGGGTGCCGCCGACGGACGGGACGACGCCCTCGACCACGTCGGGGACGGTGCCCACGGTCGTGCCGACCGAGCCGAGCGTGTCGTCGACCAGGCCCGTGACCGGGCCGGTGACGGTGCCGAGGGTGTCGTCGCCGAGCACGGTGCCGACCACCGGGACGCTGCCGACCACGTCGTCGACGGTGTCGACGACGGCGGTCACGGGGCGCGCGTCCGTGACGCGTTCCACGGTGCCGGTGACGGGGCGCAGGACGTTCGCGACGGTGTCGGTGACCGGCCGGGAGGCACTGGTCACCTGGTCGACGACCTGTCGCACCGGGCGCGTGGCCGGGGCGGCCGCAGGGGCGGTCGTGGTCGGTTGGGCAGCCGGTGTGGTCGCGACCGGAGCGGGGCTCGACGGCGCGGGGGCTGCGGGAGCCGGAGCGGGGACTGCGGGTGCCGGTGCGGGTGCTGCGGGCACCGGAGCAGGTGCGGGCGCGGGGGCAGGTGCGGGGGCCGGAGCGGGCGCGGCAGGTGCAGGTGCAGGTGCAGGTGCAGGTGCCACGGCCTTGCGGACGGGGTCCGTCACGCCGCCGACGACCTTGCCGACCTCACCCGTCACGCCCTGCACGGTGCCACCGACGCCGTCGACGACGCTGCCGACGAGTCCGCGCTGCTCGGTCGGTGCGGCGGAGGTCGTCGCGGCGGAGGCCGGTCGCGCGCCGAGGAGCAGGGACAGCAGCACGAGGGCGGCGAGGGTCCCGACGCCCAGCAGGACGATGCGGAGTGCGGCGCGCCAGGGTGCGCGCAACGGGTGGTCCATGCGCTCACCTCCTGATCTCGGCTGCGCACGTAGAGTGGTTGACCGGCAATGTACGCCGATCCGGTCCGGAACACACCCCGTTTCGGAAGAAATTCTCAGGAAGGGCCGTCCGTGGTCTCGATCTTCAACGCTCCGACCCGCAACCTGGACATCGTCACGCTGCACGAGATCCTGCGGCTCCGCCAGGACGTCTTCGTCGTCGAGCAGGAAGCCGCGTACGGTGACATCGACGGCCGTGACCTCGAGCCCGGCACCGTGCAGTTCTGGACCGGCAACGGTTCGGTGGACGCGACGCTCCGCCTGCTCCGCGAGCCCGACGGCACCGAGCGCATCGGCCGGGTCGCCACCGCGAAGCACGCCCGCGGCCAGGGACTCGGCGCGCAGCTCATGGAGGCCGCGATCGCCGAGTCCCGTTCGCCGAGCATCGCCCTCGGCGCCCAGTCGCACCTGGAGCAGTGGTACGGCCGGTTCGGCTTCGTGCGCTCGGGCGACGAGTACCTGGAGGACCGCATCCCGCACATCCCGATGACCCGGAAGCGCTGACCCGGGTTCCGCGCGTCAGGCCCGCCAGCGCCGCAGTTCGTCGAACGAGCGGCCCTGCGTGGCCCGGTCGGCGACGAGGCGTTCGAACACGATGTTCGTCTGCGTCGTCGCCACCGAGGGGTCGCCGCTGAGCTCGTCGGCGACGAAGTCCCGGAGCTGCTCGGTCGACTCGCACGCGATGTGGACGAGGAAGTCCTTGTCCCCCGCCAGGAACGACACGTCCTGCACGACGGGCACCCGCAACAGGCGCTTGGCGAAGTCCCGCAGTTCGTGGCGGGCCGCGGCGTGCACCCGGACGGACACCATCGCCTCGATCGAGAACCCGAGCCGGGCGACGTCCACCTCGGCCCGGTAGCCGCGGATCACGCCGGCGTCCTCGAGCGCACGGACCCGTGCCAGGCAGGTCGACGGCGCGATGCCGACGGCGGCCGCGAGCCGGTTGTTCGGGATCCGGGCATCGGCCGACAGGGTCCAGAGGATGCGCTCGTCGACCTCGTCGAGGCGCGGAGCGGGGTCGGGGCGACGTGCGGGACGGTCGGACACAGCTCGACGCTACCGCGGCGTCGCGAGCAGGGCGCGGAGGGCGTCCTCGAGCGCGGCCGACACGACGGCGTCGTCGGCGGAAGCCAGTGGTTCCACCGCGGTGGACTGCCGGAGCATCGACATCCCGAGCACCACCGCCAGCGCGATCTCGGCACGGACGAGCAGTTCCTCGGACCCGGCGCCGCCGACCGTGCCCGCGAGCCTTTCGGCGTACCGGCGCAGCGTCTCTCGGCGGATGGCATCGGCGCCGTCGTCGCCGGAGGACCGGAGCAGGAGCATCAGCTGCAGGGAGTCGTCGTCGGTCGGGGCGCGCACGATGTGCGTGATGATGCCCGTCAGCGCCCGTTCGAGGCCCTGCTCGCTCGTCTCCTCGGCCCCCAGGTCGCGGACGACCCGGTCGAGGCAGGCGCGGAAGAGCCCCTCCTTCGAACCGAAGTACCGGTTGATCAGGGCGACGTTCACCCCGGCGTCCCCGGCGATGTCGCGCACCGTCGTCGCGCGGTACCCGTCGAAGGCGAACCGACGCCGGGCGGCCTGCACGAGCAGGAGTCGGGTGGCCGCGGCGTCCTTGCTCATGGAGCGCAGCCTAGCGGTCCTCACAGGGATATAAGCAAGCGTTGACATGCTCCACCGAGCGCGTACGCTCGTCATGTCAGCAATTGTTTACATCGACGACCACGACGACACGGAGCACGATGACCGACACCATGCAGAGCCCACGGACCGGCTCGCACCCCACCACCGACGGGCGCCGTCCGAACAGCACGGCGATCATCGTCTACCTGTCCCTCGGCGGCCTGTCCTTCGCTGTCCTGCAGTCGCTGGTCGCCCCGGCACTGTCGACCATCGGGCAGGACCTCGGCGCCTCCACCAGTGCGACGAGCTGGGTGCTCACCGCGTACCTGCTCTCCGCCTCGGTGCTCACGCCGATCCTCGGTCGCCTCGGCGACATGATCGGCAAGCGCAAGGTCCTGATCGTCGTGCTGTCGATCCTGCTCGTCGGCGCCGTGCTCGCCGCCCTCGCACCGAACCTCGGCGTCCTGATCGTCGGGCGCGCGCTGCAGGGCGCCGCCGGAGCGGTGATGCCGCTGTCGATCGGCATCGTGCGTGACGAGCTGCCGAAGGAGAAGGTCAGCGTCACGATCGGTCTGCTGTCGGCGATCTTCGGCATCGGTGCCGGTGTCGGCATCGTCGCGGCCGGGCCCATCGTCGAGCACCTGTCGTGGCACTGGCTGTTCTGGCTCCCCGCCGTGCTCGTCGTCATCGCACTGCTCGGTGCGGTCTTCGGGATGCCGGAGTCCCCGGTCCGGAAGCCCGGTCGCCTGGACATGGCCGGCACGTTCGTCCTCGCGGTGTCGCTCGTCGCCATCCTGCTCGCCGTCAGCGAGGGCGAGACCTGGGGCTGGGGCGACGGCAAGACCATCGGCCTGCTGGCCCTCGGCGCCGTCGCACTGGTCGTGTTCGTCCTGGTCGAGCTCCGGGTCGCCGAGCCGCTCATCGACGTCCGGCTCTTCGCGGTCCGCGGCGTCTGGACCGCCCACGTCGTCGCACTCGTCTTCGGGTTCGCGATGTTCGGCACCTTCGTCCTCGTGCCGACGCTGCTGCAGCTCCCGACGGCGCTCGGCTACGGCTTCGGCAAGGACGTCACCCAGGCCGGTCTCTTCCTGCTGCCGACCGTCGTGATGATGGTCGTCGCCGGGCCGATCGCGGGCATCCTGGTACGCAAGGTCGGCCCGAAGCCGCCGATGCTCATCGGCGGGTTTGCCATCGTCGCCGCGTTCGTGCTGCCGGCGATCGCACACGCCGAGCTGTGGCAGGTGGTGGCCTCCGGCGTCCTGACCGGCATCGGCATCGGCATGGCCCTCGCCGCCTGCTCGAACGCGATCATCGAGAGCGTCCCCGCGAACCAGACCGGTGAGGCGATCAGCGCCAACACGGTCGTCCGCACCATCGGCTCGAGCGTCGGCACCGCCGTCATCGCAGCGCTGATCACCTCGCACAGCACGCCGCAGGGGCTGCCGACCGACGACGCCTTCACGATCGGGTTCTGGGCGTGCACCGGTGTGGCGGTCGTGGCCGTGCTCGCCGCCGTCGCCGCGCCGTCGATGCGCGCTCGCCGCGCAGCGGCCGCCGCCCGTGGGATCGACGACCTCGAGGAGGTCGCCGAGTAGGGCCGTGGGCCCGACCACCCGGGAGGCCCGTCCAGCGTCGACGACGCGGGGCGGGCCTCCCGTCCGTTGCGCAACCTGGGAACGCACCGGGCGCACGCGAGTCAGCGTGACGATCATCGGACCGGTCGCGTCCTGTCAGGGGACGCGGACCGCCGCGCCCGGACAGGAGACCCCATGAGCAGCACCGACCACGACGACACCACCACTCCCGGACGGCCGTCGTTCCGCGACACCGTGACCGCCGGACTCGTGCAGAAGGCCCTCGAGCCGGTGCTGCGCGCCGTGCGCGAGGAGGTCGCCTCGGCGCGGCGCGAGATCGGCGAGCGCGCGAGCGGTGCGAAGACCGGGCTGGTGCTCACCGGTGTCGCTGTCGGGTTCGCCCTGACGACCCTCGTCGCGCTGGCCGGCTTCGCGGTGGTGCTGCTCGCCCTCGCGCTGCCGCTGTGGGCGGCGACCGGGATCACCTTCGTCGTGTTCGCGATCGTGACCGCGATCCTGTTCGTCGTCGGCCTGCGCGGGATCCGGCGGGGTGTGCCGCCGGTGCCGAAGGACACGATCCAGGCGGCGAAGCAGCGGGTGACGCACGCGGCGGACGCCCCGACGGACAGCGCCGCGCGCGACTGACGGACCCGACGGACCGGCTGCGTGACTGACGGAGCAGGCGGCTCCGCTACATCGCCAGGGTCATGCCGACCACGGCGACGGTCATCGCGAAGACCTCGCCGCTGCGGACGGCCCGCCGGTCCTCGCGGCCCCACTCGTACCGGAGCAGCCAGCCGCTGAACGCGCAGTAGCCGATCACGCCGGCGCCGAGCACCGCGGACAGTGCGATACCGTGCCCCGCGTGGTCGCCGGCGACACCCGAGGCGTGGCCCATCAGCAGCATCCCCGCCATCACGACGGCGGACAGCGCGCGGTGGACGTCCATCGGCTCCGCGCGGCGACCGTCGGCGCGGCGGCGACGCATCACGGGCAACGGCGCGAGCAGGAGCAGGAGGGTCGCGGCGAACAGGGTCCACACCGCTCCGGCGTCGACGACGGGCATGAGCATCGCGACGAGCATCACGCCCGCCGGCACGATCACGCCCGGGCGCGGTCGGTAGCGGTCACCGACGATGCAGCACACGGACGCGAACTGCGGCACGACTAGCATGGCGTCGGCGACGGTCTCGTGCACGTGGGGCGTCCTCGGTGCGGCGGAGTGGTGCGGGGTGGGGTCAGTCCTCGGCGCGGGCAGCGGCCTTGGCGGCACGCTCCTGCTTCACGCGGGCGTTCTCGGCGTGCACGGCGGCCTGCGTCGCACGCTCACGGACGAGCCACTCGGGCTTCTGCTCGAGCAGCGTCTTGATGTCCGCCGTCGTCAGGGCGTCGTCGATCCCCGCACGGCTCAGGCCGGAGATGGAGATGCCGAGCTTCTGCGCGACGACCGGTCGCGGGTGCGGGCCGTCGCGTCGGAGGTCCTCGAGCCAGGTCGGGGGTTCGGTGCGGAGCTCGTCGAAGGCGGTCCGCGTGAGGGGAGCGCTCTGGAAGGACTCCGGAGCCGCCGTCAGCAAGATGCCGAGCTTCTTCGCAGCCGTCTCGGGCTTCATGGTCTGTTCCTGCGCCATGAGGACAAGGGTACGGCCCCTATGCTCGTCTGCATGACCGCGGCTCTCACCATCGCCTTCGTGCCGGGGGTCTCCCCCGCAAAGTGGGCCCGTGTCTGGCGGGAACGCTTCCCCTCCATCGAGCTCCGGCTGCGGCCGATCGGCGCCGATGACGTCGACGACACGCTGGCCGGCGAGGCCGACATGGTCTTCGCACGTATGCCCGTGTCCGAGCAGCACAACGCCATCCCGCTCTGGACCGAGACGGCCGTCGTCGCGATGCCCAAGGACTCCCCCCTCGCCGAACTCGCCGAGGTCGACCTCGCCGACGCCGAGGTCCACGTGATCGACGCCGGCCCGGTGCCGGCCGACATCGACGGATCGCTCGACCTGGTCGAGGCGAACGTCGGCGTCGTCGTGCTCCCCCAGTCACTGTTCCGCGCCGCCAGCCGCAAGGACCTGGTCGGTCGTCCGCTCATGGACGCCGAGGGCACCCGCATCGCGCTGGTCTGGCGGGACGAGGACGCCACCGAGACCACCGAGGAGTTCATCGGCGTGGTGCGCGGGCGGACCGCCAACAGTTCGCGCCAGCCAGGAGGCCCGGATCGCGACGCCGACGACGACTCGCGTCCGGCTCGTGCCGGCACCAAGGCCGGGTCGGGTGCCAAGGGTTCGTCCAGCGGGTCGGGTGGGTCCGGCGGGTCGGGTGCGTCGGGGTCCAAGGGCGCCGGTGGCGCCGGCGGCAAGGCCAAGGCCAAGTCGCCCGGCAGCGGTAAGTCCGGCGCCGGCAAGAAGTCGAACACCGGCAAGGGGCCGACACCCGGACGCGGCAAGATGCGCGGCAAGCCGAGCCGGGGTTCCAAGGGCAACCGATGACGGACACGCGGCTGGCACTGATGCCGGCCACGCGCCTCCCGGCCTGGCTCCAGCGCACGATGGCCGAGTACGTCGAGTCGCGGATACAGGCGGGCGAGACCCGCGAGCAGGCCGAGGCGAACGAGCAGCAGTCACGGGACCGCTGGTTCCCGGGCGGGTCCCCCGCTGACGGGCACCTCGTGTGGGACGTCACCGACCAGGACGACACCGTCATCGGGTACCTGTGGATCGGACCGCTCACGCCGGGGAGCACCGACTGGTGGGTGTTCAACGTCGAGATCGACGAGGCACACCGGCGCCGCGGGCACGCACGGCGGGCGCTCGAGCTCGGGCACCGCGCCGCTGCGGAACACGGTGCGACGAGCATCGGGCTGAACGTGTTCGGCTACAACACCGGGGCGCAGGAGCTCTACGCGGCGCTCGGGTACCAGGTGACGTCGGCGCAGATGCGGAAGCCGCTGGTCTAGCGGGGCTCGGGCGCGGGGGCTCGGGTCACTGCCCGGTCACAACACCCCGCGTGCATGGCCCCGAGCGGTCACGAAGTGTCGACTGGCCGCGCCCGGAACGACGTGTCGTGACCACTCGGCGGAGACCAGCGGGGATTCGTGACCGAGTGAAGGTCCGCGTCAGCGCAGGACGGCTGCGGCGGCGCGGGTCACCCTCGCGCCGCGCGATTCCTCGGCTGCCGCGCGGGCCCGCGTGACGACGACGGCGTCGGCGCGCTCGGCCGATCCGTGGTCGAACGGCGGTTGCGGGTCGTACTCGATCTGCAACTGGATCGCTTCGGCAGCGGGCCGTCCAGCGAGCTCGGCGGCGAGCCACAGCGCCATGTCGATGCCCGCGCTCACCCCGGCGGCGGTGACGACGGCACCGTCCCGGACGATCCGGGCGTCCACCGGCTGCGCGCCGAAGGCCTCGAGCATCGGCTTCGAGGCCCAGTGGGTGGTCGCGCGTCTGCCGGCGAGCAGCCCCGCGGCGCCGAGCACGAAGGCACCGGTGCACACCGAGGTGATCCACGTCGCGTGCTCGGCCTGGCGCCGCACGAAGGCCACGACGTCCGGGTCGAGCATCGCGTCGAAGGCACCGTCACCACCGGGCACCACGAGGACGTCAGCGGGGCCTGCATCCCCGATCGTCACGGTGGGGACGAGCGCGAGGCCGCAGTCGCTTGGCACCGGGTCGAGCGTCGCCGCGACGTACTCGACGCGTGCGCCGGGCACGCGGCTGAGGACCTGCGCCGGACCGGTCAGGTCGAGCTGGGTCAGGTGCGGGAACAGCAGGAACGCGATCCGGATGTCGTCGGCCATGTCGTGACCATAGTCCCGGCGTTCTCGTTCTCGTGCCTGCTCGTGTCCCTGGGCTGGGCTTGGCTGGGCTGGGCTCGCCTGTCAGTTCCAGACGCCGGAGGTCCCGCGCCGGTGGCTGCCCACCAGGTGGGTGTCGACGATGCCGAGCGCTTCCATCAGGGCGTACATCGTGGTCGGTCCGACGAAGGCGAAGCCGCGCTTCCGCAGCGCCTTCGACAGGGCGAGGGATTCGTCCGACTTCGTCGGGACCTCGGCGTACGACCGTGGCTCGGGGGTGGTCGCCGGCCGGAACGACCACACGAAGTCGGCGAGCCCGCCGTCCTGCCGCAGGGCGATGGTGGCGTTCGCGTTGGTGATCGTCGCGAGGATCTTCGCGCGGTTCCGGACGATCCCGGCGTCGGCCATCAGCCGTGCGACGTCGTCCTCGCCGAAGGCCGCGACGGTGTCGGCGTCGAAGTCTGCGAAGGCGGCCCGGAACGCCGGTCGTTTCGCGAGGATCGTGCGCCACGACAGACCGGACTGGAACGCCTCGAGCGAGAGCCGCTCGAACACCCCGCGTTCGTCGCGGACGGGCATGCCCCACTCGGTGTCGTAGTACTCGCGCAGGAGCTCGTCCGACGACGCCCAGACCGGCCGGGCGAGGCCGTCGTCGCCGTTGACGGGGTCGGGCACGGGCGGGGCGTCGACGGGCTCGGTGCTCATGCGACCATCCTGGCGGGCGCCGCCGACAGCCGATCACTCACTCGGCGGGCGGGCCGTCCTGCGTCGCCTGCTCGTCCATCCACACGTACTCCCAGCGGTGTCCGTCCGGGTCGGTGAAGCTCCGCTGGTACATGAAGCCGAGGTCCATCTCCGGGCGGTCTTCGATGCCGCCGGCGGCGACCGCGGCGTCGACGATGCGGTGGACGTCCTCCTTCGACGGGGCACTGAGCGAGTTGATGACCTCGATCGTGTCGGTGTCGGCGATCGTCTTGTCCGTGAACTCGGCGAACTTCGCCGTCGTCAGGATCATGACGGAGATCGTGTCGGACACCACCACGCACGCCGCGGTGTCGTCGCTGAACGCCGGGTTAATCGAGTACCCGAGCGCCTCGTAGAACGCCTTCGAGCGCTCGAGGTCCGTGACGGGCAGGTTGATGAAGACCATCGTGTCCATGGCGGTTCCTTTCGTCACGCTCAACCTGGACCCACCCGGACCAGCGCGCAACCGTTTCGTGGGGGAACCAACCGGTACACAATATGCTGGTCGGATGCGGGTGTACGTGGACGAGTCAGAACCCGGTGGTGGACGGGACCAACCGACGAGCCCGATCCTGGTCTCCTGACGGAAGCCCCCGAAAGCGCAAATCCTCGGGCCCGCGCTGGCTGCAGGACATCCGAGGATCACTTTCGACCGAGCAGCATCCGATCGACATATCAATGCTACCCGCAACGCTCGGCACGGGTCAAGGCGCGGCCGCCGCGGCCGGAAACGACGAAGTCGCTGTCGTCCGACAGCGACTTCGTCGTTCCGCGTCAGGCCGGGGACGCCCGACCCAGCCGGCCTCAGGCCAGCTCGCGCCCCTCGCCCGCGGCACGCTGGTGCGACTCGGCCTCGGCCTGGCCGATGATGTCCTCGGCGGGCACCGGGTTCAGGCGGTCCCAGAGGAAGAACAGGCCGCCGCCGACGAGCAGCGAGATCCCGACCCACAGGTTGATGTGGATCCCGCCGGTCTTCTCGGGGTCGGTGTTCCAGTGCACGATCCCGACGATGGTCGTGATCACGCCGTACAGGACGAACAGGCCGCCGAGGATGCGGCGCAGGTCGAGTCGGCGGGTGGAACGGACGAGGGCTGCCTTCTGCTCCTCGGTCATCGCGCCGGGGGTGGTGGTGTCACTCATGAGAAGTGGTCTCCTTCGCGGATCAGAGGAACGGGAGGTAGAGGACGACGCACAGGACGAGCGCGACGGTGCCGAGCAGGGCGGGCGAGCGGTACCAGGCGGTGTCCGTCGCGACCGAGTCGCCGTGCAGGTCGATCTTGCCCACGCCGTAGACGAGTCCACCGAGCTCCTTCTCGTCCTTCGGCTTGGTGAGCATCGAGACGACGAAGCCGACGACCAGCACGGTGACGAACGAGATGATCGCGCCGTACAGGGTCTCCGCGGTCGCGGTGGCGAACAGGTCCGGGTTCACCAGGTAGGCGATCCAGGTGATCGTCGGGGTCACGATGCCGAGGACGTACCCCCAGAGCGCACCCTGCGTCGTCATGCGCTTCCACAGCAGGCCGAGGATGAACACGGCGAACAGCGGTGCGTTGAAGAACGAGAACAGCGTCTGCATGTACGTCATGATGTTCGACGCCTGGGCCGCGATGAACGCGGTCGCGATGCCGACCACGACGCCGACGACGGTGACCCAGCGGCCGGTCTTCAGGTAGTGCAGGTCGGGCATGTTCGGGCGGATGTAGCGCTGCCAGATGTCGTACGTGAAGACGGTGTTGAACGACGAGACGTTCGCCGCCATGCCGGCCATGAACGACGCCAGCAGGCCGGTCACCGCGATGCCGAGCACACCGGTCGGCAGGTACATCTGGATGAGCTTCGGGATCGCGTCGTTGTAGGTCAGCGTGCCGTCGGCGAACTGGTTGCCCACGACGGCCGCGGCGATGAGGCCCGGGATCACGACGATGGCCGGGATGAAGAGCTTCGGGATCGCGGCGATGAGCGGGGTGCGGCGGGCCGCGGACATGTTCTTCGCCGAGAACGCGCGCTGCACCTCGGTGAAGTTCGTGGTCCAGTAGCCGAAGCCGAGCACGAAGCCCAGGCCGAGCACGATGGCGAGCCAGTTGGCGCCGATCGGGTTGGTGACGTCACCGAAGCCGGTGCCGGCCCAGGCCTGCAGGTGCTGCACGCCCTGGGTCTCGGTGATGGCCTTCGACAGGCCGTCCCAGCCGCCGACGCGGTGCAGACCGACGATCGTCAGCGGGATGAGCCCGGCGATGATCACGAAGAACTGCATGACCTCGTTGTAGATCGCGCTCGAGAGCCCGCCGAGGGTGATGTAGACGAGCACGAAGCCTGCGGAGACGATGATCGCCAGCCACTCCGGCCAGCCGAGCATGGCCTCGATGACGATGGCCATCGCGTACAGGTTGATGCCCGCGATGAGCACGTTCGACACCGCGAACGCGATCGCGTTCACCAGGTGCGGCGCCTTGCCGAAGCGGCGCAGCATGAACTCCGGCACGGAGCGGACCTTCGAGCCGTAGTAGAACGGCATCATCACGAGGCCGAGGAACACCATCGCGGGCACGGCGCCGACGAGGTAGTAGTGCAGGGTGGCCATGCCGATCTGGGCACCGTTGGCCGCCATGCCGAGGATCTCGGTGGCACCGAGGTTCGCGGACACGAACGCCAGGCCCGTGATCCACGCCGGCATCGAGCGGCCTGACAGGAAGAAGTCCATGCTCGTCCGGACCTGCTTGCGGGCGGTGAACCCGATCCCGATGACGACCGCGAAGTACACGATGATCATCAGGTAGTCGACCCAGCCCAAGTCGAGCCGGATCCCTTCGTTCGCTGCAGCGAGAACCATTCACATCTCCACGTCAGTGTGTTGCAGTCGACAACTCTGCCGACCCGGACGGAGACGTTACACCGATTTGTGACCGTTCACATAGCCAGCACATGCATCGTCCGAGCCGCGCACCGCTCCCCCCGGTTCGCTACGCTCGGCCCATGACCGACGCGTCGCGCATCCTCGTCCTCAACGGCCCGAACCTCGACATCCTCGGGCGCCGCGACCCGGAGCAGTACGGCACCGTGACGCTCGCCGAGATCGAGGCGATCGTGCACACCGAGGCGGCCGTGCACGGGCTCGAGGCCGACTTCCGCCAGACGAACCGCGAGGGCGAGCTGGTCGAGTGGCTGCACGAGGCCCTCGACGACTTCGCCGCGGTCGTCATCAACCCCGCCGCCTACGCGCACACCTCGGTCGCGCTGCACGACGCGGTGGAGGCCCTGTGGGTCCCCGTCGTCGAGGTGCACCTGTCGAACACGTGGAAGCGCGAGCCGTTCCGCCACGTCGACCACGTCGCCACCGCCGCGACGGCGGTCATCGCCGGCGCGGGCGCCGACGGCTACCGCCTGGCGGTCGCGCACGTCGCGTCCCTGCTCGGCTGAGCCAACGACCGAAAGGGAGGCCCGTGGCGGCGTCGCCACGGGCCTCCCGTCCGCCTGCTGGTCACGCTGGGTCGCGCCCGTTCCTTCCCATGGCACGCGCGATGCCTGGTGGTTCCGGGCATACCTGGTGAGAACTTTCGACCAGGGACGCCCGGAACCACCAGGGACGCCCGGAAGAGCCGGTCGCGCGCACGCGGATCAGAACTCGGCGGGGCGCCGCACGTCGTTCAGGCCGGCGGTGGCGAAGCCGCCGCGGATGAGCGGCACGGCCCGGCGCACGGCCTGGTCGATGCGGAGCTCGAGATCGACGCTCGCGATGTCGTAGCCACCCTCGCGCTTGGTGAAGTCCCGCTCGTTGCCGAACACCCCGAGCGGCAGGGTCGTGGACTGGAAGAACCCGAACAGCGGGCGCATCTGGTGCTCGACGAGCAGGGCATGCCGGTCGCTGCCGCCGGTGGCGGTCAGGAGCACCGGGGTGTCGACGAGGTCGTACTGCCCGACCCAGTCGAAGAAGAGCTTGAAGGCGCCGGAGTAGGCCGCCCGGAAGGCTGGGCTGCCGACGACGAGCACGTCCGCGGCCTCCACCGTCTCGAGGGCCCGGCGGGTGCGGTCGGACATCGTCTCGCGGCCCGACGCCGCTCCGAGGTCGGCCAGCAGCGGGCCGATCTCGATCGTCTCGGTCCGGGCACCGTCGATCTCCTCGGCCAACCGGGCCACCGTCGCCGCGACCAGGGTCGAGGTCCGCGAGGGGTCCGATGGGCTGCCACTGACGCCGACGACCAGTTCTCCGCTCATGCGGTCGATGCTCACACGCTGCCGGGGCGGGCGGCACGTTCGTGACGACATGTGTCGGGTGCCAGTCGGTCGGGGTAGCGTCCGCGCCATGCAGACGTTCCTGCCGTACGCCGACTTCCGGGCCTCCGCCGAGGTCCTCGACGACCGGCGGCTCGGCAAACAGCGCGTCGAGACCCTGCAGGTGATGCGCGCACTGACGCTCCCCGACTACGGCTGGCAGCACCACCCGGTGACGGCGATGTGGCGCGGCTACCGCCCGGCGCTGATGGCCTACCAGGAGGCCACGTGCCGCGTCTGGGCGGAGCGCGGGTACGCCGACACCTGTCTCGAGAAGACCCTGCTCGACCTGGGCCGCGTGCCGGAGGACCTGGCGGCGTACGAGCGCGGCGACGTGCCCATCCCGCCGTGGAACGACGACGCGGCCCTGCACGTCTCGCACCGGTCGAAGCTCGTGCAGAAGGCGCCGGAGCACTACCGGGAGCTGTTCCCGGACGTGCCGGACGACCTGGACTACGTCTGGCCGGGCACACCCGAACCGGCGACGCACAGCGCCTGACCGTCAGGCGACCGCCCGGCTCTCAAGCGACCGGGATCCAGCGACCACCCTCGCGCCGGGTGACGACGTCGGAGCGGATCTCGACCACGTCCCGCAGCCCGTCGACGGCGGCGTCGCGGACGGCCGCGGCGGCACGGTCGTCCTCGGCCTCGAAGCGCACGACGGCACAGGGGACTCCACGGAGCAGCCGGACGTCCTCGGCCTCGACCACGGCGTGTTCGCGCACGAGGGCGGCCGCGGCGGGCAGGACGGCGTCCGGGGCGGTGCCGGGCGCGAGGGCACCGATCGCCAGGGTCGCACGGTACGAGGGCATGCGACGACGCTACCGGGGAACCGGATCCCGCCGTGGGCTGCAGGGGAACCGACGCCGCTCAGGGGTGCGGACGTCGACCCACGGCGGGATCGCGGTGTACGGCGGGACACGACGACAGGGGGAACGTCGCGCCCCGCGCCGGACGTCGATCAGGGGGTCGACATCCGGTCTGAGTCCACCGCGCGGCTCGGTTCAGGGGAACCGCACGGTGGTGGACCTCAAGGGTGTTCGGTGTCCTCTCGGTACCGGTCCGTCTCGGTCGGTGCGGGCATCGACCGGTGGGCGGCGGCTGGCCGGACCATCGGGAGCAGGGCACTCCCGGCGGTCGCGAGCGCTCCGACCACGGCGATGATCCCGAGCGGGGCCGTGCCGAGGTCGTGCTGCGCTGCCAGGGCGAGCGCGACGAGGGTGGCCGGCGCCGGCAGGAGCTGCACCGCTCGGAAGCGGTCGTCCCGTCGTGTCCGGGTCATCATCGCGTTTGCCATGACGACACTCTGACGCAGATCGGTTGTCCGCAGAAGGGGGGACACGTACCCAGAGATGGAGTAGAACGTCTAGTACACCTCAGCCGAGGGCGCGAACGGTCGCCACGGCGTCGGCCACGGCCCCGACGACGACCGGGACGTCGTCGGCCGTGAGCGCCGCGTCGAACGTCAGACGGAGCGCGGTGCGCGCAACGTCCTCGGGGATCCCGAGCGCCGTGAGCACGTGGGAGGCCTCGGTGCTGCCCGCAGCACAGGCGCTGCCCGACGACGACACCACGTCGCGCTGCTCGAGCTCGAGCAGGACGGTCTCGCCGTTGACGCCCGGGAAGCAGAACGACGCGTGCCCGGGCAGTCGGTGCTCCCGCGACCCGGTGACGAACGCGCCGGGGACCGCGGCGAGCACGCCGTCGAGCACCGCGTCGCGCACGGTGGTCGCCGTGCCCTCCCCCGACCGCGCCGTCTCCGCCGCCAGCCCGAGGGCTGTCCCCACCGCCACGGCGCCGGCGACGTCCTCGGTGCCGGACCGCCGTCCCCGTTCCTGTCCCCCGCCGTGCAGCAGCGGCTCGAGCGGGACGCCGGAGCGCACGGCGAGCACGCCGGTGCCCTTCGGGGCGCCGAGCTTGTGCCCCGACAACGACAGCGCGTCGACGCCCAGGGCCCCGAGACCGATCGGCAGCCAGGGCGCGGACTGCACGGCGTCGGTGTGGAACCGCGCCCCGACCTCGTGCGCCACCGCCGCGAGCGCGGGGACGTCCTGCACGGTGCCGATCTCGTTGTCGGCGTGCGCGATCGAGACGAGCGTGGTGTCCGGGCGGAGTGCCGCGCGCAGCACCGCGGGGTCGACGCGGCCGTCCGGGCCGACGGGCAGCACGGTGACGTCGAAGTCGTGGAAGCGGGCGAGGTACGCGCAGCTCTCCAGGACGGCCTCGTGGTCGATGGCGCTCGTGACGACGTGCCGACCGCGGGGTGTGGCGAGGGTGATCCCCTTGATCGCGGTGTTCGCTCCCTCGGTGCCGCCGGTGGTGAAGACGACCTCGGCGGGTCGGCACCTGAGCACCCCGGCGACGGCGGACCGTGCGGCGGCGAGTCCCCGCGCGGCCTCGTCCCCGACCCCGTGCGTCGACGAGGGGTTGCCGAACACCCCCGTCAGGTAGGGCCACATCGCCTCGAGCACCTCGCGGCGGACCGGGGTGGTGGCGGCGCGGTCCAGGTAGAACACGACTAGTCCCGCACGGGCACCGCGACGTGCTCCGTCGGCACCGCGACGTGCTCGGGCACCGCGACGTCGATGTCGAGTCCGAGGTCGAGCGCCCGCGCCGAGTGGGTCAGCGCCCCGACCGAGATGACGTCGACGCCGGTCGCCGCGATCGCCGCGACGGTGTCGAGCGACACGCCTCCCGAGGCCTCGACGAGCGCGCGTCCGGCGACGATGCCGACCCCGGTCACGAGTTCGTCCGGGGTGAAGTTGTCGAGCATGATCGTGTCGACCCCGGCCGCGACGACGGGTTCGATCTGGTCGATCCGGTCCACCTCGACCTCCACGTGCACGGTGTGCCCGAGCCGCTGACGGGCCTGGGCGATCGCGTCGCCGATGCCGATCCCGCCGGCCAGGAGCACCGCCAGGTGGTTGTCCTTGGCGAGCACGGCGTCGGACAGCGAGGTGCGGTGGTTGTGTCCGCCGCCGCACCGGACGGCGTACCGCTCGAGTGCTCGGAGGCCCGGCGTCGTCTTCCGGGTGTCGACGATCCGCGCCGAGGTGCCAGCGGCGGCCGCGACGTGCGCCGCGGTGGTCGTCGCGATGCCCGACATCCGCTGCACCAGGTTGAGGGCGACCCGTTCGGCCCGGAGCACGGCCCGCGCCGACCCGGTCACGGTCGCGAGGACGTCGCCCGCGACGAAGCGCGTCCCGTCGGCGACGTGCACGACGGCGTGGATCGACGGGTCGACGGCGTGCATCACGGCGACGAACACCGCGCCGCCACTCAGCACGCCGGGCTCGCGCGCGCCGAGGGTCGCGGTCGCAGTCGCCTCGGCGGGGATGAGGGTCTCGCTGGTGACGTCGCCCCAGGGCGCGTCCTCCTCGAGCGCGGTCTCGATCACGCGACGGAGCGCGTGCGGCGGGATGGTGCCGGGGTCGGTGGTCATGCGGGTACCTCCTGCGGGACGGCTGCGGAGCCGTCCGTGCGTTCATCCGTGTGCTCGTCGGGGTGTGCGTCGGTGGGGTCGGCGACCCAGGCGTACGAGGCCGGGGCGGTGGAGTCGGTGCCGGGGTGGTCGGTGCGGGCGTGCGCCCCGCGGGACTCGGTGCGGGCCTCGGCGGCGAGCGCGACGAGTCGCGCCAGGTCGAGGAGCGCACGGTCCTCGTGCTCGCGCACGCCGCCGCCGGTCGGCGCGGTCAGCGCGTCGAGCTCGCGGCGCGCGCTGGCCAGCCCGACGGCGTCACGGAGCAGCCCGACGCGGTCCGTCATGACGGACTGGACCACCTGTCGGACGGCACCGACGTCGTCGAGGTGGGTCGCGCCTCCAGGCGGGGTCGGACGGGAGGAACGGATCGCGTCGGCCGCTCGGGGCACGCTGGTGACGTGGAGACCGGCGTCCCCGCGCAGGCGGAGCAGGCCGGGTCGCGGTGCGGCGACCGCGTCTGCTGCGCGGACCGCGAAGACGAGTCCCTCGAGCAGGGAGTTCGAGGCGAGCCGGTTGGCGCCGTGGACCCCGGTGCAGGCGGCTTCACCGACGGCGAGGAGTCCGGGCAGGCTGGTGCGGCCCTCGGCGTCGGTGGCGATGCCGCCCATCGAGTAGTGCGCGGCCGGTGCGACCGGGACGCCCTCGCGGGTCCAGTCGAAGCCGGCGGCGCGGGTGGCCCGGGTGAGTCCGGGGAACCGCGTGACCAGGAACCCGGCGTCGAGGCCGGTGGCGTCGAGGAGCACGGGCGCGCCGCCCTGGTCGCGCACCGCGGCGGCGATCCCCCGGGCGACGACGTCACGCGGGGCGAGCTCGGCGTCCGGGTGCACGTCGGTCATGAAGCGGTGCCCGGCGGCGTCGCGGAGGACGGCGCCCTCACCGCGGACGGCTTCGGACACCAGGCCGCCACCGGGGACGGCCAGCCGTGTCGGGTGGAACTGGACGAACTCCAGGTCGGCGAGGACGGCGCCCGCGCGCCAGGCGGCGGCGACCCCGTCACCGGTCGCGACCAGGGGGTTCGTCGTCTCGCGGTACAGGTGTCCGGCTCCCCCGGACGCGATGACGACGGCGTCCGCGTCGAGCCGGCGGGGTTCCCCGAGCAGGTCGAGGACGTCGACGCCGACGACCACGCCGCCGCGGACGACGAGGTCGGTCAGGCTCGTGCGCTCGAGGATCGTGACGTGCCGTCGGTGCAGTGCCGCGATGAGGGTGCGTTCGATGGCGGCTCCGGTCGCGTCACCGTCGGCGTGCACGACGCGCCACCGGCCGTGCGCGGCTTCACGACCGCGTGCGAGGTCGTCGCCGTACCGGTCGAGGGTCGCCGGGTCCGACGACCGGTCGAAGGGCACCCCGAGGGCGAGCAGGTCGCGGACGCGGGCCGGGCCGTCGGTGCACAGGACCTCGACGGCCCGGGCGTCGGCGCTGCCCGCCGCGGCGACGTGGGTGTCGGCCTGGTGCAGTGCCGCGGAGTCGTCGGCACCGAGCGCCACCGCGATGCCGCCCTGGGCGTACGCGGTGGCGCTGTCGGCGAGCGCCCCCTTCGTCACCAGGGTGACGTCGTGCAGGGCACTGGCGCGGATCGCTGCGGTTAGCCCGGCGATGCCGGACCCGACGATGACGACGTGCACGGTGGTCTCCCTCGTTCGGTCGGGTCCGCGTCTCAGCCGCGGGGCTTGGCCGCGAGCATGCGCTCGAGCGCGACCTTGGCGTCGGCCTGCACGTCGGCGGGGACGACGATCTCGTTGAGGACCTCGCCGCGGACGAGTGCTTCGAGCACCCAGGCGAGGTAGCCCGGGTGGATCCGGTACATCGTCGAGCAGGGGCAGACGACCGGGTCGAGGCAGAAGATCGTGTGCTGCGGGTACTCGGCTGCGAGGCGGTTCACCATGTTGATCTCGGTGCCGATCGCGAACGTCGTCGGCTCGGTGGCCGCAGCGACGGTCTTCCGGATCAGGTCGGTGCTGCCGGCGTGGTCGGCGGCGTCGACGACGGCCATCGGGCACTCCGGGTGCACGATGACCTGCACGCCCGGGTGCTCGCGGCGGGCCTGGTCGATCTGGTCGACGGTGAAGCGGCGGTGCACCGAGCAGAAGCCGTGCCAGAGGATGACCTTCGCCGCTTCGAGGTCGCTCGTCTCGTTGCCGCCGAGGGGCTTCCGGGGGTTCCACATCGGCATCAGGTCGGTGCTGATGCCCATCGCCTTCGCGGTGTTGCGGCCGAGGTGCTGGTCGGGGAAGAACAGGACGCGCTGCCCACGCTCGAAGGCCCACTCGAGCACGGTCGCGGCGTTCGACGAGGTGCACACGATGCCGCCGTTGCGACCGCAGAAGGCCTTGAGGTCGGCGGCGGAGTTCATGTAGGTGACCGGGATCACGGGGACGCGGCCGTCGGCGTCGGGCTCGGTGCCGTACACCGCGGTCAGCTCCGCCCACGCGGCCTCGACGCTGTCGATGTCGGCCATGTCGGCCATCGAGCAGCCGGCGGCCAGGTTCGGCAGGATCACGCGCTGGTCGTTGCGCGCCAGGATGTCGGCCGTCTCGGCCATGAAGTGCACGCCGCAGAACACGATCGCCTCGGCGTCGGGTTTCGTCAGGGCGGCGTTCGCGAGCTGGAACGAGTCGCCGAGGAAGTCCGCGTGCCGGACGACCTCGTCGCGCTGGTAGAAGTGCCCGAGGACGACGACCCGGTCGCCGAGGGTGGCCTTCGCCCGCTCGATGCGCTCGTGGAGCTCGTCGGTCGGGGCCGTCTTGTACTCGTCGGGCAGGACACCCTGGCGCGGGGCACTCGTCGGGATGACGTCGGACATCGACGACCCAGGGCCGTACCCGGGGCGGGAGTCGAAGTCCCACGTCGGCATCGCGAGGTCGGGTGTGCAGGTGCTGCCGCCGGCCTTGCCGTTGGAGATGAGTTCGATCGTCGTGGCGATGGACACGGGGTTTCCTATCGGTTCCGCTGCTGGTGCTGATCGGCCCCGGTCTGCAGCGGGCCGTTGTCCGCGTAGGCCAGGTCGGGGTTCGAGCGGTACAGGCGGGCCGGACGGTGCCGGCCCCCGCTCGTGGTCTCGTCGGTCGGCAGGACCGCGTCGGTCTTCTCGACCTGCCGACGGAAGTTCGCGGGGTCGAGTGCTCGGCCGAGCACCGCCTCGTACACGCCGCGGAGTTCGGCGAGGGTGAAGCGGTCACCGAGGAACGCCTGCGCGATCCGCGAGTACGACATCTTGTTGCGCAGCCGCCACAGGGCGTACTCGACGATGCGGTCGTGGTCGAAGGCGAGGGGCGGGTGCTCGTCGGCCAGGAACCACCGGACGTTCCAGTCGTCGGGCACGACGTTCGCCTCGTCCGGGTGCACGAGTGCCCAGTACACGATCGACACCACGCGGCTCGGGGAGCGTCCGACGTCACCGAACGCGTAGAGCTGCTCGAGGTACCGCGGCTGGACGTTCGTCGTCTCGCGCAGTCGGGCGGCCGCGGAGTCCTCGAGCCCCTCGTCGTCGCCGACCCAGCCGCCGGGGAGCGCCCAGGAACCCTCGAACGGTTCGGCGACGCGACGGACGAGCGGCATCCACAGCGCCGGGGCCCCGGTGTCGGGGTGCGGGCGCAGTGCGACGATCACGGTGGAGACCGCGACGCGGATGCCTGCTTCGTCCATGGTAGAGATAGTGTCAATCTGACTCGAAGTGTTCGGGTTGGGATGACACTATCACTGCCGACGCGGCGCGCTCGTCACGAGCCGGAAACAGATCGTCACGGGGCCGAAAACTCCCGAGGGGCCGCCGCGGTTAGCGTGGAGGACATGACGACGGTGACGAGGGTGCATGCCGTGGTGTCGGGGACGGTCCAGGGGGTCGGCTTCCGGTACTGGACCGCTCGGAAGGCGGACGGGCTCGACCTCGTCGGCTACGCGAGGAACCTCTGGGACGGCACGGTGGAGGTCGAGGCCGAGGGACCCTCCGTCGCCGTCGACTCGTTGGTCGAGTGCCTGCGCACCGGGCCACCGTCGGCAACCGTGACCGACGTCAGCCTGCGGTCGGTCGTGCCGCACGGCGACGCCGACGGGTTCGCGATCCTGCACTGAGCCGATGTGCACGGGAGCTGCGCCGACGACCGGCGTGCTCGGCACCGATCGTTCACCTGCGGATGTCGGAGCGAAGCGGAATAATCGCATCCACTCAGGGAGTTGGCCTGTCTGCGCGTCCTGCGCCACACCCGTTCCACCCGTCGTGACCCACCAGGAGCACCCGCATGACCCAGGCCGTCGATTCCGCCCCCCGCACGGGAAGCGTCTCGCAGCCGTCCGCTGCCGAGACCCGACTCGTGATCGGGCTGCTGCTCGTCTCCGCGTTCGTCGTCATCCTCAACGAGACCATCATGGGCGTGGCCCTGCCCCGGCTCATGGACGACCTGGACATCAGCGCCGCGACCGGCCAGTGGCTGACCACCGGATTCCTGCTCACCATGGCGGTCGTCATCCCGATCACCGGGTTCCTGCTGCAGCGCTTCAACACCCGACCGGTGTTCGTCTGGGCGATGGGCCTGTTCTCGGTCGGCACGCTGATCGCCCTGCTCGCGCCGGGCTTCACCGTCCTGCTCGTCGGCCGCATCGTGCAGGCCAGCGGCACCGCGATCATGATGCCGCTGCTGATGACGACGGTCCTGACCCTGGTCGACCCCGCGCACCGTGGCCGCATCATGGGCAACATCTCGATCGTCATCTCGGTTGCTCCGGCCATCGGCCCGACGATCTCCGGCCTGATCCTCAACGCGTTCTCGTGGCGCTGGCTGTTCGGCTTCGTGCTGCCCATCGCGATCGCGGCGCTCATCCTCGGCATGGTCAAGGTGCAGAACGTCTCGACGCCGCGCAAGGCACCGATCGACGTCGTCTCGGTCGTGCTCTCCGCCTTCGCGTTCGGCGGCATCGTCTACGGCCTGTCCAGCATCGGCGAAGCCGGCACGACCGGCCCGCTCGTCCCGGTGACCGCCCTGGTCGTCGGTGCCGTCGCCCTCGCGGTGTTCATCGTCCGGCAGACGCGCCTGCAGCGCACCGACAGCGCCCTGCTCGACCTGCGCACCTTCCGCACCCGTGGCTTCACGGTGCCGATCGTCGCGATGGGCCTGAGCTTCATGGCGATGTTCGGCACGCTCATCCTGCTGCCGATCTACCTGGAGCGCGTCCTCGGCCTCGAGGTCCTGCAGGTCGGCCTGCTGCTGCTCCCCGGTGGCCTGCTGATGGGCCTGCTCTCCCCCATCGTCGGGCGCATCTACGACCGCCGTGGCCCGCGCGTGCTGCTCATCCCCGGATCGATCATCGTCAGCGCCGTGCTCTGGGCGCTCTCCACCGTGGGCGTCGACACCAGCGTGTGGTTCGTCCTCGGTGCACACGTGGTGCTGAGCATCGGCCTGGCCCTGACCTTCACGCCGCTGTTCACCGCGGCGCTCGGCGGGCTGCCCCCGAAGCTGTACTCGCACGGCAGCGCGGTGCTCGGCACGGCGCAGCAGCTCGCCGGTGCGGCGGGCACGGCCCTGTTCGTCACGCTGCTGACGATCGGTGCGGCCACCGCCGTCGAGGGCTCCGGTGCCCGCGGGGTCCAGGTGGCCACCGCGTCGGGCGTCGGCACCGCCTTCATGGTCGGCGCGATCATCTCGCTGTTCGGCATCCTCGCGTCGGTGTTCGTCCGCCGGCCCGAGGTGCCCGAAGGCGCGCCGACGCCCCCGCCCGTGCACTGACCGACGAGCCTCGCGCACCGACCGACGAGCCGGGCCGGACGCCGAACCCGTGACGGGACCGGCGCCCGGCCCGCGCCCGTCTCCGGACCGCGTGGCAGGGTGGGCGCCATGCGGTCGACGACGAGCGAGCTCAACTGGTCCGGCACGGTCACGTACACGGCCGAACGGGTCGTCCGTCCGTCGTCGATCGACCAGGCCGCCCAGGTCGTGGCCGACGCCGATCGGGTGCACGGCCTCGGTACCCGGCACTCGTTCAACGACGTCGCCGACACCCCGGGCACCCTGCTCGACCTGACCGGCATCCCCACCGACCTGGTCGTCGACGCCGAGCACCGCACCGTGACGCTCGGGGCAGGCACCCGGTACGGCGACGTCGCAGCCGACATCGACCGTGCCGGGTTCGCCCTGCACAACACGGGGTCCCTGCCACACATCTCCGTCGGGGGTGCGGTCGCGACCGGCACCCACGGTTCCGGCACGGCACTGGGCTCGCTCGCCACCGCGGTGCGCGCGTTCGAGGTGCTCGGTCCGGACGGCTCCGCCCGGACGATCGACCGGACGGACCCCGCGTTCGACGGTGCCGTGCTGCACCTCGGACTGCTCGGCATCGTGACCCGGGTGACCCTCGACGTGGAACCTGCCTACCGGATGCGTCAGGACGTCTACGGCGCGATCCCCTGGGACACCTTCACGGCGAACGTCGCCGAGGTGCACGCCACCGCGTACTCGGTGTGCGCCTACACGGTGTTCGGCGACGCGATCACCGAGGTCCTGGTGAAGTCGCGCGTCCCCGAGGGCGCCGAGGACGTGCCGGTCCCGGAGACCCTGGCCGGCGCACGGCGCCTGCCCGGCACCCCCGGCGACGACCACCGGACCGCGCGCGACGGCTCGGTCGGCCCGTGGTGGGACCGCCTGCCGCACTTCCCGATCGGGTCCGTCCCGAGCCACGGGTCCGAGGTGCAGAGCGAGCACTTCGTCCCGCTCCGGCACGCGGCGGCCGCCCTCGACGCGCTACGGGGGCTCGCCGACCGGATCCAGCCGCACCTGCACGTCTGCGAACTCCGGACGATGGCGGCGGACGACCTCTGGCTCAGCCCGACCCAGGGCGAGGACGTGCTCTGCATCGCGTTCACCTGGAAGAAGCACCCGACCGAGGTCGCCGCGCTCCTGTCCGACCTGGAGGCCCGGCTCGAGGCCTTCGACGGCCGACCGCACTGGGGCAAGATGAGCTCCCTCGACCACGCGGCGATCGCCGGGCTGTACCCGCGGCTGGCGGACTTCCGCGACCTCGTCGCCCGGGCCGACCCGGAGCGGACGTTCGCATCCGCGTTCGGCGAGCGCGTGCTCGGGACCTGACCCGGGCCTCCCGGCCGCGCCCCGCGCCCCGCGCCCCGCGCCCACGCGTCGGAACCAGGTTCCGGACACGGAACCGCGGGACGGCGCGGTGCGGTGTCCGGAACCTGGTTCCCGGTGCGGGAACGCGCCCGACGCGACCACCTCCAGCGGTCAGGGCGTCGTGAACGCGAGCGGCGTGATCGTCCGCGTCTCGCCGTCCCAGTGCCGCACGCCGCCGACGTCGAGCGTCTCCGGCAGCGGCACGGCGCGCAGCGCAGCGACGGCGCGCGGCAGGTCCTCGTCACGCACCCGGCGGGCCAGCGTGACGTGCGGCGACCAGTGCCCGGGCACCGACGTCTCGACGCCGCCGGCGGCGACCGCGTGCACCTCGCCGTGGAAGGTCGTGAGCGCCGCGTCGAGGACCACCGCGCGCACCAGGACCGACCGACCGGCACCCGCGGGGAAGAGCAGCAGCCCGCCGAGCCGGATCGCGGTCGGGACCGACGTGCGGAACCCGGCCGGCACGGGCAGCGTGTCCCCGGCGGCCAGGGTGACGTGCGGGGCGTTCGACGGCGACGGGTGCCGACCGAGGCTCGGCAGGTCGGCGTCGATCAGGGCCTGCCAGGCGGACCGCACGGCGGCGTCCGACTCCGGGCCGAGGACGAGTTCGATGCTGCGCACGATCCGAGTCAACCAAGTCGTGTCGGGACGCGTGCTCCCACGCAGGCGGCACGAGTCGAGTGCTGCGTAACACGACGGAACGGAACTCGCACCGGGGGTGTACCGCACGTCACACTCGTCTCCACGCCGCGGACCACCGCGGCTCCCCCACACGCACGGCCCACGAGGAGCACCAGCATGTCCGCAGCCCCCGCACTGCCCGAGAAGCCGAAGGGCAAGCGCCCGATCGGCTGGATCGTCGCCGCCGCGATCGTCGTCGTGGCGATCGTCGTCGCCGTCGTCGTGGGCGCCCTCCGCTCCGGGAGCAACGACGCCGGTGCCGCCGGTGACGCCGCCCCGAAGACCGTCACGATCGGTGTCGCGGACAAGTCGCTCGGCTACTGGAGCACGTACACGAAGCTCGCGAAGGACAAGCTCAACGTCACCGTGAAGCTGACGAACTTCTCGGACTACTCGCTGCCGAACCCCGCCCTCAAGGACGGCCAGCTGGACATCAACCAGTTCCAGCACATCCAGTACCTGGCGGACTACAACGTCACCTCGAACGACGACCTGCAGCCGATCGGCTCGACCGCCGTCTACCCGCTGCCGCTCTACGCGACGAAGTACGACAAGCCGTCCGAGCTGCCCGCGAACGCCAAGGTCGCGATCCCGAACGACTCGATCAACCAGGCCCGTGCGCTCCTGATCCTGCAGGCTGCCGACCTGATCACCCTGAAGGACGGCGGCTCGGCGTTCTCCACCGCCGACGACATCGAGACGAAGAAGGTCGACGTCCAGCCCCTCGACGCCTCGCAGACCGCGAACGCGCTGCAGCAGGGCTCCGTCGCCGCCGCCGTCGTGAACAACAACTTCGCCACCGCCGCCGGCCTGCCGATCTCGGACGCGATCTACCAGGACGACCCCTCGAGCGCGAGCGCCGCCCCGTACGTGAACGTGTTCGCCGTCCGCGACGAGGACAAGGGCAACAAGACCTACCTCGACCTGGCCGAGCTGTTCCAGGACGAGGCCGTGCAGAAGGCCTTCGCGAAGGACCTGCCCGAGGCCGTCGCCCGCGACGAGAGCGCCTCGAAGCTGCAGGACGAGCTCACCCAGGTCGAGCAGGACGCGAAGGCGGCCAAGCAGTAGTGCCGGTCCTCGTCGAACTCCGCGGCGTCTCGAAGCACTACCGCCGCGCCGACACCGGCGAGACCGTGGTGGCCGTCGAGGACGTCTCCCTGGACGTGCACCAGGGAGAGGTCCTCGGCGTCATCGGGTACTCCGGTGCCGGCAAGTCCACCCTGGTCCGCCTGGTCAACGCGCTGGAGCTGCCGAGCTCCGGCACGGTGACCGTCGCGGGCCGCGAACTGACGGCGATCCCCGAGCGGGACCGCCGTCTGGCGCGTCGCAACATCGGGATGATCTTCCAGCAGTTCAACCTGTTCCGGTCCCGCACGATCGCCGGCAACGTCGCGTACCCGCTCAAGGTCGCCGGTGTGCCGAAGGCCGAGCGGAACCGTCGCGTCGCCGAGCTGCTCGACTTCGTCGGTCTGCTCGAACGCGCCCACGCCTACCCGGAGCAGCTGTCCGGCGGCCAGAAGCAGCGGGTCGGCATCGCCCGCGCCCTCGCCGCGTCGCCCGACCTGCTGCTCGCCGACGAGGCGACCAGCGCCCTCGACCCGGAGACCACCTCCGAGGTGCTCGCGCTGCTCCGCCGGGTCAACCGGGAGCTCGGCGTCACCATCATCGTCATCACGCACGAGATGGACGCCGTCCGGCAGATCGCCGACCGGGTCGCCGTGATGGAGCAGGGGCGGGTCGTCGAGGTCGGGGACGTCTACGACGTGTTCTCGACCCCGAAGACCGGTGCCGCGCAGCGCTTCGTCCGCACCGCGCTGCACGACCGGCCCTCCCCCGAGACGCTCCGGCGCCTGCGGGACCGGCACCCGGGTCGGCTCGTCACGGTGCAGATCACCGACGAGGCCGGGCTGCAGAACCGCATCGACGCCGCGTTCCGCGCCGCCGGGGTCACCGCCGAACTCGTCTACGGCGGGGTCGGCGAGATCCGGGAGCGTCGGATCGGGTCGCTCACCTACGAGCTGAGCGCGCCCGGCGCCGAGCCCGACGCCATCGACGCCGCCATCGCCGCGCTGCGCGCCGACGGCGTCACGACCGACGAGGAGGCCGCCGCGTGAACAACAACTCGTTCCAGAGCGTGATCGACACGTTCGACGTCTTCCTCGCCGCCATCCGCGACACCATCGTGATGTCGCTGATCTCGCTGGTCATCGCCGGGGTCATCGGCCTCGCGCTCGGCCTGCTGCTCTACGCGACCCGGCCGGGCAACGTCCTCGGCAACCGCACCGCGTACACGGTGCTCAACGTGTTCGTGAACCTGATCCGCCCGATCCCGTTCGTGATCTTCCTCGCCGCGATCGCGCCGCTGTCGCGGGTCGTCGTGCAGACCACGATCGGCGTCCCCGCGGTGACCTTCGCGATCTCGTTGGCCGCGGCCTTCGCGGTGTCCCGGATCGTCGAGCAGAACCTGCTGTCGGTCGACCCGGGCGTCGTCGAGGCGGCTCGGGCCTCGGGTGCGCACCCGGTCTCGATCCTGCTGACCGTGCTCATCCCCGAGGGCCTCGGCCCCCTGATCCTCGGCTACACGTTCATCTACATCGGCATCGTCGACATGACGGCGCAGGGTGCGCTGATCGGTGGTGGCGGGCTCGGCGAGTACGCGATCACCTACGGCTCGCAGCGCTACGACTGGTGGGTGGTCTACGTCTCGGTGGCGGCGATCGTCGTCATCGTGCAGCTCGGCCAGTTCATCGGCAACCGCTTGGCGCGGGCGACGCTGCGTCGCTGACGCTTGCTCGCGGGCTCTGAGGGCAACCGCCTGGAGGCCCGGTGCCGGTCCACGAGACCGGCACCGGGCCTCCAGTGCGTCGCCGCCCCGACGGACGCGCCCAGCGTCGTCCGCCGAGCGGTCACGACTCCCCGCTCACGCCCGGCGAGGTCGCACGAACCGTCGCCCGACGCCCCCGCAACCGACAGTTTGCGGCCACTCGGCGATGCGCACGCGGCATGTCGTGCGACCTCGGCACGAGCCCGCCGACGCGCCAGAAGGCCCCCTGCCGAGCGGTCACGACTCCCCGCTCATCTCCGCCGAGGTCGCACGAACCGTGGTTTACCGGGCCCGCAACCGACAGTTCCCGACCACTCGGCGCCACACCCGCGGCACGTCGAGCGGCCTCGGCCCGGGCTGCTGAGCGGTCACCACTCCCCGCTCACCTCCGCCGAAGTCGCACGAACTGTCGACTGGAGTCTCCGCAACCGACAGTTTGCGACCACTCGGCGATGCGCACGCGACATGTCGTGCGACCTCGGCACGCACCGCCGACGCGCCCGAAGGCCCCCTGCCGAGCGGTCACGACTCCCCGCTCATCTCCGCCGAGGACGCACGAAGTGTCGGCTGGTGTCTCACCAACCGACAGTTTGCGACCACTCGGCGGCGCGCACGCGGCATGTCGAGCGACCTCGGCACGGGTTGCCGAGCGGTCACGACTCCCCGCTCACTTCCGCCGAGGTCGCACGAACCGTCGCCCGACGCCCCCGCAACCGACAGTTCCCGACCGCTCGGCGATGCGCACGCGGCATGTCGTGCAACCTGGGCGGCCGACACAAGCGGCCGCCGACGCGGGTCAGGCGGCGGGAGCCTCGACGGTGGTGACGGCGCCGGTCTCGCCGGGGTGCTCGTAGTGGGCACGGACCAGGATCGGGCGGTGGTCGGAGATGCCGGCCGGCAGGGTCTCGACGCCCGCGATGTGCAGGCCGACACTCGTCGCGAAGTCGAAGTGGCCCGTGAACTTGCGGTAGCGCAGGTACGTCGGCTGGTCGGACAGCGACAGCGCGAACCCGCCCTGCTCGATCTTGCGGCGCAGGTTCGTCTGGAACCACGGGTAGTTGAAGTCGCCGACCATGACCGCGGGGACGTCCTTCGCCAGCTCGCGCAGGAACTGGTGCGCGGCCTCGATCTGCTTGCGGCGCAGGGAGTTCGTCGCGGTCAGGGGCGAGGCGTGGAACGACGCGACGACGACCTCGGCGTCGGCCTCGGTGTCGCGCAGGTGCATCGCGATGAGCCGTTCGTGCGCGGGTGCGAGGACCCGGTCGTGCAGTGACTTCTGCAGCGAGTGGATGCTGAAGTCCTGCACCTCGAAGCGGTCGTCGCGCTTGTAGATCGCGAGCCCGAGTCGGTTGGTGCGGGTCGACGCGGCGAGCGAGAGGCCGCCGATCGACGGTGCGAGGTCGTTGCTGTCGCACTCCTGCACGCACAGGACGTCGGCGTCGGACGCCTCGGCGAGTGCGGCGAGCTCGCTGTTCGCGGTGTGCTCGCGGAGGTTGTAACTGACGACACGGAGCTGCGTGGGCTGCACGGTCTGCTCTGATGCGATCGTGCTCTGCTGCTCTGGCGCGGCCATGCTGCCTTCCTGTCCGGGTGTTCCGGTCACCCTGCCGCGGTCACCGTACTCGGGTACCGCGGACGGTTGCTGAGACTGTAACGCCTGCCGGGTTTCCACCGTGTGACCGTGACGGAAACGGACAGCGGCGGGATCAGGCGCGGACACGGCGGACCGGGCGGACGGTGTCGCCCGCTGTGCGACTCATCAGGATGCCCTCCACGCAGGCGACCACGAGCAGGGCGGCGATGACCCAGAACGCGGCCGCGTACGGTCCGTCGCCGCCCAGCCCGGAGGCCGCGCGGATGACCACGGCGGCGACGGCGACACCGAAGCCCGCGGCGGTCTGCTGCAGCGTCGACGACAGCGTGTTCGCGGGGGTCATGTCGGCCTGCTCGACGTCGGCGAAGGCGATGGTGTTGTACGCCGTGAAGCCCACGGAGCGGGCGGCACCGCTGACGACGAGCAGCACGGCGAGCAGCCAGAACGGGGTGTCCTCGGTCATGAACGCCATCGCGACCACGGTCAGCGCGGCGACGGCCGACGACACGATGATCACCGGGCGGTAGCCGAACCAGCGGAGGAACGGGGTGGTCATCGGCTTGATGCCGAGGTTGCCGACGAACACCCACAGCACGGCGGACCCGGCGAGCACGGCGCTCCAGCCCCAGGCGTCCTGGAACAGCAGCGGGAGCACGAACGGCACCGCGGACACCGCCAGGCGGAACAGGCTGCCGCCGGCGTGCGACACCCGGAAGGTCTCGAGTCGGAACGCGTCGAGCCCCATGATCGGGTGCGGAGCCCGGCGGAAGTGCCGGATCGCGAGCCAGCAGCACACCGCACCGAGGACGCCGGAGACGACGACCGCGGTGACCGGCACGACGTCGAGCGCGAGCAGCGAGGCCATGACCACGAGCGAACCGAGCCCGACGCAGGCGAGCAGCGACCCGAACCAGTCGAACGGCACCCGCTGCGCCGCACGCTCCTGTGGTACGAGCACCAGGGCGGCGACGAAGGCGATGACGCCGAGCGGGATGTTGATGAGGAAGATCCAGTGCCACGTCAGCGTCTCGACGAGGACCCCGCCGATGAACGGCGCGATGATCGGTGCGGCGAGGGCCGGCCAGGTCAGGATGGCGATGGCGGTGACGAGTTGTTCGCGCCCGGCGCTCCGGAGCACGACGAGCCGGCCGACGGGCACCATGAGCGCCCCACCGAGGCCCTGCAGGATGCGCCACAGCGTCAGCTCGACCAGCCCGGTGGACAGCGCGCACAGGGCGGACGCGATCGTGAACAGCGCGATGGCCCCGGCGAAGACGGTCCGGGAACCGATCCGGTCGGTGAGCCAGCCGGACACCGGGATGAACACCGCGAGGGTCACGAGGTACGCGGTGATCGCGACGCCCACCGCGGCGGAGTCGACCCCGAGGTCACGCCCCATGGCCGGGGCGGCGGTCGCCAGGATCGTGCCGTCCAGGAGCTCCATGAAGAAGGTCCCGGCCACCAGCACGGCGACCGCCGTGCTGCCCGTCCGTCGTCTGGGTGTCGTCGCCGTCGTCGTCATCGCCCACCGAGACTATGCCCGCCGACGTCCGCCCCGTCACGGACGGGCCGCCCACCGGACGCGACACCGGGCGCGGCACCGCCCACGCCGGACGTCGCACCGGCCACGGGACGGGCGCGAGACAGCGCGCACGACGCGGGTCGGGCCTCCAGGCGCAGTTCCGTGCGATCCTCACGCTCGGGCCGACTAACCTGTCCGGGTGCCGACCCGACCACACGAACGCCGAGGAACTCGCGCGTGAGCCGCACCGACAGTGCCGGCGTGGTCGCCGCGGGCACGTCCAGCGGTCGACGACGTGTCCTGGACACCGTGGCTTCCCTGCCGGCGTGGGCGGCGGTCCTGCTCGTCTGGACGGGCGGCCGGGTCCTGTCGACCCTGTGGCTCGCGCTCGCGTACCCGCTCATCGGTCGCGCGCTTCCGGGCAACGCGATCTGGGGCAACGAGCACGGCTTCGGTGCCTTCCTGGTGGCCTGGGACGGGCAGTACTACGAGCAGATCTCGCTGCACGGGTACCCCGACGCGTTGCCGCTCGACGCCGCCGGCAACGTCGCGCAGAACGCCTGGGCCTTCCTGCCGGCGTTCCCCTTCACGATCCGGGCGCTGACCGCCTCGACCGGGGTGCCGTTCGAACTCGGTGCCCCGCTCGTCGCGATCGTCGCCGGGCTGCTCGCCACCTACCTGCTGCACCGCCTGGTGCGGGACCGCGCCGGACACGCCGCGGCGATGTGGGCGGTCTTCTTCTTCAGCTGCGGTCCGCTGTCGTTCCTGCTGCAGGTCGGGTACGCGGAGAGCATGTTCCTCGCGCTGTCGTTCGGGGCGCTGCTCGCGCTGGAGCGTCGGCGCTACGGGCTCCTGACGGCACTCGGCGTCGCCGCGGCCTTCACCCGCCCCGGCGCCCTGGCGATCCCGCTCGTGCTCGGCGTCGTCGCACTCGTGCGGTGGGTCCGTGCGCGGCGCGAGACCGGTCGGGTGTTCGAGAGCTTCCCGCTCCGCGAGCAGGCCCGGGTCGTCGCCGCGGGGCTGACCATGGTCCTCGCGGGGCTCGCCTGGCCGGTGATCGCCTCGCACGCCACCGGGACACCGAACGCCTACCTGGAGACCGAGATGTCCTGGTGGGTGAACTTCATCGGCCGGGTGGACTTCGTGCCGCTGACGCCGTGGTTCCTCATCGCGGGTCGCTGGCTCGGCGTGGGCGGGATCCTGATCGTGGTGTTCCTGCTCGTCACGTACCCGATCTGGCTGCTCCGCCGTTCGACGCTGCGACTCGGTCCCACGACGGTGCTGTACTCGGCCGCGTACGCGCTGTACATCTTCGCGGTGTCGCTGCCGATGGCCTCGACCCCGCGGCTGCTCATGCCGCTCGCCCCGTTGTTCGGGTCGCCCGAGCTGGTCGCGAAGCCCTGGATGCGGTGGACCTTCGTGACGGCCGCGTTGGCCGGGCAGCCGGTCCTGGTCGCGGTGCTGTGGCTGCTCGGCCCTCCGTGAGCGGCTGACGCGCAGCTCTCGGAGGCACGCGTCCCGACATGACGCGACGCCGCCGTCCGGACAGGACGACGGCGTCGTGCGTCAGGCGTCAGGCGTCGCGCCTCAGAGCTCGACCGTGCCGTGGTCGCCGGTGTCCGGCTGGCTCTGCTTGCCGAGCGCCGCCTTGAACATCTGTACCAGGCTGCCGACCGGCCCGGTGTCCTGGGTCCAGTACTCGACCGAGACCCCCTCGACCGTCAGCAGCCGGATCGACGGGTCCTGGCGGCCCTCCGGGAACCAGGCCTCGGCGAACGGGGACCACAGCTCGTCGACGACCGAGTCGTCCTGGGTCACGGTCGCGGTCCCGGCGATGGACAGGTACCCGCCCTGCGACTCGATCGAGACGTTGACGTGCGGGTTCCGCGCGATGTCCTCGACCTTCTCGCTGCCGTCCTGCACCAGGAACCGCAGGGTCCCGTGGAACGTCTTGTCCTGCACCGCGAGGGGCCTGGCGTGCAGGTTCCCGTCCTCGCTCACCGTGGTGAGCAGTGCCGTGTGGGCGCCGTGGACGATGTCCGAGATGGCGGCGCGCTGGTCCGTCTGTGTGTCGGTCATGGTGCTCCTTTGCGTCATGCGCCCCGCTCCGCCGACGTGCGACCGTCGGTGCACGGGGCCGTACCGTTCCGACCAGTGTGCCCCTCCGGCGCTGGACGCGTCAGCCCGGCGCGTCGACGTGGTCCGGTCACGGTCGGCCTGGAGGCCCGGCGCACGCCCGCCACGCCGCTCCCGCCCGGCGCGCGCGCCGTCCACGACGTCGGGATCGTGAGCACACGATGTCGCGTCCGCACCGGCGAACCGACCGTTCCTGCTCACGAAGTGGGGCGGGGGTCGGGCGCGGGGTGGGCGCGGGTCAGGCGGGTTCGCGGATCGTGGTCTCGACGTCGACGACCTGCGGGATCTTCGGCATCGAGGCGAAGCCGAACGCCACGGGCGGGTCGAGCGGCGCCAGGGCCCCGAGCGGCTCCCCCGCCCAGGTCCCCCGCACGCCGGTGACGTCGTGCGCCCCGGTCACGCCGTAGTACTCGCGGCGGCCGTTGCCCGCCGAACCCGCCGTGCCGGACCCCGGCGCGAGCAGGCGTGCCACCGGGTCGATCGCGGCGAGCCAGCGCGGATCGCGGGCGATCGGCTTCGGGACGATGCGCAGGATCCGGCCGAGCGGCGAGATGCCGCCGACGTCGATCGAGGCCTGCAGCGCCCCGGCGGACAGTTCGAGCCCGCGCGCGGTGCGGCGAGCGCGGACGTCGACGACCGAGACGGTGTCGAAGCGGTAGGTGCCGGAGACGTACGCGGCGACGATCTCGTCGGGCGCGAGCAGCACACTGGTGCCGTCGGGGAGTTCGAGGAACACGTCCGTGAACGGCCCGAACGGCGAGCGGTCCCACATGCCGACGACCATCCGGACGCCCGAGGTGGTGCCGACGCCCATGATCCGGCCGCGGAACCGGCGTTCGACGACGGAGTCGGAGGCGTGACCAGCAGCGGGACCGGAGGCGTGGTCGGGGCGTGACGACATGCCCTGGACCGTACCCGCGGCCCCCGTGAGCCGATCTCGGCGGCCGCCCCGGGCCTCCCGGCCGTCACCCGCGCGCCCGCTGCCCGCCGGAACCTGGACGCAAAACACCGGTGTCCACGCTCCGAACACCCGCGAAGGGGGGTGTGGAGCGCGAACACCGGTGTTTTGCGGACCGAACCGGACCGGACCCCGGACGGGCCAGCGGCCGTCAGGCGACGGGGACGGGCTGCGCCAGCAGCTCGCGCACGCGGGGTGCGACCTCGGTGCCGTAGAGCTCGATCGAGCGCATCATGTCGGCGTGCGGCAGGCGACCCGTCGCGTACCGCATGTCGAAGCGCGAGGCGCCGAGGATCCGCATGTTGCGCGCGACCTTCCGGGCGACGGTCTCCGGCGAGCCGACGTAGAGCGAGCCGCCGGCCGACAGGCTCGCGCGGTACCCGGCGACGTCGAGGGGCGGCCAGCCGCGCTCCCGGCCGAGCTGGTCGGTGACGGCCTTGTGGTACGGCCAGTAGCGCTCGGCGGCCTCTTCGTCGGTGGCGGCCACGAAGCCCGGCGAGTGCATCGCGATGGGCTGCTGCGGCAGGTCGAGCTGCGCGAGGGCCTGGCGGTACAGGCGCGAGAACGGGGCGAACTGGGCGGGCTGCCCGCCGATGATGGCGAGGAACAGCGGCAGGCCGTACGACGCGGCACGGATGACCGACTGCGGGGAGCCGCCGACACCGATCCACGTCGGGATGGCGCCGTGCTCGAGCTTCGGGAAGACGTCCTGGTCGACCAGGCCCGCGCGCTTCGTGCCGGACCAGGTGACGGCGTCGCCGCCGCGCAGGGCCGCCCAGAGCTGGAGCTTCTCCTCGAACAGGACCTCGTAGTCGCTCAGCTCGTAGCCGAACAGCGGGAACGACTCGGTGAAGGAGCCACGGCCCAGGATGACCTCGGCGCGGCCGTTCGACAGGGCGTCGACGGTGGCGAAGCGCTCGTACACGCGGACGGGGTCGTCGGAGGACAGCACCGTGACCGCGGAGCCCATCCGGATGCGCTCGGTGCTGGCGGCGATCGCGGCGAGGACGACCTCGGGGGCGCTCACGACGAAGTCGGCTCGGTGGTGCTCCCCGACGCCGATGAAGTCGACGCCGACCTGGTCGGCGAGGACGGCCTGGTCGACGACGTCGCGGATGCTCTGCGCGTCGGACTGCAGGCTGCCGTCGGCGCGCTCGGTGACGTCACCGAAGGTGTCGAGGCCGAGCTGCAGCGGTCCGATCCGGTCGGGTGCGGGCGGCGGGACGTCCGAGGGACGGTCGGTGCCGAATGCGTTGCTCATGGTGTCCTCCTGGTCGCACTTCCATGCGTTTGCATCAACATAGCACGGCGGCGGCGTGCGCGCACGGGGTCGGCGACCGGGTCGGCACGGGCCCGGGCCGGGCCCGGACCGGGGTCGGCCAGCCCGGACGAGTACGGTCACCCGCATGCCGAACCTCCCCGACCAGACCGGACGCCGCATCGTCGTCACCGGATCCAACAGCGGCACCGGACAGGAGGCCGCCCTGCGCCTCGCCGGAGCCGGCGCCAGCGTCGTGCTCGCCGTCCGCAGCGCCGAGAAGGGCGAGACCGCCGGCGCCGGCATCCGCGCCGCCCACCCCGCAGCCGACGTGGAGGTCCGCGAACTCGACCTCGCCGACCTGGCGAGCGTCCGCCGCTTCGCCAGCGGCATCGTCGACGAGGAACGTCCGATCGACGTCCTGGTCAACAACGCCGGCGTGATGGCCCCGCCGGAGCGCTTCGAGACCGTCGACGGCTTCGAGCTGCAGTTCGGCACGAACTTCCTCGGCCCCTTCGCCCTGACGAACCTGCTGCTGCCGTCGCTGCTGCGTGCGCGCACGCCCCTCGCCGACGGTCCCCTGGCCGAGGCACCCCGGGTCGTCACGATGTCGAGCCTCGCCGCGATCCCCGGCCGGATCCGCTTCGCCGACCTGCAGTGGGAGCGCGGCTACAACGGCTGGCGCGCCTACGCGCAGTCGAAGCTCGCCGACCTGCTGCTCGCGCTGCACCTGCACCGCCTGACCGTCGAGGCCGACGTGCCCCTGGTCAGCACCGCCGCCCACCCCGGCTACACCCGGACGAACCTGCAGGCCGCGGGACGCTCACTCGGGCGGTCGAAGCCGGTGCGGTCGAGCAACCGCGCCCTGCCGTTCACCCAGGCCGTCGAGCAGGGCACCGAGCCACTGCTGTACGCGGCGGTCGGGCCGAACGCCGTGGGCGGCGCGTACTACGGCCCCTCGGGTCCGTTCGGCATGACCGGTCCGACCACCACCGTGTCGATCCCCGGATCCGCGCGGAGTGCCGACCTCGCCCGCTCGCTCTGGGCCGTCGCCGAGGACCTCACCGGGACGCGCCCGCCGCTCTAGCCTCGCACCGTGCGAGGGGCGCCGCGGCCCGTGCGAGGTTCCGGACGTGGTGCGAGGGGGCGTGGGTCGCACCGAGGACGCAACCTCGCACCACTCGGACGTCGTGCGCGTTGGGGCGCGGGCGCGGGGCCTGCGCGCGGGGCGCGGCCGGGAGGCCCGGGGCGGGTCCGGCACGCCGCCAGCGTCAGGCGCGGTGCAGCTCCACCGACCCGTCCAGCTTCCCGGGTTCGGTCAAGCGGGCGTGCTGCAGGACGGTGCGGCCCGGCGCGATCGCCGCGGCGACGATCGACAGGGTCGTCATGTGCCCCTCGGCCTCGTGCACGTCGCGGAGGATCGCGTCGGGGTGGTCGCTCGGCAACGCTGAGGACTCCGCCAGCACGCCGAACCAGTCACCCCAGCCGTCCCCGGCGTCGCCACCGGAGTCCACGGTGCGGAGTTCGTCGAACGGGCCGAGCACCGGCGGGCCGGCCGGGGCGTCGACGGCGCGGAAGGCCTCGAGCCACCGACCGATGCGCGGCGCCGCGGGGTCGTCGGCCGCACCGTGCGTGACCATGTGGACGCCGGGGCCGAGGTCGGTGGTGCGGACCTGTTCGCCGTCCCAGGTCAGCACCGAGGCACCCTCGGCCGTGGCGCGCACCAGGTTGAAGGCCCGCGTGGTCGGCAGCGTGCCGTCGTGTCCGGGCAGCAGGTCGTCGGCGACGGCGTCCACCGGCACCACGCCGCGGGTCGTCCACGTGCCGTCGACGCTCGTCACGGGTTCGGCGCGGTTGAGCACCACGGCCAGGCCGGCACGGTCGGACGCCGCGAGCCACGCACCACCGGCGGAGCGGTCACGGACACCTCGGAGGTCCGGGTCCCGGTCCGGCCACCAGGCAGCGGGCGGGTCCCACGGGCGCTCGGGCGACTCGTCCCGCAGGGCGAGCACGGTGACGGGCCACGCGGACCCGGGGTCGACGCGGACGACGACGGTGCACATGCCGTCGATCCTCGCACGTGGCCCCGGTAGCGTGAGCCAGGTGAACGCAGCAGCAGAGCGCGCCCTGACCGTCATCGTGGGGATCACCGGGGGCATCGCCGCCTACAAGGCCGTCGGGGTCGTCCGCGACCTCGTCAAGCGCGGCCACGACGTGCACGTCGTCCCGACCGAGGGCGCCCTGCGCTTCGTCGGGCTGCCGACGCTCGAGGCCCTCAGCCGCAACCCCGTCACCACGAGCGTGTGGGACGACGTCGCCGAGGTGCGCCACGTCGCGCTCGGTCGCCGGGCCGACCTGGTCGTGATCGCACCAGCCACCGCCGACTCGTTGGCGCGGATGGCGCACGGCCTGGCGAGCGACCTGCTCGGCACGACGCTGCTCGCGACCGAGGCACCCGTCGTCGTCGCCCCGGCGATGCACCCGCAGATGTGGGAGCACCCCGCGACCCGTGCGAACGTCGCCACGCTGCGTGACCGCGGCGTCCACCTGGTCGGCCCGGTCGTCGGCGCGCTCACCGGCGACGACGCGGGCATCGGTCGGATGGCGGAGCCCGAGGACATCGTCGCCGCTGCGCTCGCCGTGCTCGACCAGCACCCCGCCCCGGCCGGCCGCCGCAGCGCGGACACGGGCACCGCGGCCAGCACCGGGGCACGTGGTGAGCAGGGCGACCTTGCGGGCGTCCGTGTCGTCGTCAGCGCGGGCGGCACCCGCGAGCCGTTCGACCCGGTGCGGTTCGTCGGCAACCGCTCGAGCGGCCGCCAGGGCATCGCGATCGCCGCCGATGCCGTCCGTCGTGGCGCGTCCGTGACCCTCGTCGCCGCGAACGTCGAGGGCTCGCTGACCGCCGGACTGGACGCGACCATGGTGCCCGTCGGGTCCGCGCTCGAACTCGCCGAGGCCGTGCACGCCGCCGCCACCGAAGCGGACGTCGTCGTGATGACCGCCGCCGTCGCCGACTACCGACCTGCCGAGGTGCGCACCGAGAAGCTCAAGAAGGACGCGCAGGGCGAGCGCATGACGCTCGAGCTGGTGCGGAACCCGGACGTGCTCGCCGACCTCGTGGCGGCGCGGCGGACCGGGCAGATCATCGTCGGGTTCGCTGCCGAGACCGAGCCCGACCGCGACGCGCGGATCGAGCTCGGGCGCGCGAAGATCAGCCGGAAGCCCGCGGACCTGCTCGTCGTGAACCACGTCGGCTGGTCGGCCGGCTTCGAGCGCGAGGAGAACGCGATCGAGGTCCTGGTGCCCGGTGGCGAGGTGGTCCGCGAGACGTCCGGCACGAAGGCCGAGGTGGCGACGGCGGTCCTCGACCTCGTCGCGACCGCACTGACGTGAATGCGCACTGACGTGGATGTGCACTGACGTGAGCAGCGTCTCCGGCTGCTTCCGAGGACGAGCGGGCACGATGGGGCACATGCGACGACGTGAGCGGATCCGACGTGCCAACCGCACGGCCACCATCCTGGCGGTGGCCCTCGGCGCGGCGGGCACCATGCACTTCCTGCGCCCGACCCACTTCGACCGGATCGTGCCGGAGGCCCTGCCCCCGCGGCTGACCACGCTGGCCTCCGGGGTGGCCGAGCTGGGCATCGCCGCCGGGCTCGCGTTCCCCGCCACCCGCCGTGCCTCGGGCTGGGCGGCGGCTGCGCTGTTCGCGGCGGTGTTCCCGGCGAACCTCAAGATGGCGAACGACCTGCTCGACCATCCCCGCTCGAGCCGAGCGATGCGGCTGATCGGGGTCCTGCGGCTTCCCCTGCAGCTGCCGCTGGTCCTCTGGAGCATGCGCGTCGGTCGGCACGCACCGAAGCCGTGACGCAGCCGTCGTGGACCCGCGCGGCGGTGCCGCTCCTGCACCGCCCGGTCACCCAGCACGCCTGGGAGGACATCGTGTTCGCGCACTGGCGGCACGACCCGGCGTCGCTGCAGCGGCTCGTCCCGCGCGGCACCCGTCCGGACGTGGTCGACGGCAGCGCCTGGGTGGGGCTGTCGGCGTACGTGTTCCGGGAGACCCGGGTGCCGCCGTTCCCCTCTGCCGGGCGGCTCGGCACCATGACCGAGGTCACGATCGAGGTGCTCACGGTGGACGACCAGGGGCGCCGCGGGGTGACCTACCGCACGGTCGACACCGCGAACGTGCCCGCCATCGTGGCCGCGCACGCACTGCTCGGCGTGCCGTACACGTTCGCGCACGCACGTTCCCGTCGCCGCGGTGACGCGGTGGCGCACCGGTCCGTCCGGCACCCGACCCGCGCGCTGCACCCCGTGCGGTGGGCGCGGTCGCTCCGGCAGGAACGCCCGACCGGTGCGGTGCGGCCGAAGCACGCGGCCTCGGTGCGGGTGACCGCCGGCGAGGTCGTCGACACCCCGCTGGCCGCCGAGCTCACCACCCGCGCCGGCATCCACGCGCGGTACCTGGCGCAGACCCTCTTCTGGCAGCGGCAGCACCCGGTGCTCACCACCCGTTCGGCCACGCTCGACCGGCTCGAGGGCGACCTGCCCGACGCCGTCGGCATGCCCGGCCTGTTCGACCGGGCGCCGGACTCCCTGCTCGTGGTCGACGGCACGACCGTCCGGTACGGCTGGGGCGGGGTCGTCCGGTGACGGACGCACAGCCGCACGCACAGGCCGACGACCCGTTCGACCTCGACCGCTTCGTCCGGGCCCAGCAGGGTGTGTACGACGTCGCGCTCGACGAACTCCGTCGGGGCCGGAAGTCGTCGCACTGGATGTGGTTCGTGTTCCCGCAGCTGGCCGGTCTGGGGCGGAGCGCCACGGCCGTGCGCTACGCGATCACCGGCGTGGACGAAGCCCGCGCCTACCTGACGCACCCGGTACTCGGGCCCCGTCTGCGCACGGCGACCGACGTCGCACACGACGCCCCCGCCCGCTCCTCCGACGCCCTGCTCGGGGGCATCGACTCGGTGAAGCTCCGGTCGTCGATGACGCTGTTCGCCCGGGTCGCGACCGACACGCGGCCGTTCGCCGCCGTGTTGGACCGCTGGTACGACGGCACCGAGGACCCGGCCACGGTCCGCCTGCTCGAGGAGCACTCGGGTCGCGAGTGACGCACGCGACGCACGACGCCCGACACGCGTGACCGGTATCTGAACGTCGACACTGACACGCGCTGAGCCGACCGCAACGCCGTTGTCATATCAGGTACGGTGATGCGAGCACGTGCGATGTCGACCGTGCCCGTTCGCCCGGCGCCCCGACGCCGCCGCCCCCGAAGGAGAACGCATGCCGGTCCCCCGCAGCGCCCCGACCGAGCACCAGCTGCTCCGTGACACCGTCCGCCACAAGATCCACGACGCGATCATGGACGGCACGCTCCTGCCGGGCGAACGACTGAACGACGACGAGCTCATCTCTTGGCTCGGCGTCTCCCGGACACCCATCCGCGAGGCCCTGAGCCAGCTGTCCCGCGCCGGCCTGATCGAGATGGCCCCGAACCGGTACACCCGGGTCACCACGCCGGACCCCGCCGAGGTCATCGAAGCGATGCAGACCCTCGGCGTGCTGTTCGGCGGCGTGGTCCGACTCGCGGTCCCGCGCCTCGGTTCGGCGAGCCGGAAGAAGATCCTGGCCCAGCTCGACAAGACGATCACCGAGCTCGAGGCCCACGAGGTCGCCGCCGTCAACCACGACGCCCTCGACGTCTTCGCCCTGTACGTCGCCGAGTGCGGCAACGAGAACCTGCAGCGCGTCTGCCGCGACACGATGGACGGCCTGGCGTTCCGGTTGCGCCTGCCGAACCTCGACGAACTGGTCGACTGGGACCGGATGACCGAGGACTTCCGGCGTCTCCGGACGGCGACCGAAACCGGCGACAACGTCACGGCCGAGCTCGCGACCGAGGCGATCCACCAGCTGCCGGGCGAGAAGCACTGAGTTCACCTGTACCCGTGTACAGGAACCGCCCGTCTCGCACACGCGAGGCGGGCGGTCGACGTTCCACGGGCCTCCCGGCCGGCGGCCCGGCCACGCGCGTGACGCTCCCAGTCCCGGGGCCGCGCGGACCGATAGCATCGCTGGCGACCACCTGAACCAGGCACCCGGAGCAGCACATGAACCCCCGCCCGACGGACCGTACCGAGGTCGCCGCACGCCTGGCCGCCGCGGTCGGTCGGATCAACCGACGGGCCCGCACCGACTCGGCCTCGCTCGGGTACGGCATCGTGTCGGCGCTCGCGTCGATCCAGCGGCACGGACCCCTGCGCCCCGGCGACCTGTCGCGGATCGAGGTGGTCACGAAGCCCACGATGACCCGCATCCTGACCGAGCTCGAGCAGCGCGGCTTCATCCAGCGCGAAGCCGACCCGCGCGACGGCCGGGCGTTCATGGTGACGGCCACGCCGGAGGGCATCGAGGCGGTCGAGCAGGCCCGCGCGAACCGCACCGGGATCGTCGCCGAACTCATCGCCGATCTCGACGAGTCGGACGTCCAGGCGATCGCCGGCGCCCTGGCCGCGCTCGAGCGTGTCGCTCAGGGCGAGCACGCCCAGGAACCTCACACCTTCTAGGCCCCGCGCGACCGTTACCGAACCGTTACCAAGCGGTGGACGGACCGTTCTGCCAGCGTTCCTGGACGCGCTGCCCAGTCTGACCGGTCATGGTGTCGGCTCCGCCTGACCGCGGCCACCCCACGGCTGCTCCCGGCGGACGGACGGGCCCCACACCACCGTCCGGTCCTCACCGGCTCGAGGACTCCTCGTCGTCGTCGACGGTGTCACCGACACCGCCTGCCTCCGGCGTGCCCGCACGACCTCGGTCGCGTGAGCAGGAGTCCCTCCCCCACCGAGCCGCCGACCTGCGGAACCGATGCGACACACCCCTGAGCTCCCCACCACGACGGCCTCGACCCGACGTGAAGCCCTGAACACCCCCACCCGCCGGATGCGCCGGGCCCTGCGCCACCGCGCGACACTGATCGCCGGAGGCGCAGCGGTCCTCGCCGTCGCCGGTGGCGCCCTGACCGTCGGCACGCAGCCCGCCATCGGCGAGGCCCTCGGCATGCCGACCGGCACCCCGAGCGCCTCGGCGACCGCGGAGCCCGCCCTGCGCGGCACCGCGCTCGACCGTGCCCAGGCCGCCGCCACGATCACCACGGCGAAGACCGTCATGCAGACCGCGAACCACAAGGTCGACACCTCGGCGCTCGAACAGCGCGTCGACGCGCTGAGCGACTACCCGGACCTGTCCGGCGCTGCGCTGACGAACCGCATCTCGACGACGGTCGCGTCGACCACGCACGTCGCCCAGGCGAGCGCCACGCAGGACAAGCGGGACGTCGACGCGAAGGCCGCGGCCGCAGCGAAGGCCGCAGCCGAGCGGAAGGCTGCCGCCGAGGCAGCGGAGGCCGCCCGGAAGCTCGCCGCCGGCAACACCGTCGCCGGTGCCAAGGCCACGGCGAGCTCGCTCGCGTCGTCGGAGTACGGCTGGGGTGCCGACCAGTTCCAGTGCCTCGACAACCTGTGGACCAAGGAGTCCGGCTGGAACTACCAGGCCGTCAACGCGAACGGCGGCGCGACCGGCATCCCGCAGGCGCTCCCCGGCTCGAAGATGGCCACGATCGCCGCGGACTGGCGCACCAACGCCACCACCCAGATCACCTGGGGCCTGCAGTACATCAGCTCGGCCTACGGCACCCCGTGCGCGGCGTGGGGGCACTCGCAGGCGAACAACTTCTACTGATCGGCGCGGGTCGCGACGGCGACCGGCAGACGGACGGGAGGCCCGTGGCGGATCCGCCACGGGCCTCCCGTCCGATCTATGGTCGCGGTCAGCCCACCCGCGCGACGCGCACGTCGGTGCGGGTGGGCATCGGACCACGTCGGGCCGGCCGTCGTGTCTGCTCCTCAGAGTGACCGGCGGAGGACGACGGACGCCTCGGGGGTGTTCACCTGGAACGCGAAGGTCTCCTCGACGTACATCGTGACGTCGACGCCGTCGTGGCCCAGGTAGCCGAGGGCCAGGTCCTCGCCGACGGTGAACACGAAGTCCCCGCCGCGCTGACTGATCAGCAGCGACTCGTCGATGCCGGGCGCCCGCTCGACCTGGCCGCCGGTGATGCCCTCGAGCTGCTCACGCAGGGGTGTGCCGGCATCGTCGGTCTCGACGATGTCCGCCCAGTCACGGGGGCTGCAGGCCAGGGCGTACGGCCCGGCGACCCCGACGTCGCGGAGTGCGGCGACCGCAGCGGTGACCGCGGCCCGGAACGACGCCGGCGAGCCGTCGTGCGACTGTGCGGGCTGGGTCGACGCGTGGCCGGCCCCGGTGATGCCGCCCTCCGGCCACCCGCGCAGCGTCGCCCGGTTCTCGTGGGCCGCGAGCCGCAGCACGGCCGCGTCGAGGTCGCCCAGGTCGACGTCGGTGGCGCCGCGGGAGGAGTCCACGAGCTCTTCGAGCGCGACGGTGAAGGTCGCACGGACCTCGCAGAGCGGCAGGACCCGGCGTCGCCGTGCGGTGATGCCGTCGGCAACCCCGCCGGTCACCGCGTCGGTGCGGCCGAGGTCGACCGAGGACCACTTCCAGCCGCGCGGTCCGTCGAAGTCGACGATGCGCCGTGCGGCGAGCGCCGGGACCAGCCGGTCACGGGCCTCGGCGTCGAGCACCGCCCAGGTGTCGTCGCCGAACGGCGCGAGTTCGCGGAGGAGGTGGTTCATGGCGTGTGCCCTTCCGTGCTGCGGAGCGAACCGATGCCGAGACCGGGACCGGTGGCGTCGGGGGCCGTCACCACGGACGGCGACGGTGGTGCCGCGAGCGCGGCGAGGTCCACCAGACGATCGCGAGCGGGTGCGAAGAACGTCGCCCCGGTGACCGCACGCGAGAAGTCGAGCAGCCGGTCGTACGTCCCGGGAGGATCGCCGACGAACATCCGTTCCAGCATCCGTTCGAGCACCCAGAGCTCACCGCTGTAGCCGATGAAGTAGGTGCCGTACTCCCCGCTGCCGGGTCGACCGAAGGGCATGTTGTCGCGGAGGACGTCGTGCTCGACCCCGTCGTCGTCGACGATGGTCGCGAGCGACTTGTGCGACGGCCGGACCTCGGTGGCGCTGTCCCGCTCCACGTTGTCCGACTTCGACCGGCCGATGATGCGTTCCTGCGCGTCCGTCCCGAGGGCGTTCCACGCCGGCAGGTCGTGCAGGTACTTCTGGACGACGACGTAGCTGCCACCGGCCCAGTCCGGGTCGTCGGAGCCGACGAGTGCGGAGGCTGCCAGGTCCTGCGCGACCGGGTTCGCCGTGCCGTCCACGAAGCCGAGCAGGTCGCGGGTGTCGAAGTACCGGAAGCCGCTGACCTCGTCGACCACGGTGACGTGGTCCCCGAGCGCGGCGAGCAGCAGGCGTTCGAACTCGAAGCAGACGTCGGTGCGTTCACCCCGGATGTGGAAGAGCAGGTCTCCCCCGGTGGACGGCGCCGAGTGGACCGGCCCGGTCAGCGCGGGGAACGGGTGCAGCGCGTCCGGGCGGGCATGCGGCGAGAACCGGTCCCACGCCACCGCCCCGATCCCGACGACGCAGGACAGGTGCGCGTCGAGGTCGCGGAACCCGACCGTCTTCAGCAGGCCGTCGAGGTCGCTGAGCACGTCGCGGACGGCATCGAGGTCGTCGTCGTCCGGCCCGACGTCGAGGGTCAGGAACACCGCCGAACGGGACAGCGGTGCGTCGACGCTCTGCGCGTCGATGGGGACGCGGCTGCCCGGTGCGCCGGGCATCAGGGTGCGCCGTGGACGGAGGCCATGGTGTCCGCCTTTCCTCCGCAGCCGTCCTGACGGTGCGGTTCGGTGCCGTGGGGTGTCTCCCGTCGAGCATCGCCACCCGGTGCCCCGTCACGCCTGAGTCGGATGACCCGCTCCGCAAGGGGGGATGCCCGCGCGACCACGGGGTGATGTGGTGACCGCGTCGTCGTCGCTAGCGTCCGGAGCAGCCGCCACGGTCCTCCCGGGCGGCACGGTCGACCGACGATCCAGGAGCGACGATGACGATCAGCATCTCGGACGCACGACCGGCGCACGACGACGGCACGGGGCGGGCGCTGCGCTCGCCGTCCGGCGGCACCGATCCCTTCGTGGTCGTCACCGGACCGGACGCGTCCGTCCGGGCACGGGCACTCGCGGACATCACCGACGCCGCCCGGGCGGACGGCCACACGGTCGTCCGGTGGCGTGCGGTGGGCGGTGACCCCGTCATCGAGGCCGCGTCGCTGGCCCCGTGGCTCGCCCTCGTCCGGGCGCACGACGCCGGGGCACCGGGGCCCACCCGCAGCGTCGTGCTCGTCGAGGACTTCGACGCGCTCGACGAGGACGCCAGGACCGTGCTGCAGGACCTGCTCGCCGCACTGGCGCGGGACCTCGGGACGGTCGTGGTGGTCGCGGTGCGCGAGGGCCGGGCCCTGGCCGGATCGGGCACCCGGCTGCCGTCGGCCGACGTCTCCGTCACCGTCACGGCCGCCTTCACCGGGGACTTCGGTCTCGTCGACACCGAGGCCGAACGGGCCGTCCGCCGGGGCACCCGACCCGATCCGTCGCTGGTGGCGGCGGTCGAGTTCGTCCGGGCGGTCCGGTCCGGTGACGTGCACGCCGGCAGGCGGACCGTCCTGGCCGCGCTCGGGGAGTCCGACCGGGCGGGCGCCGACGACGTCCTGGTCGCGACGCTGCACGTGCTCTGCTACCTCGGCGGGCACGACTCCTGGTGGGACGAGGCGCTGGCGCTGACCGCGGACCGCGACCTCGACCCGGTGCTGCGGCTCGTCGAGGACTGTGTGGACGGATCCGGCCGGACCGAGCACGAGCGTGCCGCGCTGTACCGCGAGGTGCAGGCGTCCGCTGCCGACACCCGACCGTGGAAGGCCGTGGCACTGCACATCGCGTGGACGCTGCTCGACTCGACGGATCCGCGCCGGGACCAGGTGGAGACCGTGCTCCGGCGGACGGGCGACGCCGGGCTCCTCGGCTACTTCAGCTCGTGCCGTGCCGCCGTGACGCACTACCAGGCGGGGCGGCTCGACGCGGCGCGGGCGGCGTTCGACCACGTGCACCGAGCGGCCGAGCGCTGGCAGGCCGGGACGCTCGTCGCGCTGACCGAGGCGCTGCAGGCACTGGTGCTCTCCGTGCAGGGCGAGCCGGAGCAGGCGGCACGGAAGGCCGACCGCGCAGCACGGTGGGCGGCGCAGCACGGTACGCCGCTGGTCGCCCGGGCTGCGGAGCACGCCCGCGCCGCGCTCGACGTCGCGACGGGACGGTTCGAGGAGGCCTACAGCCGCTCGGCGACGCGACCGGGCAGGGCGGAGCGGTGGCTCGAGAGCAGCTACGGACCGATCGAGCTGCTCGACGCGGTGGAGTCGGCTGCGCGGCTCCGCCTGGCCGACCACGGTGCCGCGCTGGTGGCCCGGGCGGAACGGGCGTTCACCGTCCAGCCGACCCCGCGCCGCTCCCTGGTGCTGCTCGCCTGCCGAGCGGTCGTCGACGAGACGCACGGGGCCCGCGCCCTCTTCGAGGACGCGCTGGCCAGCGTCGACGGCGACGTCTCGCCGTTCGAGGTGGCCCGCGTCCGTCTGGCCTACGGCGAGTGGTTGCGTCGTGGGATGCACGCCCTGGAGGCCCGGGGCCAGTTCCGGATGGCGGCGCGCGCCTTCGAGGTGCTCGGTGCCGGTGACTGGCAGGCCCGCGCGGAACGCGAGCTGCGCGCAGCCGGTGCCGCCCGTCCGGTGCCGACGGCGCTGGAGGCGGTCGACCTGAGCGAACAGGAACGCCGTGTGGCGTCCCTCGCTGCGGCCGGGCTGACCAACAAGCAGATCGCCGGGCAGCTGTACCTCTCCCCGCGCACCGTGAGCGGGCACCTGTACCGGCTGTTCCCGAAGCTCGGCGTGACGACGCGCGCCGGACTCCGGGATGCGCTCCTGCGACTGGGAGGCGACGGGGCGGGCGACGTCCGGACGTGACCCTGTCAGGGACACCCTCGCCGGCCGCGCGCTCCGTGGGCCCCGGATGCTCCCGCCACCACCCGCGACACCCCGGGCGGACGGCCCAGGAGCGTCACCGGAACCCGTCGCCGGGGTAACGGCAGGGCCCGTCGCGAGCCCGCGGTCCGTTCGTAGACTCCAGCCACCGACGAGGACTGGTGGCCGCCGTGTTGACGGACGAGGAGTTGCTTCCCCGCGGAGACGAGGTCTCCGTGCCGGTGTCCGCCGTGCCCAGCAACCGGCTGCCGATCCGCGGCCGGAGCATCGAGCAGGCCGTCGCCGCCGATGCCCTGGCCGGTCTGGCACGGGGTGCTGGTGACGTGCTCGTCGTCCGCGGAGCAGCGGGGGTCGGCAAGTCGCGTCTGCTCGAGGACGTCGTCGACCAGGCGACCGTGGCCGGCCTCCGCGTGGCCGTCGGTCGCACGGACCGCGACGCACGCCTGATCCCGCTCGCACCGATCATGGACGCGCTCGGCGCCGGGCCCCGGCCGATCTCCGACCGCGTCCGGCTCAGCGCGGTGACGCTGGAGACGGAGGCGCGGTACTGGCTCCTCCAGCAGCTCCAGGACGACCTGGAGCGGGCCGCGGCGTCGGACGGCGTCGTGGTCGTCGTCGACGACCTGCAGTGGTGCGACACGACGACCCTGGCGGTGCTCCGATCGCTGTCGCGTCGACTCGCCGACGTCCCGGTGCTCTGGGTCGTCGCGGTCCGGACCGAGCACCAGGACCCGCCGGTGACGGCGACCGTCGACGAGCTCGCCGCGACGGGACGGGTCCTCGACCTCGACCCGCTCGACGAAGAGGCCACCGCCGCGATGATCGCCGACCTGGTCGGCGCGACGCCGGACGGCTCGGTCCTCCGTGCGGCGCGCCGGACGGAGCACATCCCGATCCTCGTCGCCGAACTCGTCCGCGGGCTCGTCGACGAAGGCCTGCTGGCGATCGTGGACGGCGTCGCCACGATGCCGGGCGCCGCGCTGCCGGCGAGGTTCGGTGCGTCGATCCGCGAGGGCCTCCGACGCCTGTCGAAGCCCACGCAGCAGCTCGTGCAGGTCGGAGCGACCCTGGGACGCTCGTTCTCGGTGCGGTCGTTGTCGGCGATGCTCGACCAGCCGGTGCAGCGACTGCTCCCCGGGCTGCAGGAAGCGATCGAGGCGGGCGTGCTCGTCGACGACGGCGCGGACCTGTCGTTCCGCCACGACGTCCTCCGCGAGGCGGCGGAGTCGATGATCCCCGCGGCAGTCCGCGACGACCTGCTCCGGCAAGCGGTGGACGAACTCCTGCGGCAGGGTGTCCCACCGGTCTCGATCGCCGCGCGCATCGCCGCGGTGGCGCAGCGCGGGGACGTCCGGGCCGCCGAGGTCCTGCGCACGGTGGCGATCGACCTCGCGAGCACGGATCCCACCGAGGCCGGCGCGCTCGCCCTCCGCGCCGCCGACGTCGCGCACGGCACCCCGGCGTTGCCCGGCATCGTCGTCGACGTCCTGCCGCTGCTCTGGCACAGCGGTCGGACGGCCGAGGCCCGCGCGCTGCTCGACGACCTGCAGGGCCGCCTCGCCCCGGAGGACGACGCACGCCTGCACCTCACCCTGGCGCGGCTGCAGACCGAGGGCTCGAAGCCGGAAGCGCTGCGGACGGTCGAGTCCGCACTGGCCCTGCCCGGCGTGAGCGCCGGTGTGCGGTCCCGTCTGCTCGCCGTCCGCGCGCTGAACCTCGCCCAGGCCGGACGGCACGCGGACCTCGCGACCGCGCTGCGGCAGGCCCGGGCGACGGGCGATGGTGACGCGGACCCGGTCGCCGTCGCCACCTTCGAGGCCAGCGCGTCCGTGCTCGCCTTCAACGAGGGCCGGTTCGCGGACGCGACGCAGGCGATCACGTCGGCGATGAGCCGGATCGCCGCCACCGGGGGCTCGTCGAGCACCTGGTTGCCCGAGGGGCTCTGGGTGGCGTTCCTCGCGGGTGCACTCGGTGACACCGAACGGGCAGGACGCATCGCCGAGGCGAACGCCATCGAGACCCGCCGCAACCACCTGGCCCGTCCGACCGCCGCCTGGATGATGCTGCGCACGCGGGTGCTCTTCGACCAGGGCCGCCTGGAGGACGCCAAGACGTCGGCCGAGTCGGTCCTCGACCTGGCCGAGGACCTGGAGCTCGGTCAGTTCGCGGCGCTCACGGCCGGGACGGTCCTCTTCCGTACGGCGCTGCTGCAGGGCGACCGCTCAGCGGCCGACCGGACGCGGCACTTCGCCGAGGCCCTGCACGCCGATCCGGCCTTCGCACGCTCCGGCTCGTGGCTGCTGGCGCTCGAAGCCGACGCGCACGGTGATGTGCGGGCCGCCGTCGACCGCAGCGAGGTGGCGTGGCGGAGCCTGGAGGAACCGGTCGCGTCGATGTCGAGCCCGGCCGACTTCGCCGACGACGTCCACCTGGCGCGCATCGCGATCCGTGGGGGCCGACGGGACCGACTCGAGCGGATCGAACGGGTGGCGCGACTCCGGGCCGCGGCGAACCCGGACAACGACCTGTGCGGCGGGACCTGGCTGCACGTGCACGGACTCGTCCACGACTCCGTGGAGCACCTCGGCGCGGCGGTGGAGCGGCTGCGCCGGGTCGACCGCCGGCTCGTGCTCGCCGCGGCGCTCGCGGACCTCGGGAACGCCCTGCGGCGGCGCTCCGTGCCCGCGGCCGTCGAGGTGTGGCGGGAGGCGACCACGATGTTCGACGACGCCGGCGCCCTGCGCGAGGCCGAACGCTCGCGGCGGCACCTGCGGGGCGTCGGCGTGACCGTCCGGGCGGCGACCCCCGACACCACTGCGTCGGGCGCCTCGGGACTCCCGGGGCTCACCGCTCGCGAGACCCAGGTCGTCGAACGGGTCGCCGCTGGCCTGACGACGCAGCAGATCGCGTCCGACCTGTTCATCTCGACCCACACGGTGACGAGCCACGTCCGGCACGTCTACACGAAGTGGGGCGTGGCATCCCGCCGGGAGCTCGCGGCGCGGTTCCGGCAGCACCGGTCCGGCTGACCTCCGGTCGGACCGCACCGGGTCGCACCGGGTCACACCGGTCCCCCGTCGAACCCGGCACCGAGCGCACGAACCGCCAGGTGCGGCGCGGTGGAGAAGCCGAGCTCGATCCTTCCCGAGAACCCCGCGAACCCGGCGAGCGCTCCGGCGCGGGTGCGGGTGGCGTCGAGGAACCCGAGGTGCAGGTCGGCACGGCCCCCGCTCGGGCCCGGCGTCCGGAAGCCGACGAGACGCCCCGTCACCGCGCGGTGCACCGTCGTCCCGGTCGTGCCGTCCTCGGTCCGGACCTCGTCGAAGACGCCGTCGACCGAGACCGCCACCGCGAAGTCGCGCGGCGGCAGGACGGAGGCGATCCGAGCCTCCAGGTCGGCAACGGAGGCGACCGACGCGACCGTCACCACCAGGTCGGGCGAGAACGTCGAGACGACCGCGAACGCGACCGGGTCGGCCGTGTCCGCGACCGCTGCGGCGCCGTCCGGCAGCATCCGGAAGCACCGGCGGTCGAACACGACCAGGCCATCGGCGGTGCCGGTGCCGGTACCGGCGAGCGCACCGAGCCCGAGGGTGCCGTGCCGACCGAGGTCCGCCACGGCGACCGGGACGTGGACGGCCGGTCGTCGGTGCCGAGGATCGTCGACGACCTGCTGCGCCCACGTGGCGAGGGTCGTCAAGGACGTGGTCCTGTCATCCGTCGTCTCCCGCACCACGCACTCCTCGTCCGGCCTCGGTTCGACCGTAGGAAGTCCGCCCGCGCGGTACCAGCGCCGTTTGACTCAAGCGCTCCGGTGGGTGCGCGGCGCACGGTTGGACCATGAGTGCACGCGCGACCATGGTCTCCCCGTCCGTCCCCCCGTCCGGCACGGGGTGCGTGGAGTGCGACGCGACGGGCTCGTGGTGGGTGCACCTGCGTCGGTGCGCCGCCTGCGGGCACGTCGGCTGCTGCGACGACTCCCTGAACCGGCACGCCACCGCGCACTTCGCGGTCACCGGGCACGAGGTCATGCAGTCGTTCGAGCCGGGCGAGGGGTGGTTCTGGGACTTCGTCGCGCAGGACTTCGTGGACGGACCCCGCCTCGCCGACCCGCAGGCACACCCGACGACCCAGTCGGTGCCGGGTCCGGCCGACCGGCTCCCCCGCGACTGGTCGGAGCAGCTGGCCGAGCGACGCTGACGCCGGGACGCGGCCTCCCGCGACCGGTCAGGGCAGCCGACGGTCGGTGTCGAGCGCCTCCGACCGGGCGATCACCTCGTGCATCGTGGTGTGCGACCGCACCTGGTACGACAGGTGTGCCACGGCCAGCACCACCGCCGATCCGACGCCCCACGCGATCGAACCCGGGTCGTCGACACCGAGCTGGTCGACCAGGATGGCGACCCCGGCGCCGGCGACGATCGAGTTCACCACCGCGATCGCGGACGACATCGTGAACAGCAGCCGGTACCACGACGGGGCCCGGCCGATGTCGAGCAGCTCGTTCGCCGCGTGCCGCCCGCGGGGCATCGGGAAGTACGTGTCGGCCTCGGGCAGCAGCCGACCGTAGTAGCGACGGATCCGTTGCATCGCGGCGAGCGCAGCGACGTCCTCGAGCGAGGTCTCGACGAGGCGTTCGTAGGTGAAGGCACCGAGCAGGACGATCACCGGGATGATCGCGCCGAGGAACCCGAGCGCGAAGGGCGTGTGCGCGAGGAACCCGAAGGCGACGAGCGAGCTGGAGAGCGTGGTGAGGTACAGCGAGGAGCGGCTGCTCGACTCGCTGACCGTGATGCTCCGCGCGCTCTCGAGGACGAAGTGCTCGGTCATCAGGGCGTTGAAGAAGGCGGTCGGTCGGTCCAGGGAGGTGATCGACTCGGCGGCGGTCGGCAGTGTGGTGTCGGGTTCGTCGGGCATCACGGGGCTCCTCGGTCAGTCGCTCGTCGCCAGGTGGCGGTGGACGAAGGTCACGGCCATGGCGCCCTCGCCGACCGCTGCGGCGACGCGCTTGACGGACCCGGCGCGGACGTCCCCGGCTGCGAAGGACCCCGGCACGTTCGTCTCGAGCCAGAACGGACGACGCTCGAGCGGCCACTGGTCGAGTGAGCCGTCGACGGCGTCGAGGTCCGGGCCGGTGACCAGGTACCCGAGGCGGTCGCGGACCATGGGCGTCCGTTCGGCCCAGCTCGTGTCCGGTCGTCCGCCGATGCAGATGAACAACCGCGTGGCCGGCAGCGACACCGCGGCGCCGTCGCCGTCGGTCACCTCGATCGACTCGAGTCGGGTGTCCCCGTGCAGCGCCGAGACCTGGCAGCCCGTCCGGACCGTCACGTTCGGTGCGGCCGCGATCCTGGCGCTCAGGTACTCCGACATCGTGGCCGACAGTGACGCTCCCCGGACGAGCATCGTGACGTGCGCCGCGGAGCGGGACAGGTTCATCGCCGCCTGGCCCGCCGAGTTCGCCCCGCCGACCACGAAGACCTGTTCGCCGGCGCAGCCGTCCGCCTCGCTCGTCCCGGCACCGTAGTAGACACCGCAGCCGAGCAGCTCCTGCTCGCGCTGCAGCCCGAGCCGACGCCACTCGACACCGGTCGCGCAGATGTTCGCACGGGCGACGACGTGGCCGCCGTCGGCGAGGTCGGCGTGGATGCGGCCGTCGTGGAAGACCCCGCGCACCCCCTCGCGCATCACCAGGAGTTCGGCGCCGAACCGGACCGCCTGTTCCCGGGCACGCTCGGCGAGGTCCGCCCCGGCGATGCCCTCGGGGAACCCCAGGTAGTTCTCGATGAGGCTGCTCGAACCGGCCTGCCCGCCCACGGCGTCCCGCTCGAGCAGGACCACGTCGAGCCCTTCGGAGGCGGCGTACACGGCCGCGGACAGCCCGGCGGGTCCGGCACCGTAGATCGACAGGTCGTACTCCTGGCGGCGCGGAGCGTGGATCCACCCGAGCCGGTCGGCGACCTCGCGCAGGGTGGGTGCGACCAGTTCCGTGCCGTCGGGGAACACCACGAGCGGGAGCCGCGACGGATCGACCCGGTCGGCGGCCGCGACCTGGTCGCCGGGTACGGCACCACCGACGTCGACCGGGAACCAGTCGAACTGCACCACGGAGCGCGACAGGAAGTCCCGCAGGGCGTAGGAGTCCGCGTCGAACGGTCGTCCGTACACGCGGACGCGGCGTGACGGGACCACGGCGGCGTCGGTCTCCATGGTTCCTCCGGTCCGTGCGACGACGATCGGTGCGGAACTGCTGCCGCTCCCTCACGAGCACGCTACGGACTGCCGGCGCGCTGCACGTGGTCCTGCGAGGGTCTCCTTCGGCACCGGAGGCGGCGTCGGGTCGCGTCGGGCGGGATCAGCTGCGCCCACGGCGGACGGGAGGCCCGTGGCGGTGTCGCCACGGGCCTCCCGTCCGGTCTGTGGTCGCGGTCAGCCCACCCGCGCGACGCGCACGTCGACGCGGCTGAGCGCCAGGCCGTGTGCCGCGGCGGTCGCCAGGGCGACGTCGTGGACGGCGCGGGCGACCTCGGGGGCCGGGCGGAAGCCGTCGGTGCCGATGACGACGCGCAGGGCGTCGTCGTCGACGACGATCCGGAGCGGTCCGGTGCTCGTGGCGATGCTGCGGACCGCCTGCACGGCGCTCGCGACCGTCGGGCGGGAGCGGTACAGGTCGGTGACCCCGGGGACCTCGAGGACGGCGGCCTCGATCGCGGCGAGGGTCTCGTCGGTGGTGCTCATCGGGCCTCCTCCGGGTCGGTGCCGGGCTCGTCGATGCCTGTTTCGTCGGTGCCGCGCTCGGGGTCCGGCAGCAGGTCGCGGACGACGACGTCGATCGCCTCGACGAGCAGGTCGGTCTGCTCGGCCAGGGCGCCGGCCACGGCGGCGCGGACCAGCTCGGCGGTCGCGGGGATCGACGGACCGGACGCGATCGCGATCTCGACGACCACCCGGATCGGGGACGCGAGTTCGGTGACGTCACCGTCGAGGTGACAGCGGGCCACGAGCACGCCGGGGACCTCGTCGCCGGTGCGGCGGATGAGGGACCGGATGGCGCCTTCCGTCATCACGGGGCGCTCGGTCTCGGACAGGGGACGGAGCGGGACGTCGCGACCGGAGCGGGACTCGATCGAGATGTTCGCCAGGACGCCGCTGATCCAGGACTCGTCGGCCGGGGCCTCGTCGCGGGCGGCCGCCTCGAGCGAGCGGAGCGACGCGTGGCGGACGCGGATGATCGCGGCCAGGGCGTTCTGGCAGGCGGGCGAGTCGTCGATGCTCGGGTCCGCCGGCTGCATGCCGGTGTCGAGGTAGTCGGCGAGTTCGTCGATCGAGTGGCCGTCGAGGTCACCGCGTTCGAGGGCGTCGAGTGCTTCCGGGCTGTCGGGCAGGTCCGGCCGGATGCCGTCGTGGTCGGTCATCGCCATCCCTCCATGAGTCGGATCATGTTCTTCCTCGCTCGGGACAGCAGTCCCCGGACCGTCGAGGGTGGCAGGTCGAGTTCGGCGGCGATCTCGTCGTACCGGTACTCGAGCACCTCCTTCATGATCCAGCACCGTCGTTGGGCTTCGGGCAGTTCGGCCAGCGCACGTTCGACCGCGTCCTCGCGCGAGCGCGCCTCGGCGACCCGGTCGGGTGCGTCGTCGGCCGGCGCGGCGACCTCGAGCTCGGTGACGTCGTCGTGGACGCGCCGCGCGCGGATCCGGTCGAGACACTTCCGGCTCAGGATCCGCATCAACCACGACTTCACGCGCGCGAGGTCCTCGAGGGAGTCGAGGCGGTCCCACGCGGTGATGAAGGTCTCCTGCACGACGTCGTCGAGTTCGTCGGTGGAACCGAGGGTCCGACGGGCGTAGGCGCGGAGCAGCGGGGTGTGGCGACGGATCAGGACCTCGAAGGCCCGGACGTCGCCGTCGGACGACCGGCCGGCGAGGACCGCGTCGTCGAGCTCGGCGAGGGACTGGTGGTGCACGCGTTCCTTCTACTGGTGGTGGATGGTGAACGGCTGGGTGCGCCAGCGTGCCGGCACGACCTTGAACGGTCCGGCCGGCCGGGCGGCGAGCGAGCGGACACGCGCCATGGCGAGCACGTGTGCGGGGGCGTTCCTGGGGACAGCAGCGGTGCGGGTCACGTCGGCTCCTCGTGGTGTGGTCACCGATGGGACGTGCGTCGCACCCGATTCGTCACACACGACGTCAGGGGCGCACCCGGACGGTTCCGGTCTGCGCCCCTGACGTCGTGCGTGTCGGCTCGCCCTACTGCTGGATGAAGGCGAGCAGATCGGGGTTGATGACGTCCGCGTGGGTCGTCAGCATCCCGTGCGGGTACCCCTCGTAGATCTTGAGCGTGGCGTTGCTGAGCAGCTCGGCCTGCTTGAGCGAGGCCGCCTTGTACGGCACGACCTGGTCGTCGTCGCCCTGCGTGACGAGGACCGGGACGGAGATCGCCTTGAGGTCCTCGGTCTGGTCCGTCTCGGAGAACGCCTTGATGCCCTCGTAGTGGGCCAGGGCGCTGCCCGTCATGCCCTGTCGCCACCAGTTCGCGACCACCGGGGCGGAGACCTCCACGCCGGGTCGGTTGAAGCCGTAGAACGGCCCCTCGGCGACGGCCTGGAAGAACTCGGCGCGGTTCGCGGCGAGGGCGCTCCGGAACCCGTCGAGCACCGAGATCGGCGTGCCCTCGGGGTTGGAGTCGCTCTGCAGCATGATCGGGGGCACCGACGACACCAGGACGGCCTTGGCGACGCGGCCCTGGGGCTCGCCGTACTGCGCGACGTACCGTGCGACCTGGCCACCACCGGTGGAGTGCCCGATGTGGACCGCGTTCTGCAGGTCGAGGTGCTGCACGACCGCATCCGTGTCGCTCGCGTAGTGGTCCATGTCGTGACCGGTGCCGATCTGCGACGAACGTCCGTGCCCGCGGCGGTCGTGCGCGATCACCCGGTAGCCCTTGCCCAGGAAGAACAGCATCTGCGCGTCCCAGTCGTCCGACGACAGGGGCCATCCGTGGTGGAAGACGATCGGCTGCGCGTCGCGCGGCCCCCAGTCCTTGTAGAAGATCTCTGCACCATCGCTCGTGGTGACGAACGCCATCGTGAACCTCCGTGAGTTTCTGCTCCACATGTGACGCGGACTGGCCGCTGCCTCCCGTTCGGCGGGAGACCGAAGCCCCTTCACCGTAGGACCGGCGCTCGGACGACCGCTTGGGTCATTCATCCCGATCCGGCCGGGCCGGGCACGGCTTGGTGCGGGGGCGTGTGTGCACCAGAGTTGATCCCATGTCGCTCGTCACCGCCGTCTGCCGCGTCGACCGTCTGCTGCCGGACTCCGGCATCATCGGCGTCACCGCCATCGACAAGCGTCCGGTCACCGGCAGCGTCCGGGTCCGGCCACTCGGCCTGCGCGCCGACGTGCAGGCGAACCGCAAGTACCACGGCGGTGTGGACCAGGCCGTGTACGCCTACGCCGACGAGGACGCCGCGTACTTCGCCGACCTGCTCGAGCGCGAGGTCCCGCCCGGCCTGTTCGGCGAGAACCTCCGCACCAGCGGCATCGACGTCACCGGGGCCGTGACCGGGGAACGCTGGCGGATCGGCGACACCCTCGTGCTCGAGGTGACGGTCCCCCGCACACCCTGCGGCACCTTCGCCCGGCGCATGGGGATCGACGGGTGGGTGAAGCGGTTCGCCGACGAGGGGCGGCCGGGGGCGTACTTCCGCGTCGTCAAGTCCGGTTCGGTCGCCGCGGGTGACCCCGTCGAGGTGATCCACCGGCCGGAGCACGGGGTGACCATCGGCGAGATCTTCGGCGACCTGGCGCCCGATCGAGCACGGGCCGTGCTCGAGTCGGGGGAACGGCTGGCGCCGAAGGTCGTCCACGACCTGTCGAAGGTCGCCGCGCGGTCTACAGCATCGCGGTGAGGACGCCGCCGTCTGCCCGGACCGCGGCGCCGTTCGTTGCGGAGGTCCGGGGACTGGCGAGCCACAGGACGACATCGGCGATCTCCTCCGGCGTGAGGAACCGTTCGAGCAACGTCGTCTGATTCTGGCCGATGACCGCGTCGCGCATCGCTGCGACGGGCACGGAGCGTTCGGCCGCGATGGTCTTGATCGCGGTGGCGACGCCCTCGGAGTAGGTGGGACCCCCGAGCACGGTGTTGACGGTCACACCGGTCCCTCGAGTCCGCTTCGCCAGGCCGTTGCCCAGGGCGGTGAGCGCGGCCTTCGTCACGCCGTAGTGGACCATGTCCGCCGGGACGTTCACGCCCGACTCGCTGCCGATCGCGATGATGCGCCCCCACCCGCGATCGAGCATCGGGGGGAGGAGGTGACGTGACAGTCGTACAGCGCTCATCACGTTGACCTCGAAGTACCCCCTCCAGTCGTCGTCCGTGACCTGTTCGAACGCCGCGAGCCCGAACAACCCGACGTTGTTCACGAGGATGTCGACATCGCCGACCGTCGAGAGCAGCCGCTCGACGGCATCCGCGTCGGCGAAGTCCGCGGCGATGCCCCGGGGTTCCGACCCCGGATGTGCGGCGCGGAGCCGCTCGACTGTCTGCCGGACACGGGTCGTGTCGCGCCCGTTCACCACGACCTCGACGCCCTCGGCCGACAGCGCGTCGGCAACGGCGAACCCGATCCCCTGCGTTGATCCGCTGATGAACGCGGTCTTGCCGGTGAGCTGAAGGTCCATGGTGATCCCGTTCCGATCGTCTGACTTGCCTGGGCAAGTCAACCTATCCTCAATGACTTGCCTGAGCAAGTCGTCGGATACGCTCGACGCATGGCAGCCACCTGGAGCGCGACGGAACTCGAGACGTGGGCGTCGGTCGCCACCCTGTTGGAACGACTCCCCACTGCCCTCGACGCGCAACTGCTCCGCGACAGCGGATTGACCCACTTCGAGTACGGCGTGCTCTACGCACTCGACACCGCCCCGGAACGGCGTCTGCGCATGAGCGTGCTGGCCGGCTACGCGAGTTGCACGCTCTCACGGCTGTCACGGGCGGTGACACGACTCGAGGCGAAGCACTGGGCCGTGCGCGCCGTCGACCCGGACGACGGTCGGTTCACGTTGGCCGTCCTCACCGCTGCCGGGCACGAGCACGTCGCCCAGGCGACGCCGTCGCACCGAGCGCTCGTCGATCGAGTCGTCTTCGGTGCCCTCGGCCCCGGTCAGGCAGAGGTGCTCGGTGAGATCGCGCGTCGCGTCTCGGCAGAGCTGGGCCCGGACGGGTGGACTCCGTCGACGTCGGGCGGCCCCCGAGGCTGAGGCCCGGAGTCAGCTCGGCAGCACGCCGCGCGAAGGGTCGATCGGACGCTTCGCCACGGGCAGCCCGGCGACCACCAGGTCGTAGGCGTTCGCCACGAGGTCCTCGACCAGGGTCTCGTCGATGCCGTCGCCGGGCGTCAGCGTGATCCAGTGCCGCTTGTTCATGTGCCACCCGGGCGTGATCTCGTCGTGGTCACGCACGAGCGCTGCCCCGTGCGGCGGCGCGCACTTGAGGTTCACGATCGGGGTCCCACGCACCTCGGTCACCATCACGAACATCTTGCCGACGACCTTGTAGACCACCGAGCCCTCGCCGAACGGCTGGGTCTCGACGGCCGCCGGCAGCCCCAGTGCCGTGCGGCTCGCGATGTCGTGCAGCTGCTCGCCGTCCATGTGACCAGGATGCCGCAGGCCGCCGACAGCGCACCCCGTTCGGGGGCAGGTCGTGAGTGTCGATCACGTCGTAGGATCACCACGCCGCGCACCCGACGCGGCGGTCGCTCGCGCGATCACCACCAGTTCCAGGGGGAACCCGTGCGCATCATCCGTACCCTCGGCATCGCCGCCGCCACCGCCGTCCTCGCGACCACCGTCGTCGTCGGCGGGACCTCGACCGCGCAGGCCGCGCCGAAGTCCTACGCCAACTGCACCGCGGTGCACAAGGTGTACTCCGGCGGCATCGCCAAGAAGTCCGTCACGAAGAACAAGGTCGTCTCCGGCGGCAAGACCACCTACCGTGCGCTCAAGGGCACGGTGAAGAAGGACGACGCCCTGTACAAGGCGAACACCAAGCTCGACCGCGACAAGGACGGCATCGCCTGCGAGAAGAGCTGACGCTCCCACTCGCTCGGTGACACCGGCACGACACCGGTGTTCGCGTCCTGAACACCCGCACGCCGGGGTGCGATGCGCGAACACCGGTGTTTTGCGTGCCCGCGGCGCGGGGTGGCGCGAGGCGCTCAGAGCGTCGGGACGCCCTCGTGCCCGGAACGGGGACGCGGAGTCCCGGCGACGCCGGTGACGACCGACCCCGCAGGCACGTCCTTCGTGACCACCGTGTTGGCACCGACGACGGAGTCCGGCCCGATCGTGATCGCCCCGATCAGCGACGACCCGGCGCCGAGCACCACGCGGTCCCCCACCACCGGGTGCCGTCGGGCTCCCGGCCCGTGGTCTCCGCCGCGTCCGCCGAGTGTGACGCCGTGGAACACGAGCACGTCGTCACCGATGACCGAGGTCTCGCCGATCACGACGCCCATGCCGTGGTCGATGAAGAACCGACGACCGATGCGCGCGCCGGGGTGGATCTCGATGCCGGTGACCGACCGTGCGATCTGCCCGAGCAGGCGGGCCGCGAACCGGGACCCGGGCAGCCCCTGCGCGTTCCAGAGACGGTGGGTCACCCGGTACGTCCAGATGGCGTGCAACCCGGAGTAGACGATCGCGTTCTCCAGGTCACCCCGGGCAGCGGGGTCACCGCGGCGTGCTGCGGACAGGTCCTCCCGGATGGTCCGCAGCACGCCTCGTCGAAGAGGATGACTCACGCAGTGAGCCCCTCGAAGAGCACCGTCGACAGGTAGCGCTCTCCGGTGTCGCACACGATGGCGACGATCCGCTTGCCGGCGTTCTCGGGGCGTGCGGCGATCTCGAGGGCCGCGTGGATGATCGCGCCGGACGAGATGCCCGACAGGATGCCCTCCTGCGTCGCCAGGGCACGGGCAACCCGGAGCGCGTCGTCGAGCTCGACGTCGAACACCTCGTCGATGACGCTCTGGTCGAGGACCTCGGGCACGAAGTTCGCGCCGATGCCCTGGATCTTGTGGGGACCGGCCTTGCCCTCGGTGAGCAGGGGCGAGTCCTTCGGCTCGACCGCGACGATCTGCACGCCGGGTACGCGCTCCTTGAGCACCTGCCCGACACCGGTGATCGTGCCGCCGGTGCCGACGCCCGCGACGAACACGTCGACGTGCTCCTCGGTGTCGCGGAGGATCTCCTCCGCCGTGGTCTTCCGGTGGATCTCGGCGTTCGCAGCCGTCTCGAACTGGTGGGCGAGGATCGCGCCGGGCGTCTCCGCGACGATCGACTCGGCCTTGGCGACCGCGCCCTTCATGCCCTCGGGCCCGGGGGTCAGGACGATCTCGGCCCCGTACGCACGGATCACCGCACGGCGCTCGACACTCATCGTCTCGGGCATCGTGATGACGACCCGGTACCCGCGAGCGGCGCCGACCAGCGCGAGTGCGATGCCGGTGTTGCCGGACGAGCCCTCGACGATGGTGCCACCGGGCTGCAGCGCACCGGAGGCCTCGGCGGCGTCGATGATCGCGACGCCCAGACGGTCCTTGACGCTGGCACCCGGGTTGTAGAACTCGAGCTTGGCGAGCACCTCGGCCCCGCCCGCCTTCGGCAGCCGGTTCAGCTTGACGAGGGGGGTGTTGCCGAACGCCTGGGAGATGTTCTCGTAGATGGTGCCGCTCATCCGGTCCGTCCTTCGCAGCTCAGGTCGCGCATCGCTCTTCCTGGAGGCGCGGTGTGCGCCCGATCCTAGCGACCGGACCCCAGGCGGTCCTGTCCGTGACGGCGCGTGCGCGCGGCAATTGGTCAACGGCCTGTTGACCAATTGACGCTTCCTCGGGCCATGCCTCCGAGCACCACCGCGAGAGCGACAGATGCCCGCGGAAGGTTTGCGGACACCTGTCGCTTTCGCGGGAGTGAGCACGACCAGCGCCGAGGAGAGTCGCTTTCGCGGCTCGCCCCACCGCGTCAGCGCACGAACGCCGTCCGGGCGAACCGCTCGTCGGTCGCCTCGAGCACCCTCAGCACGTTGCCACCGGCCAGCGCCCGCAGGTCCGACTCGCCCCACCCGCGCCGGACGAGCTCCGCCGCGAGCACCGGGTACCGCGACACGTCCCGCAGGTCCGGCGGCAGCACCGGGGTGCCGTCGTAGTCGCCGCCGAGGCCCAGGTGCGCGACACCGGCGACGTCGCGGGCGTGCTCGACGTGGTCGGCGACGTCCGACACCGTGACCAGGGGTGGCTCGCCGGACATGCCCGACTCCTCCCAGTCCGCCCACGCCCGCGACACGAACTTCGGCACGAAGGTGATCATCACGACGCCGCCGTTGTCGACCAACCGGGCGAGCACGTCGTCGGGCACGTTCCGCGGGTGGTCGTCGATCGCGACGGTCGACGAGTGGCTGAACACGACGGGCTGGGTCGCCACGTCGAGGGTGTCCCGCATGGTGGCCGGTGCGGTGTGGGACAGGTCGACGAGCATGCCGATCCGTTCCATCTCGGCGACGACCTGCCGCCCGCGGTCGGTCAGGCCGCCGTGCGCCCGCTCCCCGGTCGCGGAGTCGGCCCAGGGGGTGTCGTCGTTGTGGGTGAGCGTCATGTAGCGGACGCCGAGCCGCGCGAGGGTGCGGAGGACCGCGAGGTCGTCACCGATCGAGTGCCCGCCCTCGGCGCCGAGCAGCGACGCTACCCGGCCGGAGTCGACGGCGGCACGGACCTCGGCGGCGGTGCGGGCGAGCGCGAGGTCGTCGGGGTAGCGCTCGATGATCCGGTGTGCGAGGTCGACCTGCTGCAGCGTCGTCGTCACTGGGTCCGGGTCGTCCGCGGGCCCGAACACCGACCAGAACTGCCCGACGACGCCGCCGGCGCGGAGCTTCGGGATGTCGGTGTGCAGCGAGTCGGTCTCGGTGTCGATGCCCTCGACGCCGGAGTCGTGGCTGTCACGGCGCTCCCAGGGCAGGTCGTTGTGGCCGTCGATGACCGGGAACGGGAGCGCGTCGAACGTCATCCCCCGACGCTACCGCCCGCGCCGTCGTGGCTAGGCTCGAACCGTGCAGCCCGTCACCCTCCGCACCGAGCGACTGGTGCTCTCGGTCCCCGAGCTCGGCGACGCCGACGACGTGGTGGCCTACGCCAACGACCCCGACGTCATCGCTTCCACCCCGGTGCCGGTGCCGTACGGGCACGCCGAGGCACGGTACTGGATCACTGACGTCGTCGCGGCCGGCTGGGCGGCGGACAGCCGGTACGAGTTCGGTATCCGGCGCGCGGACGACCTCCGGCTGCTCGGCACGGTCGGGCTGTTCGCCTTCGCCGACGGGGCCGCCGAGATCGGCTACGCCATGCACCCGGACGGTCGCGGCTCCGGCATCATGACGGAGGCCGCCGAGCGCGTGCTGCAGTGGGCCTTCGCCGGTCCGCCCGAGGGACTCGGTCTCGTCCGGGTGCAGTGGCGCGCGATCGCCACGAACACCGCGTCGGCCGCGGTCGCACAGCGGCTCGGGCTTCGGTTCGAAGGACGTACGCGGTCGAGCGTGCTGCACCGCGGCAGCCGGCACGACCAGTTGCTCGCCGCCGCGTTGCACGACGACGATCGGTCCGCCGTAACGGTCTGGCCGGCGTCGTGACCGTCTCGTTCCGGGTCGTGACGGAGCTGCCGGTTCCGCCGGAGCGCGCCTTCGCGCTGTCGCTCGACATCGGCGCGCACGAGCGATCGATGGTCGCGACCGACGAACGCGCCGTCGCCGGGACGACGGCCGGCATGATCGGCCTGGGCGAGTCCGTCACCTGGCGTGTGCGGCACTTCGGGATCGTCTGGCGGATGACGAGCCGGATCACCGCCCTGGAGGCGCCCCACCGGTTCGTCGACGAACAGGTGCGTGGGCCGTTCGCCCGGTTCCACCACGAGCACCGGTTCGAGCCGTCGGCCGGCGGCACGCGCATGGTCGACACCATCACGTTCCGCGCACCGCTCGGTCCGCTGGGCCGCCTGGCCGAGGTGCTCGCGCTGGCCCGGTACATGCCGAAGCTCATCGCCGACCGAAACGCCTCGCTCGCCGCCGAACTGCGTGCCGAGCAGCGCGCCGGATCCGACGGCGATCAGGGCGCAGCGAGCTCCCCGAGCGCGTCGTAGGCGGTGGCGACGGCGTCGACCCGCACCCGGCCACCGGGACCCGAGGCGTCGTAGACGTCGTTCGTGATCGCTGCGACGACGGCGAACAGCGCGGCCATCGAGTCGAACGCCGACGGTGAGTCGACCGGGCAGAGGATCGCGGTGGCGGCGGGAGCGGCGATGACCGCGGCCGTCGGGTCGCCGAGGACGATGACGTCCGCCCCGGAGTCGACGCAGTGCCGGACGATCCGTTCGACCCCGGCGGTGTGCCGACGCACGGTCACCAGGATCACGAGGTCGTGCCGGTCGAGGTCGGCGACCTCTTCGCCAAGCCGCTGCCCGGGCGACGGACCGACCCGGACGTCGGACCGCACCTGCGCCAGCTGGGACCGCAGCTGCAGCGCGATCGGGTACGCGCCGCGTTCACCGAGGACGAGCACCCGGCGGGCCCGGACGATCCGACGGGCCAGTCGCGGGCGGTCCGCTCGGCCGAGGGATGCGAAGGCCGCGTCGAGGTTCCGCGCCTCGACCGCACGCTGGTCGACGTGGGCGGCGTCCTCGGCGACCCACGGCAGGCCCGAGCCCCGTGCGGACATCAGGTTCTGCCGGACCTCGGCGGCGTCCTGGAACCCCAGCGACCGCACGAGTCGCGAGACCGTGGCCTTCGAGGTGCCCGACTCGGCCGCGAGTTCGGCGGAGGTGCCGACGAGCAGGAGTTCCGGGTCGTGGCGGACCATCGCGGCGACCCGACGTTCGGCGGGCGAGAGCTGTTCCCAGACGGAGTCGATCCGGGCGCGGACGTCGGGGCCTGCGGTGCTCATGCGCGGGCCACCCGGTCGACGGCGACGGCCAGGGCATCGAGGCCGAGGGCGATGTCCGGCGTCGACACGAACTCGTCCGGGTGGTGGCTGATGCCGTCGGGGTTGCGGAGGAACAGCATCGCCACGTCGGTCACGAGTCCGAGCGACATCGCGTCGTGGCCGGCTCGCGAGAACAGCTCCATCGGCGCGGTCTCACCCGTCGACGCGATCCCGGCGCGGACGGCGTCCATCAGGCGGGGCGAGCAGAACACCGCGGGCGCCCGGTGCACCTCGGTCGGGGTGACGCTCACCCCGCGCCGTTCACCGATGAGCGTGAAGGCCTTGGTGAGTTCGTCCCAGACCTCGTCGCGCTCGTCGTCGAACTCGCCGCGCAGGTCGACGGAGAACCGTGCGAGCCCGGGGACGACGTTGACGGCTCCGGGTTCGACGGTCATCGTGCCGACGGTGCCGACCTGGTGCGATGCCCGGCAGATCCGTTCCACCGCGAGCGCGGCCTCGGCGGCGGCGAGCAGGGCGTCGTGCCGGCGCTCGTAGGGGGTGCCGCCGGCGTGCCGGGCCTCTCCCACGGCCTCGACCGAGAACCGGCGGGCACTCGCGATGCTCGTGACGACCCCGAGGGCCTGCCCGGCCTGTTCGAGGTACGGCCCCTGCTCGATGTGCGCCTCGAGGTAGCCGACCACCGAGGCCGGGTCGACCGCGGCGTCGCCGACGCGCTCCGGGTCGAGGCCGAAGTCGGTGAAGGCCTGCCGGAGCGTGACGCCGTCACCGTCGGCCAGGTCCCACCAGGCGTCGTCCCAGACCCCGGCCACCGCGGACGACCCGAGCAGGGCCTTGCCGAAGCGCGTGCCCTCTTCGTCGGAGAACGCGATGACCTCGAGCGCGACGGGCAGCGGACCGTCGGCGGTGAGCCGGGCGACCGTGCGGATCGCCATGAGCACCCCGACGACGCCGTCGTACCGGCCGGCGTCCACCACGGTGTCCAGGTGCGAGCCGAGCAGCAGCACGGGGGCGTCGGGCGTCGCGCCCGCGGCCCGGCCGTGCAGGTTGCCGGCGGCGTCCTGCCAGGTGGACAGTCCGGCGTCCTGCATCCAGCCGGCGACGAGGGCGTTCGCCCGGGCGTGCTCGGGTGACAGGTAGACGCGGGTGATCCGGCCCGGTTCGGCGCTGAGGGCGGCGAGCTCGTCGCACCAGCGGGCGACGAGTTCGGCGTCGGCGGTGCCCACGGCGGTGGCGTTCAGGACGGGCACGGCGCTCACGCGAGCACCTCCGCCCCGGCGGGAGCGACCGCTGCGGTGTCGTCGCGGAAGACGTCGAGTGCGGCATCGACACCACCGCCGTGCGGGACCGTGTGCCCGGCCCGGCGCAGGGTGTGCTCGAGCGCGGCCAGGGTCGTGACGACGGTGTCCTTCCGGGCGTTGTAGCCCATCGTGCCGATGCGCCAGACGCGTCCGTGCAGCGGCCCGAACGAGGTGCCGATCTCGATCCCGTGGTCGTCGAGCATCGCGCCGCGCACCTGGTCGCCGACGACGTCGGAGGGGATCTCGACGGCGACGACGTTGTGCATCTTGTGGGCGACGTCACCGAAGACCGGGAGTCCGAGGGCCTGCACCCCGGCGAGCATCGCGCGCCCGGCGGTCTCGTGGCGGGCGACGACGGCGTCGCGGCCTTCCTCGAGCAGGATGCGGGCGCACTCGTGGGCGGCGTAGAGCATCGAAGCGGCCTCGGTGTGGTGGTTCAGGCGGCGCGGGCCCCAGTAGTCGAGGATCATCGCGAGGTCGAAGTAGTTCGAGCGGATCGGTTCGTCGGCGACGTCGTCACCGGGTTCGCGGATGCCGGCCTCGACGCTCCGCCGCTCGTCGAGCACGGCCACGGCCTTGGGCGACAGCGTGACGGGTGCGCTGCCGGACGGGCCGCCGAGGCACTTCTGCAGCCCGGCGCTCACGGCGTCGATCCCCCAGGCGTCGACCTCGAGCGGGTTGCCGCCGACCGTCGCCGTGGCGTCGGTGTAGAGCAGGACGCCGTACCGCTCGCAGATCGCACCGAGCTCGTCGAGCGGCTGGTTCATCGTGGTCGAGGTGTCGCCCTGCACGACCGCCAGCACCTTCGGACGGACACGGGCGATCGCCGACTCGATCGCGGACGGCGTGAAGACCTGGCCCCAGTCGGTCTCGATGGTGTGGACCTCGGCCCCGGCACGGCCGGCGATCTCGGCGAGCAGGTGCCCGAACCGACCGAACACCGGCACGAGCACGCGGTCACCCGGGGCGAGCAGTGACACCAGCACCGCTTCGATCCCCGCGCGCGAGGTGCCGTCCACGAGCAGCGTCGCGTCGTTGCGGGTGCCGAACACGCGGCGGTAGAGCGCCTGCGTCTCGTTCATCGTCGAGGTCATCCAGGGGTCGTACTGGCCGACGAGCGGCGTCGACAGGGCACGGAGCACGCGCGGGTCGGCGTCGATCGGACCGGGCCCCATGAGGAGACGAGCGGGTGGGTTCACTGGGAGCATGCTGGTTCCTTCCGTTCCTGATCCGACGATACCGGAACGATCGTTACAGGGGTGTTTCCGCCGCGAGCACGGGCCGTCCGGCCAGCTGCCCCTCGACACCGACCACACCGCCGTCCGCCGTGGCGATGCGACGGCCGCGGAGCCAGGTCTCGGTGACGCTGCCGCGCACGCGGAGCCCGTCGAACGCGGACACCGGGTTGCGGTGCTCGAGCCCGGCGACGTCGACGACCGACTCGGCGGAGGGGTCGAACACAGCGAAGTGCGCCAGGGCACCGGGAGCGATCACCCCGCGGTCGCGCAGCCCGACCAGGGCGGCCGGACCGGTCGTGAACAGCGGGAGCAGCGCCTCGAGCGGGATCCCGCGACGCTCGGCCTCGGTCCACACCGCCCGGAACCCGACCTGCAGGCCGGCGACCCCGCCCCAAGCGAGGCCCCAGTCATCGGTCTTCAGGTCGGCGGTGGAGGGCGAGTGGTCCGACACGACGAGGTCGATCGTGCCGTCGAGCACACCGGCCCACAGCGCGTCGCGGTTGGCGTCGTCGCGGATCGGTGGGCAGCACTTGTAGGCGGTCGCGCCGTCCGGGATCGTGCCCGCCTCGAACGACAGGTAGTGCGGGCAGGTCTCGACCGTGATCCGGACGCCGTCGTCCTTCGCCGCGCGGAGCATCGGCAGCGCGCCCGCGTCGGACAGGTGCAGCACGTGCACCCGCGCACCGGTCGCCCGCGCGCCGTCGATGACCTGCGCGATCGCGGACCGTTCGGCGGCGACGGGCCGGGTGGCCAGGAAGTCGGCGTACCGACCACCGAGCGCCCGGTGCGGCACGAGGTGCTCCGGGTCCTCGGCGTGCACGATCAGCAGGGCGTCGATCCGGGCGACCTCGGCGATCACGGCTCGGAGCTGCTCGGGGTCGAGGTGCGGGAACTCGTCGACACCGCTCGGCGCTGTGAAGCACTTGAACCCGAAGACGCCGGCGTCGTGCAGGGCGTCGAGCGACCCGAGATTCGCCGGAACCGCGCCACCCCAGAACCCGACGTCGACCGCCGCCCGGCCCTCGGCACTCGCACGCTTGACGGCGAGCGCCTCGACCGTGGTCGTCGCGGGGATCGAGTTGAGCGGCATGTCCACGATCGTGGTGACCCCGCCCATCGCAGCGGCCCGGGTCGCGGACGCGAAGCCCTCCCACTCGGTGCGGCCGGGCTCGTTGACGTGCACGTGCGTGTCGACGAGCCCGGGGAGCAGCACCTGCCCGGCCGGCACGGTGTGGTCCTGCACGGCGTCGACGACCGCGTCGACGGGCAGGACGCCGGTGACCCGGCCGTCGTGGACGACGACCGCGGCAGGACGGAACGCCCCGTCGACCCAGGCTCGCTGCGCGCGGACGACCAGGTCTGCCGTGTCGCCCGCCGGGAGGCCCGTCATGCGCCCGCCCCGGCCGTCGCGACCGCCGCCGGGTGGCGTTCGAAGCCCGCCAGCAGCCCCGACATCGCCTTCACCGGCGGCAGGGCGTACTCGCCGCGCTTGCCCGTGGACAACCCGAGCCGGACGAGCGACTCCGCCAGGACCGTGGCCGCCGCGACGCCGTCGACGACCGGTGCCCCGATCGCCAGCGAGACCTCGGCGCAGAAGTCGGCCATGCCCGCGCACCCGAGCACGACGGCGTCGGCTCCGCCGTCGATGACCGCTCGGCACTCCTCGATCACGAGCGCACGGGCACCGGACTCGGGGTCGTCGAGCTCGAGCACCGGGACCTCGCACGCCCGGATCTCGGTGACGAGCGGGGCGAAGCCGTAGCGCTGGGCGAGCTCGTGGGCGCGGCCGGTCGTCCGCGCCAGGGTCGTGACGACGCCGAACCGGCGGCCGAGCATCGCGGCGGCGTGGAACCCGGCCTCGGCGATCCCGATCACCGGCACCGTCGCGAGCTCCCGCGCGGCGTCGAGCCCCGGGTCCCCGAAGCAGGCGACGACGAACGCGTCCACCCCGTCCTGCTCGCCGCGCGCGATCTGCTCGAGCAGCCCGGGCACGGCCAGGGCCTCTTCGTAGTGGCTCTCGATCGAGGCCGGCCCCATCGAGGGTTCGACCGCTTCGACCAGCGTGCCGGGGGCCGCGGCGGCCTGGGCCGCGACGCCGATCGCCCGTGTCATCGACGCGGTGGTGTTGGGGTTGACGACGCGGATGCGCATCGGGGTCCTTCCGGTGGAGCGAGTGGAGCGGTGGAACCGGTGGTGCTGGGTGGTGACCATCGTGGCGGGGGCGGGGCGGGCCTCCCGGCCGTGGTGTGGATCTGTGGACGACCGAGCGCCGCGACCGCCCTGTGGAGGACAGGCCGCGACGCCGGGGGTCAGGCGCGACCGACGGCCGCGCCGTCGTCGACCGAGGGGTCGTCCGCGTCGAGCACGGGCATGCTCGGCCGGACACGCTCGAGCGCCCAGAAGACGACGAGGCCCAGGCCGCACCCGATGAACCAGCTGTAGCTCGCCAGCCACGGCAGCACGCCGAGTGCCGGGGGCAGGACCGCGCTCGCCACCGAGATCGCGCCGGTGACCGCGAGGGTCCAGATGGCGTTCGGGTTGAACCCGCCGCGGTACCAGTACCGGGCGGTGCGGCTCGTGGAGTACATGTCGTCGATCGCGATGCGCTGCTTGCCGACGATGTAGTAGCCCGCGATGAGGATGCCGAACAGCGGGCCGATCAGCGCACCGAGCACCCCGAGCGTGTACAGGATCGCCTGGTCGTTGCCGTACCAGTTCCACGGGGTGAGGAGCACGGAGCCGACCGCGGCGATCATGCCCCCGGCCCGCCACGAGATCTTCCGGGGTGCCACGTTCGAGAAGTCGAACGCGGGGCTGATGAAGTTCGCCACGATGTTGATGCCGACGGTCGCCGTGACGAAGGTCAGGCCGCCGAGCAGGATCGCGAAGGGTGCTCCGATGGCCTGCACGGTCTCGATCGGGTCGGTGATGAGCTTGCCGAACACCGGCACCGTCGCACTGGCGCAGAGGACCGTCAGGACCGAGAAGAACAGGAAGTTGATCGGCAGACCCCAGAAGTTGCCGCGCTTGACCGCACGGAACGACCGGCCGTAGCGCGAGAAGTCACCGAAGTTCAGCATCGGGCCGGAGAAGTAGCTGACCACCAGGGCGACCGCGGACAGCATCACCGGGATCGACGCCCCGAACGACAGCGGCTCGCCGGCCGACAGGGTGAACGAGATGTTGCCGACGCCCGCCTGGCTGACCAGGTAGACCGCGAGCACGATCATCACCACGTAGACCGCCGGACCGGCCCAGTCGATGAACCGCTTGATCGCCTCCATGCCCATCCAGAACAGCGCGCCCTGTGCCACCCAGAGGATCGCGTACGAGATCCAGCCCAGGGCCGACAGCCCGAGGAACGAGTGGTCGAGCAGCCCCGCCGACGCCGGGATGAACTTGAGGAAGATGATGTTCAGCGACTGGGCGGCGAGGAAGGTCTGCACGCCGTACCAGGCCATCGCGATGAGGCCACGGATGATGGCGGGGACGTTCGCGCCGAGCACCCCGAACACCGCACGGTTGATCACCGGGTACGGCACACCGGTGCGCTGCGACGGCTTCGCGACCAGGTTGGCGAAGACCTGCACGATGAGGATGCCGACCACCAGAGCGATGAGCACCTGCCAGCTCGCGATGCCGAGGGCGAAGAGCGACCCGGCGGTGACGTAGCCGCCGACGGAGTGCACGTCGGACATCCAGAACGCGAAGAAGTTGTAGCTCGTCCAGCGCTGCTCGCGCAGCGGGGCGAGGTCCTCGTTCGTGAGCGCCGGGTCGTACCCGGGCTTGACGACACCGGCACCCGCTGGGGCGGGAGCGGCGGTCGTGGTGGGGGCGTGGGGCGCGGCGACTGGTGTCGCGATGTCGGTAGCCATGGCGTCCTCCGAGGGAGTGGGAAGCGGGGCGGTGCGTGCTTGAGCACGAAGCTACGGAGCGACTTCGCCCCCGCCGTTTCCCTCGTGTAACGGTCGTGTGTCCCGCACCCCGTCCTGGAACGACCGTTCCGGGACGGTGGTCGAGACCGGCGCCGACCGCTCCCGGTGCCGCGCGCCGAGCCGCGGTGCGGCTTGCCGCATCGATGGGCACCGACCCCGCACGGACCTCGCCCCGACCCGAGCCGCGGGGACCGCCGGTGGTACGAATCGACCATGAGCAGGGGAATCAGGATCGACCACGTGGGCGTCACGGTGCCGGACATCGACGCAGCCACGCAGTTCTTCGAGGCGGCGTTCGACGCCGTCGTCCTGTACGACATGCGGCGTCGTGACGAGACGCCGAACAGCAGTTCCGAGGCGCACGGCTACCTCGGCATCCCGAGCACCATGGCGCAGGGGGCCATGCGGATGCTCGCGCTGCCGGAGGGGCCGGGGCTCGAGCTGTTCGAGTACCTGGGGCCCGAGCAGCGGAACGCCGCACACCCGTCCGACCTGGGATGGCAGCACCTGGCGATGTACGCCGACGACCTGGACGAGACGCTCGCCCGGGTCGAGTCAGCCGGCGGTACCCGGAACTCCGACCCGCGCGACCTGCGCGGTGACGAGGCGGGTGCCGGCAACCGGTTCGTCTACACCCGCACGCCGTGGGGGTCGACGCTCGAGCTCGTCAGCTACCCGACGCCGCAGCCGTACCTGGTGTACGCGCCGCGGCCGAAGTGGGCGCCGTGGCCGATGCCGGACGACGTCTACCCGGTGCCGGCACCCGCCGTGCACTGACCACTCAGTGGCGGGGCACCTGCCCCGTCCGCCGCACGGCCCGTTCGAGCAGTTCGACGTCGATCCCGACGTGCTGCCGGGCGATGACGCCCGCCTCGGGCGCCCGCCCCGAACACACCGCGTCCACCAGCAGTTCGTGCTCGTGGAGCGCGCGGGTCTCCATCTCCGCCATGCCCTCGGCCGTGCCCCACAGGTGCGCCGGAGCGGCGATGGAGATCTGCGCCTCCAACCCGGCGAGCGCCGTCCGCAGGGCGTCGTTCCGCGCGGCGTCGATGATCGTCCGGTGCAGCACGGCGTCGGCCTGCTGCTTCTCGAGGCCCGAGGTGGCGTCGCGGAACACCTCGAGCCGCGCACGGATCAGGGCGGCGTCGTCCGGGGTGACCCGTTCCGCGGCGGCCGTCGCGAGTGCCCCGTGCAACAAAGCGATGGCGTCGGCGGTGTCCTGGATCGCCTCCCACCGGGCGAGCAGCACCCGTCCGACGGCGTCCGATGAGTTGTCCGGCCACTCGGTGCGGACGAACGTGCCGCCACCCCGGCCTCGACGGGTCTCGAGCAGGCCCCGTTCGACGAGCCGGGCGATCGCACCGCGCACGGTGACCCGGGCGACGCCGAGCAGGCCGGCGAGTTCGCGTTCCGGCGGCAGGTTCGCGCCGGGCAGGTACTCACCCACGGCGACGGCGGTCACGAGGCGGTCCTCGACCTCGTCGACGCGCGTCTCGGTCGCACGATCGGACACACGGACCCCCTTCGCGGTGTTACGACCACGTTAAGGCAGCAGAAAAGGTATTGCGTGGGACCTTTTTCCGCTCCATGCTGACCCCCATGTCCAGCATCACCGAATCCACGATGCCGTTCCGCGACGGCGAGACCTGGTACCGGGTCACCACGCCCGACACCCCGGTCGCCGGCGCGCTGCCCCTCGTCGTCCTGCACGGCGGGCCCGGCATGGCCCACGACTACCTCCGGAACCTCGCGGCCCTGGCCGACGAGACCGGCCGGACCGTCGTCCACCACGACCAGTTCGGCTGCGGCCGGAGCAGCCACCGCCCGGACGCGCCGGTCGACACCTGGCAGCCGCAGCTGTTCGTCGACGAGTACGCCGCCTTGGTCGAGCACCTCGGGCTCGGCGACCACCACGTGCTCGGGCAGTCGTGGGGCGGCATGCTCGGCGCCGAGATCGCGGTGCAGCAGCCCGCGGGGCTCCGGTCGCTGGCGATCTGCAACTCCCCCGCGTCGATGCAGCTCTGGGTCGACGGCGCCGCCGAGCTCCGCGCGCAGCTGCCCGCCGACGTGCAGGATGCCCTGACCCGGCACGAGACGGCCGGCACCGTCGACGACTCCGAGTACCTGGCGGCGACGCAGGTCTTCTACGAGCGGCACGTCTGCCGCGTGGTCCCGATGCCGCAGGACTTCGTCGACTCCGAGGAGCAGATGGAGCGCGAGCCGACGGTCTACCACACGATGAACGGCCCGAACGAGTTCCACGTCATCGGCACGATGCGTGACTGGACCATCGTCGACCGGCTCGACCGCGTCGCCGTGCCGACGCTCGTCGTCGCCGGCGAGCACGACGAGGCCACCCCCGCCACGTGGGCGCCGTTCGTCGAGCGGATCGCCGACGTCCGGCAGCACGTCTTCCCCGGTGCGAGCCACTGCTCGCACCTGGAGCAGCCGGCGGAGTTCCGCCGGGTCGTCGCGACCTTCCTGGCCGCGCACGACGACGCCTGACCCGGCCACCTTCGGTCTGGAGGCGCGGGGCGGGCCCGCCCCGCGCCTCCAGGCAAGCAGTCCCCACCCCCACCGCCGCACCCGTCCCTCCACCCGAAACGGAACCCGACATGTCGCAGCAGCACAGCGAGCTCTCCGCACAGCAGCAGCTCGAGGCCTACGGCTACAAGCAGGAGCTCAAGCGCTCCGTCTCCACCACCGACCTGCTCATCTACGGGCTGGTCTTCATGGTCCCGATCGCCCCGTGGGCGATCTTCGGGACCGTCTACAACGCCTCCAGCGGCATGGTGCCGCTGGTGTACCTCGTCGGCCTCGTCGCGATGATCTTCACCGCCCTGGCCTACGCGCAGATGGCGAAGTCGATCCCCCTCGCCGGCAGCGTGTTCTCGTACGTCGGCCGCGGCATCCACCCCACCGCCGGGTTCTTCGCCGGCTGGGCGATCCTGCTCGACTACCTGCTCGTCCCGACGCTGCTCTACGTGTTCGCCGCGGAGAGCATGGTCGGCATCTTCCCGGGCACGCCCCGCTGGCTGTGGGCACTCGTGTTCGTCGCGATCAACACGGTCATCAACCTGGCCGGGGTGTCCTCGCTCAAGCTGGCGAACCGCATCTTCCTGCTCATCGAGCTGGTCTTCGTCGCGATCTTCGTCGTCATCGCGATCGTCGCGCTGACCGGTGGCACGATCCCCGACGCGTCCTTCGGCACCGAGCAGATCTGGGACCCGGCCAAGGTGTCGGCGCCGCTCATCGCCTCGGCCCTGTCGATCGCGGTGCTGAGCTTCCTGGGCTTCGACGGCATCTCGACGCTGTCCGAGGAGTCCACCGGCCGTCGTGGCGGAGCCGGCACGGCGATGATCCTGGCGCTCGTGATCGTGGCGTTCCTGTTCATCCTGCAGACCTGGCTCGCATCCGCCCTGGCTGCGGGGCGGGACTCGTTCTCGGACAGCGAGGCCGGCAACGCCTTCTTCACCATCGTCGAGCAGGCCTCGTCGAGCGGGTGGGCCACCGCGTTCTTCGCCGTCAACGTGCTCGCCGTCGGCATCGCGAACGCCATGGCCGCGCAGGCCGCGACGAGCCGCCTGCTCTTCTCGATGAGCCGCGACCGTCAGCTGCCCGCGTTCCTGCACAAGCTCAACGGGCGCCAGGTGCCGCAGAACGCGATCATCGTCGTCTCGGTGCTCTCCGCGATCCTCGTGCTGTTCTTCGTCGGGCAGATCGACACGATCTCGTCGCTCGTGAACTTCGGCGCGCTGTTCGGCTTCATGCTCCTGCACGTGTCCGTCTTCGTGCACCACGTCATCAAGGGGAAGTCGCGCAACTGGCTGCTGCACCTGGTCGTGCCGCTGGTCGGGTTCCTGATCATCGGGTACGTCCTGCTCAACGCCGCGGTCGAGGCGAAGGTCGGCGGGATCATCTGGCTGATCGTCGGCGCGGCCGTGTTCCTGTACTACCGACGGACCGGCCGTTCGACCGAGGTCGGCTCCGAAGCAGAACCGACGACGGAGGACGCACGATGACCCCGGACCACTTCCTGCCGAACACCCTCGGCCGCCCCGGGTTCTCGGCCGACCGGGAGCCCGTGCTGCGGGTCCGCCCCGGCACCGGCGAGACCATCGGCTTCGAGACCACCGACGCCGTTTACGCCGAACTCGACCAGCACCACGACATGGCGCAGCTGCAGGCACCGATCAACCCGGTGACCGGCCCGGTGTTCGTCGAGGGTGCGGAACCCGGCGACACCCTCGTGGTGACCATCCACGCCATCGAGCTGACCACGCACGGGTGGTCCGTTTCCCTGCCCGGCTCCGGGGCCCTGCAGCACGTGATGGGCGACCGGGTCTTCGCCCGCCGCTGCCCGATCTCGGACGACATGGTGCAGGTGTCCGACCGGCACCGGTTCCCCGTCCGGCCGATGATCGGGTGCATCGGCACGGCCCCGGCCGAGGGCGAGAACTCGACGATCATGCCGGCCTACCCGGAGGGCGGCAACATGGACGTCACCGAGGCCCGCCCCGGCTCGACGGTGTCCCTGCCCGTCCGGGTCCCCGGTGCGCTGCTGTCGATCGGCGACATCCACGCGCTCATGGCCGAGGGCGAGTCGTCGTTCGTCGCCATCGAGGCCCAGGGCACCGCGATCGTCTCCGTCGACCTGGTCAAGGGCGGTCCGGTGCTCCGCGCACCCCGCATCGAGACCGCCGACGACTGGCTGTTCGTCGGCCTCGGCGACCCCGTGCAGGAGAGCGTCCGGCGCGGGTACGAGGACGCCTTCGCGTTCCTCGTCGACGAGCACGGCTGGACCCCCGAGGACGCCTACGCGGTGCTCAGCGCGGTCGGTGACTCGAAGCTCGGCGGGCCGACCGGCTCCACCGCCCCGGACCCGTTGCACCCCTTCGCCGCCGTCGGTGCGGTCACCCTGCACCGGGTGCCGAAGTCGGTGCTGTGAAGGTTCGCTGATGCGGGTTCCCGGTACGACTGTCGCGCCGGGAACCTGCACAGGCATGTGCACGATGATGGGCGCATGCACGACACCATCCGCTACGTCGCGATCGGCGACAGCTTCTCGGAGGGCATCGGCGACGCCGGACCCGCTCCGCTCCCCGGCTGGACCGGACGACTCGCGAGCGCGATGGCCGCAGCCTCGGACGCCCACGTCTCGTACGCGAACCTCGCGGTGCGCGGCCGACTGCTCGCCGGGGTCCTCGACGGTCAACTCGAGGCCGCGCTCGCGCTCGACCCGGCGCCGACCCTGATCACCTTCTGCGCCGGCGGCAACGACCTGCTGCGCCCGCGCTTCGAGGTGGACGCGCTGATCGGACAGGTCGAGGCCGCCGCCGACCGCGTCGAGGCCACCGGGGCGCGCCTGGCACTCCTCAGCCCGGCCGACCCGAGCGCCCGCCTGCCCCTCGGTTCCCTGATCAACCGCCGCGGTGACGCCTGGGCCGAGGCGCTCGGCACCCTCGCCCGACGCCGTGGCCTGCCGTTCGTCGACGTCTCCCGCGACCCGCACCTGCGCCGCGCGGAGTTCTGGTCGGACGACCGGCTGCACATGAACGCCACCGGGCACCAGCGCGTCGCGGACCTGGCGCTGCACGCGGTCCTGGACGGCCCTGCGCCGGTCGAGCCCGCGGACCCCGGTGCCGCCCGGACCCGTCTGGGCGAGGAACTCCGCTACTACCGCGAGTACGTCCTGCCGTGGGTCCAGCGCCGGATCACCCGCACGTCGTCCGGCGACGGGCGCTCGGCGACCTACCCGACGTGGACGCCGGTGCGCGGTCAGGACGCGTAGCCAGCGTCAGCCCGCGACGTACACGCGGGTGGTGACCCCGCTCAGCGCGTGCGCGAACTCGTCGCCCGTCGCCACGAAGCCACCCGCCTCGTACAGCCGCACCGCCCGGTCGTTGTCGCCGAGCACGTGCAGCACGACGCGGGGGTGTCCGGCAGCCCGGGCATCGTGCACCGCCTCGGACAGCAGCGACCGTCCGACCCCGCGGGCCTGCACCCCGGGGCGCACCGCGAGCAACGACAGGTAGGCGGCGTCCGCCGGGTCCGTCGACCGACCGGTGCCCGGTGCCGTCACGAGCACGAAGCCGTCGACCGCCCCGTCCGGGCCGGGAGCCACCAGCCAGGCGACGTGCTCCGCCGCGAACTTCTGCCGCGCGCGCTCCCGCACCGCCGGGTCCTCGGCGGCACCGTCACGGGCAGCCACGGCCGCGGCCCACAGGTCGATGCAGGTGTCGGTCTCGTCCGGGGTCGCAGGACGCACGACCACGGACGACTCGATCACCCGATCAGCCTACGACCGCCCGGCTGCCGATCCTGAACGACGCCCCACGGTGCTCCTCGGGCAGCCGGTCCCCGCGGCCGTGCAGCTTCTGGCGGAGCGACCCCGGCTCGTACTCCTCCGGGTAGGCCCCACGGGCACGGAGCTCCGGGATCACGAACTCGATGACGTCCTCCCACGTGCCCGGGGTCACCGCGTACGCCAGGTTGAAGCCGTCGACGTCGGTCAGCTCCTGGATCTCCTGCAGCCGGTCGGCGATCGTCGCTCCCCCACCGACCGCCACCGGGCCGAGTCCACCGATCGCCGTCTGCCGCGCCAGGTCACGGATCGTCCACTTCGACCCGTCCTCGCCGGTCGCCGCCGCGATGTTCGCCGCCGCCGACTGGATCGCGTTCGACTCGACGTCACCGAGGGGCTGGTCCGGGTCCCACTGCGACAGGTCGACGCCCATCCAGCCGGAGTTGAGCACCAGCGCACCGAGCTCCGACGCGTAGGACAGGTAGTCCTCGTACTTCGCCTGGGCCAGTTCGTCGGTGGCATCCGTGATCACGGTGAGCAGCGTGTAGACGCGGGCTGCGTACCGGTCGCGACCAGCTGCCTCCAGGGCGTCCCGGACCTTCGCGACGGTCGACGCGAGCTGCTCGACGGTCGGCGCGCCCACGAAGACCGCTTCCGCGTTCTCCGCGGCGAAGCGGATGCCGCGCGGCGACGCGCCCGCCTGGTAGATGACGGGCGTGCGCTGCACGGACGGTTCGGACAGGTGGATGCCGGGGACGTCGAAGTGCGTGCCGTGGTGCTCGATCGGGTGCACCTTCGCCGGGTCCGTGAAGACCCCGGCTTCGCGGTCGGCGACGACGGCGTCGTCCTCCCACGAGCCCTCCCACAGCTTGTAGAGCACCTCGAGGTACTCGTCCGCCACGTCGTACCGGTCGTCGTGCGACAGCTGGTCGGTCTGGCCCATGTTCCGCGCGGCACTCGGCAGGTACCCGGTGACGACGTTCCAGCCGACCCGGCCCTTGGTGAGGTGGTCGAGCGTCGACATGCGTCGGGCGAACGGGTACGGGTGCTCGTACGCGGTGCCGGCCGTGATGCCGAAGCCCAGGTGCTCGGTCACCGATGCCATCGCCGACACGAGCAGGATCGGGTCGTTCACGGGCACCTGCGACCCGGTGCGGAGCGCGGCCTCGTTCGAGCCGCCGTACACGTCGTAGGTGCCCAGGACGTCGGCGATGAAGATGCCGTCGAACGCCCCGCCCTCGAGCGTCTTCGCCAGGTCCGTCCAGTAGGTCAGGTCGCGGTAGTCCCGCGACCGGTCGCGGGGGTGCCGCCACAGTCCGGAGGACTGGTGCGCGACGCAGTTCATGTCGAACGCGTTGAAGCGGATCTGCCGGTGCTCGCTGCTGGTGGTCACGGGTCGAGACGCTACGTCGGACACCTGCGACCGTCACGGATCGTGACGAAGCGTGACGGTCGGCTCCGGCACCGGCCTGGAGGCCCGCCCCGCGTCCGCCACGTCGCCCGCGCCGGGCGCGTGGCCGGTTCCAGGGCTCAGGCGCGGTCGTGGAGCGTGACGTGGTAGCCGTCGGGGTCGGCGAACGTGAACGTCCGACCGAAGGGACCGTCGATCGGCGCCGAGACGATGCGGTGGCCGTCGGCGACCAGCGCGTCGTGGATCGCCTGCACGTCCGTTGCGTGCAGCCAGACTGCGGCACCGACGCCGGGCTGCGCCACCGCGTCGAGGTCCGTGCCGGGCACCAGGTCGCGCAGGGCGAAGGCGATCGGCGTGGTCTCGAACACGACGGCGTGCGGCGGACCGGCCTGCGAACGGACGAGGCCGAGGTACCGCTCGTAGAACGCCTGCGAGGCATCGAGGTCGCGGGTCTGCAGGGAGATGAAGTCGGGGCCCGTGACGGGCATGGAGTGCTCCTCGGGTTCGTGTCAGTCTTCTGACACAGGACAAGCTATGTCAGACTACTGACATGCGTCAAGACGACACCGGCATCCACCTCGAGACGTCGATCGGCTACCTGCTCAAGGAGACCGCGAGCGCCCTCCGGGCGTCGATGGAGGCCGTGCTGCGTCCGCTCGGCATGACGGTGACGCACTACTCCTGCCTCGAACTGCTCGCGCAGCGCCCCGGCCTGTCGAACTCCGAACTCGCGCGTGGCACGTTCGTGACCCGGCAGTCGATGAACGTGCTGCTGCAGACCCTGGAGCGCGACGGCTTCGTCACCCGTGCCACCGAACCGTCGGTCGGCAAGGCACTCCCCACGCAGCTGACCGACAGCGGGCGACGGAGCCTGGCGCAGGCGAGTGCGGCGATCCGCGGGGTCGAGCAGCGGATGCTCGCCGATCTGACCGCCGACCAGCAGACCGAGGCACGTCAGATCCTGCGGAGCATGGTGACGTCGCTCCGCAGTCAGGGCGCGTAGTGCACCGAAGCGGCGTCCTTCGGTGCGTACCGATCCTCGAAGTCACGCTCGTTGGGGACCCACACATCTCGCCAGAGCGCATCGTGCCTGCGCCCGAGCGCACGATCACGAGCCGTGCCCCGACGCACCGCCGTGTCGAGGTCGACGTCACACCAGATGCTGACGTCGAGGTGCGGGAGCGCCTCGGGGTGGAAGAGTCCGATCAGGTCGACGATCAGGACGTCCGTCCGCGGCAGCGGCTCGGCCGGGCCGAGGGCTCGCACCGACCAGTCGAACCGCTGGAACGTGCTCGCACGACCGGCTCGGTGCGGTTCGAGCACCGACGACACCAGACGGGGACGATCGACGCCGTCCCAGTCGGAGGACCGCTGATGGGACCGAAGGGGGTCGAGGAAGTCGTCGCCGCGGATGCGGACCGCGCCGGGGAGCCTCTCGACGAGTGTGCGCGTCAGCGTCGACTTGCCGGATCCGCAGTAACCGGAGACACCGACGACGATCGGTGCACGGGCAGAGGCGCGGCGGGACGCGACAAGGTCGATGACGCCGTCGCGGTCCATCAGGCAAGCGTACGAGGTCGATGACGGTGCACCGGGGTTCGTAGGCTGAGCGGATGGACGTCGCACTGCGGGACAGCACCACCGAGGACCTCGAGTGGCTCGTCGAGCTCCGGGCCGTGGTGCTGCGCGACGACCTGACACGCCTCGGGGTGTTCGACGAGACGCGCGTCCGACAGCGCCTCCGCGACGCGTTCCAGCCGCAGCTGACCCGCATCGTCGTGGTCGACGACCGCGACGTCGGGTCGATCACCGTGCGGGTCGAGGACGACGTCCGCTGGGTCGAGCACTTCTACCTCGCGCCCGACGTCCAGGGGCGTGGAGTCGGTTCGACCGTGCTGCGCGCCGTCCTCGACGAGCCCCACGACGGCCCGACGCGGCTCAACGTGCTGGTGGGCAGCCCGGCTCGCCGACTCTACGAACGACACGGCTTCGTGCTCGACACCGACGACGGCGTCGACGTGTTCATGACGCTGCGGGCCGCCGATCGAGCACCCCACGGAGTGCACTGAGCTGCTCGTCGACCACGTCGGCCATCCGGCGCTCGGCCGGTCCGGTGAGCCAGGCCTCGAGGGCCAGGTGGAACAGCATCACGGTCGTCTCGGCGATGACCGCTGCCTCGGACGGATCGAGCCCGCGGTGGACGAAGGCCTCGCGCACGGCGTCCGTCAGGTCGGCGCGCTTCCGGGCGTCGCGCTCCCGGAGCGACGACTCGGACAGCACCAGCCGCCGCACCGAGCCGACCTCGCCGTGCCGCCCCTCGAACCGCTCGTCGGCGACGGTGCGGAGGCCGTGCACGACGATGTCGAGCGGGTCGATCCCGGCCGGCGCGCCCTCGATGGCGGCACGGGCGAGGTCGGGGATCTCGTCACCGGCGAAGATCACCTCGCGCTTGTCGGCGAAGTACCGGAAGAAGGTGCGGGTCGTCAGACCGGCCCGTGCGGTGATCTGCGGCACGGTCGTCGCCTGGTAGCCCTGCTCGGCGAAGAGCTCGAACGCCGCACGCTCGAGTCGCCCTCGGGCATCCGGAGACCAACGCATGTGTCCACAGTAGTGGTGATGACACGTCGTGTCATGGTTGACTGAGTGATGGCACGTCGTGTCATGACTCACTTCGAGCAAGAGATCGGGACACCATGTCGCCATCCGGCAACGCAGCACTCTGGACCACGTCGACCGGGCGGTTCGCCGTCGGGCCCGCACCGGTCCCCCAGCCCGGCCCCGGCGAACTCGTCGTCCGCGCCGAGTCGGTCGCCGTCAACCCGGTCGACGCCGTCGGCGGGCTCTTCCGGCACCTGGTGTTCCCGAAGCTGCGGTTCCCCGCGGTCCTCGGGTCGGACGTCGCCGGCACGGTCGTCGCGATCGGCCCGGACGTCGAGCGCTTCCGTGTGGGCGACCGGGTCGTCGGGCACGCCGCGGGGCAGGAACAGCACCGGAACAGTGCTGCCGAGGGCGCCTTCCAGCACCTGGTCCTGCTGCTCGACCGTGTGACGACCCCGGTTCCGGATGCCCTGCCCGCCGAGCAGGCGGCGGTCCTGCCGCTCGCCGTCTCGACCGCAGCGGCAGGTCTCTTCGAGCCGGACCAGCTCGCGCTGTCGCTCCCGACGGCCGATGCGGTCGATCGCGACGGGGTCGTCCTGGTGTGGGGTGCGTCCACGAGCGTCGGCGCCAACGCCGTCCAGCTCGCCCGGGCTGCCGGGTACGCCGTGATCGGCACTGCGTCGCCGAAGAACCACGCGTTCGTGCAGGATCTCGGGGCCGAGGCCGTGTTCGACTACCGCGACGACGGTGCCGCACGCCGCATCCTCCAGGCACTCGCTGACCGGGAGCTCGCCGGCACCCTCGCCTTCGGTCAGGGCTCGCTGACCCGCACGCTCCCGATCGTCCGGAGAGCCACCGGCTCCGGTCGGCTCGCATCCGCGTACCCGACACCGGTGACGACGATCCGTGCGCGGCTCGAGCGTCGACACGGGGTCCACGTCACCGCGATCTGGGGCGGCCGCCCGACGGAGTCCGAGGTCGGTCCCGCGATCTACCGCGACTTCCTGCCCGAGGCGCTCCGCACCGGTCGGTACCGAGCGACGCCGACCGCATCCGTCGTCGGATCGGGACTCGCCGCGATCCCGGACGCCCTCGCCGAGCTCCGCGCGGGCGTCTCCGCCCGGAAGCTCGTCGTCACGCTCCCCTGAGCGACTTCGCGTACCAGCGGTCGGAGTACGGATCGTCGTTGAACGCTGCCACCCGGACGAAGCCGAGCCGCTCGTAGAGCGCACAGGCCTCGGCGAGCTCAGCGCGGGTGTCCAGCCGCAGCGACGTGATCCCGCGTCCCCGGCAGACATCCTCGACGTGGCGCAGGAGCGCCGAACCGACGCCTCGGCCGCGGTGCTCCGGCAGCGTGAACACCTTCGTCAGCTCGCCAACGGCACCGACGAAGCGCACGCCGGCGCAGGCGACAGCGGCTTCCCCGTCACTCGCGATGACGAACACCCCGGAGTCCCCCTGCAGGTCGTCGTACGGCTCCTCGTCGAGCGCCCGGTCGACCTCGGCCGGCGTCGCCGCCCGCCCGTACCAGCGCGACGCGACCTCCGCCAGGTAGGCCCGCACGATCGCGTCGGCCCGGCCCGCGCCGGGTCGCTCCGTCTCGATGATCATCGCGCCCCTTGCACGGCCGCAGCCGGCTCAGCGGGAAGCGGTCGCCTCGCGCGCGGCGGCTTCCGCCGCGACCCAGGCGAGCATGCCGCACTTGACGCGCATGACGAACTTCGAGACGCCGTGGAAGGCGACGAGGTCCTCGAGGACGTCCTCGTCGGGCTCACCGACACCACGCGAGCGCATCATGGTGCGGAACTCCTCGGTCAGTGCGAGGAACTCGGGCACGGTGCGGCCGACGGCCATGTCGGTGAGGACCGATGCCGAGGCCATCGAGATCGAGCAGCCGTCGCCCTGCCAGGCGAGCCCGGCGATGCGGTCGGTGCCGGGTTCGAGCCGCAGGCTGACCGTGATCTCGTCGCCGCACGTGGGGTTCCGCTCGAAGTGCGAGGCATCCGCGTCGGGCATCGCACCGTCGCCGTGCCGCGCCTTCGCGTGGTCGAGGATGACCTGCTGGTACAGGCTGTCGAGGGCGTTCACGCGGTCGCTCCGAAGTAGTCGCGGATCTCGGCGACGGCTGCGAGGAACCGGTCGACGTCGTGCTCGGTCGTGTAGACGTAGGTGCTCGCGCGGCTGGTGGCGACCAGACCGAGGCGGCGGTGCAGCGGCTGGGCGCAGTGGTGGCCGGAGCGCACGGCGATGCCCTGCGCGTCGAGGTACTGCGAGACGTCGTGGGCGTGCACGCCGTCGACGTCGAAGGACACCAGGCCGGAGCGCGGGACGCCGGCGGGCGGACCGACCAGGCGGATGCCGGGCACGGCGGCAAGACCGTCGAGCATCCGGCGAGCCAGGTGCTCCTCGTGGGCGCGGACGCGTTCCATGCCGATGCCCTGCAGGTAGCGGACCGCCTCGGCGAGGGCGACCGCCTGGGACACGGGCTGCGTGCCGGCCTCGAACCGCTCGGGCGCCGGCATGAACTCGGAGCCCTCCATCGTCACGGTGGTGATCATCGAGCCACCGGTGCGGAACGGCGGCAGGGCGTCGAGCAACTCCGCACGGCCCCAGAGCACGCCGATGCCGTTCGGGCCGAGCATCTTGTGCCCGGAGAACGCGGCGAAGTCGACCCCGAGCTGCTGCACGTCGAGGGGACGGTGCGGTGCGGACTGGCAGGCGTCGAGCACCACGAGGGCGCCGCGGGCGTGGGCGAGGCCGACGACCTGCTCGACGGGGGCGATCATCCCGGTGACGTTCGAGACGTGCGAGAACGCGACGACCTTCGTGCGGTCCGTGATCAGGGCCGCGGCGTCGTCGGCGGTCCAGGTGCCGTCGTCGGCGACCGGGATCCAGCGCAGGGTGGCACCGGTCAGCGCGGCGAGCTCCTGCCACGGCACGAGGTTGGCGTGGTGTTCGGCCTCGGTGACGAGGATCTCGTCACCGGCGCCCAGGCGGAAGCGCTCCGCGTCGACACCGCCGCGGCCACGGCTGGCGTTGGCCATGCCGTAGGCGACGAGGTTGAGGGCGTCGGTGGCGTTCGCGGTCCACACGACCTCGGTCGGGGCAGCGGCGCCGATGAAGCCGGCGACGGTGGCGCGGGCGTCCTCGTAGGCGTCGGTGCTGAGCGCCGCGAGCGTGTGGGCCCCGCGGTGGACGGCGGCGTTGTCGTGTTCGAGGAACCGGCGCTCGGCGTCGAGGACCTGGCGCGGGCGTTCAGCCGTCGCCCCGGAGTCCAGGTACGCCAACGGCTGCCCGTTCACGTCCTGCGCGAGGATCGGGAAGTCCCGCTTGATCGCCTCGACCTCGGTCTCGGTGAGCGGCTGGTTCGGCGCCACGACTGTCACGTCTCGTCCTCCTGGTGCTGCTGTCCGGAGCAACCCGTCCATGGTGTCCGTTGTTCCCGACCACGTCCAGTCGGCACGGCGACGGCCCAGGACCACGCCGGGTCCTGGGCCGTCGCACGTCGTTCGCTACTCGTTGCCGATCTTCTTGTCCGCTGCGTCGCGGGCACCGTCGATCTTGTCGTCGTACTTGCCGCCCGTGGCCTTCTTGACCGCGTCGGCCACACCGCCGAGCACCTTGTCGCTGACGCCCTCGGCCTTCTCGCTCTGCAGGGCGTCCTGGACCTTGCCGTCCTTCAGGAACTCCTGGGCCTTCTTCGTGATGTCGTCGAACCCCGCCATCGGCTGCTCCTCGTCTCGGTGCGGAGCCCGTCGCTCCGTCCTGGCGCCGACAGTAGGCCCCGGGGCCGCCGTCCGTACCGGAACGCTCGGGGTCTTCACACCATCTGGGCGCTGCGACGGCGCGCGAGCACGTACCCGACGGCGACGGCACCGGACACCGCGAGCAACGAGGGCACGAGGATGTCGGTGCCCTGCTGGGTGAACTCGACGACGAGCACCAGGGCGGTGAACGGCGCCCGCATGGTGGTGGCGAGGAATGCCGCCGCCCCGACGAACGCGAAGGCCGCCAGGCTCGGGCCGTCAGCCGGCCACAGCAGCAGCCACGCACCGCCCAGCCCGCCACCGATCGCCGAACCGATCGCGATCGAGGGGGTCAGCGTGCCACCGACCGCACCCGCTCCGATGGTCGCCGAGGTGGTCACGGTCCGCAGGACACCGAGCAACAGCAGCAGGACGATCGGCGAGAGGCCGGCGAACGAGGCGTCGTCGAGCGTGGTGTTCATCGCGACGAGGCCGAGCGCCCGACCGTTGCCGAGGATCTCCGGGAACGGGATCGCGATGAGCCCCACCATCGCGAAGACCACCGGCAGCACGACGAGCAGGTGCCAGCCCTTCGGCGCGATGCCCTGCAGCCGGTTGGTCAGCTTGACGAACCCGACCCCGGCGAGCCCCAGCACGGGCCCGACGACGATCGCCCAGACCAGCAGCGACGGCGACAGGTGCATCGCGGGCACGTGGTACAGCACCTCGTCCGGGATCACGAGCCGGGCGGTGATGGCAGCGACCGCACTCGTGGCGAAGGCGGGCAGGGCGGTCGCGAAGCTGATCTCCCCGAGCAGGACCTCGACCGCGAACAGCGCACCACCGAGGGGTACGTCGTACACGGCGGCGAGGCCGGCCGCAGCACCGCAGGCGACGAGGATCTTCGTCTCGCGCGCGGTCAGTCCCGCACGACGGGTGACGAGCTGGGCGAGCCAGGCCCCGACCTCGCGCGGCGCCACCTCTTTGCCGATGGACGCGCCGAGCCCCACGGCCAGGATCTGGATGCCGGCGTTCGCGAGCGTCGCCAGGGCCGGCATCCGCTTGCCGTCGACGGCCGCGGTGACGGAGACGATCGAGCGCCCCCACCGACGGAGCGCCCACCAGGCGAACCCGGTCAGGACCCCGGCCGCCGTGAGCGCGAGGAACCGGTTCAGACCCGACGATGCGTCGGCGGCCTCGAGGTGCCCGCCGAACCCGTACCCGAAGGCGACGAACTGGATGAGCTGGAGCGCGAGCCAGACCGCGATGCCGGCGATGCCGCCGGAGACGCCCACCAGGGCGGTGACGACGGCGAGCTTGAGGGCCCAGACCGGGGTCGCGTGTCCGGAGTGCGGCATGACCGGAAGCCTAACGGGCTGGACGCACCCGATGACGGACCGCGACGGGCCTGCCGGACGCGGGACGGGCCTCCAGGCCGGGAGCCCCGACCACCCGCCGTCAGACGGCCGTCACCCGGAACGGCACCACGCAGTCGGCCGGCATGAGCGGTGGCTGCAGGCCGACGGTGCCGAGCACCCGGCCGCTGAACACCCGCGGGCCGGACCACCAGTCCGGTCGCACCAGGTCGTGGCCGTCGCCGATGACCACCGGGTCGACGCGGTACGACGTGTCGGGGTCGAGGTCGCGGAAGGTGACCCGGCCTGTGGCGGAGACCTCGGAGCGGCCGATGCTGGCGAGGAAGAAGACGGCCCGTTGCCGGTCCGGCGCGACCGTGCCGTACACGAGCCGTGCGGCGTCGACCTCGTCAGAACGCACCAGGTCGCCGCCGTGCAGGAGCGGGCGGAGCTCCCGGTACAGCGCGATCCACTCGGTCAGTGCGGCGGACTCGTCGGCGGTCGCGCCGGCCAGGTCCCACTCGATGCCGAGGTGCCCGACCAGCGCCGTGCCGGCACGGAAGGCGAGGTCGTGGACGCGACCGGTCGTGTGGTTCCGGCCGCTCGCGATGTGCGACCCGAGCAGCTCCGGCGGCAGGAGCTGCTGCGTCCACCGGTGCATCTGCTGCCGCTCCAGTGGGTCGATGTCGTCCGACACCCACACCCTCGCGGTGTGCTCGATGACGCCGAGGTCGACCCGACCGCCACCCGACGAGCACGACTCGATCTCCAGCGACGGGAACCGCTCGCCGAGCGTCGCCATCAACCGGTACGCGGCGAGGGTCTGCTCGTGGACCGCTGCGCCGCCGCCCGGGAACCCCGCCTCGACGAGGTCGCGGTTGTGGTCCCACTTCACGGCGTCGACCGCGTACTCGCCGATGATCGCCGTCATCCGTTCGAGCACGTGGTCGAAGGCCTCGGGGATCGCCAGGTTCAGCACCTGCTGGTCGCGGGACCGGGCGGGCAGCCGACCGTCGGCCTGCAGGATCCACTCCGGGTGGGCACGGGCGAGGTCGCTGTCCTCGTTCACCATCTCGGGTTCGAACCACAGGCCGAACTCCATGCCGAGCGCACGGACGCGGTCGACCAGCGGTCCGAGACCGTCCGGCCAGACGTCCTCGTCGACGTACCAGTCACCGAGGCCGGCGTGGTCGTCGCGGCGGCCACGGAACCAGCCGTCGTCGAGCACGTAGCGTTCGACGCCGAGGGCCGCGGCACGCTCGGCGAGGTCGACGAGACGGGCCAGGTCGTGGTCGAAGTACACGGCCTCCCACACGTTGATCGTCATCGGGCGGGGGGTCGTCGGGTGCTGCGGGCGGCTGCGGAGCCAGCGGTGGAACCGTCGGGCCTGGTCGTCGAGGCCATCCCCGTGGGCGAAGTACACCCACGGCCCCTCGTACGTGGCGCCGGTGCCGAGCCGGACCTCGCCGGGCAGCAGGAGTTCGCCGCCCCCGATGACCTGGCGGCCGGTGGCGAGCCGTTCGGCGTGGTGCCGGTGGTTGCCGCTCCAGGCGGTGTGGACGCCCCAGACCTGACCGTGGGCGAAGCCGAACCCCGGCTCCCCCACCGTCAGCACGGTCGCGGCGTCGGTGCCGGTGCGGCCCTTCCGGCCCTCGCGCTGGTGGGTCCCCACGACGAGTTCGCGGCGCTGCGGGGTCCGCTCCTTGCCCCAGCGGCCGGCGAAGTCCAGGATCTCGCGGGCCCCGGACGGGATCGGCATCGCGAGCGTCAGGTCGTCGACGGTGTAGAGGCCGTCGGCGGTGTTCGTCACGCCCGCGCGGGCCCGCACGAGCCCGGAGCCGAGCATCTCGATGGTGACCCGGACGGTGAGTCCGGCGACGGTGTCCTCGGCGTCGGCCGTGACCGCGGAGTCGGTGACCGCGAGCGACGTCACGGTGAACGCCGGCGACCAGTCGGCGCCGTCACGGTGCCCGGCGAGCCCCGGACGACCGCTCCAGCCCCGGTGTGGCTCGGGCAGCACCGACAGGCGGACCGGGTCGTCCATCTCGTTCGGGGACACCGGGGTGACGTCGGCGTCGGCGAGGGCCGTCAGCGCGTCGGTGTCGAGCGGGCCGAGTGCCGCTCCCCAGTGCACGACGGCGGGGAGCGCGTCGTCGCGGCAGTCCAGGACGAGCGAGACGCCACCGGCGGTCAGGTGGACGAGTTCGTGCGGCATGCGGGCTCCAGTCGGCGTCGTTGCACGTCAGAGCTTTCCGGTCCGGGGCCGCCCGCTGCAAATCCTGCTGCGGCGCGGCTCCGGTTACGGCTCAGGCTGCGGCGCGGCTCAGAACCAGCGCTTGACCTTGAACACCACGTACAGGATCGCGGCGAACAGGACCATCGCGACGATCGACAGCGGGTACCCCCACGTCCAGCCGAGTTCGGGCATGTGCGTGAAGTTCATCCCGTAGATCGCGGCGATGAGCGTCGGCGCGAACAGGATCGCCGCCCAGCCGGAGATCTTCTTCGTGTCGTCGTTCTGCTTCTGCGCCGCCAGGGTCGAGTCGACGGTCAGGGCGTTCTGCAGCAGCTGCCGGAACGTGTCGAGGCGCTCCACCACCCGGATCGCGTGGTCGAGGACGTCACGGAACCGCCGCTGCATCTCGATCGGCAGGTGGTACTTCTCGGCGCCGCGGTGCAGGTTCTCGATCATGTAGACCAGGGGACGTGCAGCTCGCTGGAAGTCGACGACCTCGCCGAACAGCTCGTACACGCGGCGGGACACCCCGGCCTCGCCCGAGAACAGCTGGTCCTCGATCTGGTTGATGTCCTCCTCGAGTCCGTCGATCACGGGCACGTAGCCGTCGACGATGGAGTCCATGAGCGCCCAGAGCTGCGCCTGTGGGCCGACGGTCACCAGCCCCGGCTTGCCACTCAACCGCTGCAGCGCCTTGGGAACGGTCTGCTTGCCGCGGGGGTCGGCCTTCACGACGGCGAGGAAGAAGGTCTCACCGACGAAGGCGTGCACCTCGCCGAACGCCACCTCTTCCTGCTGGTCGTTGTACAGCGCCGGCTTGAGGACCACGAACAGCGTCGAACCGTAGCGCTCGAGCTTCGGTCGCTGGTGCCCCTCGGCGGAGTCCTCGACGGCGAGTTCGTGCAGGCCGAGGGCGACCGCGACGTCGCCGAGTTCCTCGGCGTCGGGCTGGTGCAGGACGATGCACGCGCTGGCACCCTGGTCGTCGAGCATCCGGAAGGTGTCGTCGAGGGACGGACTCGCGATCGGGGCGATCCGGTCGATGTAGACGGTGTTCAGTTCCACGCTCACGCGCCCACCGTACGCAGGGTGGCCGGTCTCCGGCCTGGAGGCCCGTGGCGGCCCCGCCACACGCCCCGCGTCCTGCCTGAACGTGCGCTGCACGGCCGTCGACACCGGCCGCCTACGGTGCAGGTCATCAGCATGCTGACGAAAGGGACTGTCATGAAGAGGATCTGGAAGCGCATCGCGGTGGCCGTGAGCGCGGTCGTCGCCGTCATCGGCGCGTACGTGGGGTCGGGCGCTGCCGGCGGCACGCCCATCCAGGACGCCGCCGGTGGCGCCCTGTCGGCGTCCTCGACCGCGATCGCCCCGGACGGCCCGGCCTTCTCGATCTGGAGTGTCGTCTACGCCGGACTCATCGGCTACGCGGTGCTGCAGCTCTTCCGAACCGCGAACGACGAGCGGCACGAGCGGCTGGTGGTGCCGGCGGTGCTCTCCCTGCTGCTCAACGCCGCGTGGATCCTGTCGGTGCAGTTCGGGTTCCTGTGGGCGAGCGAGCCGATCATCGTCGCCCTGCTCGTCGTGCTGATCTGGACGTTCACGATCCTGCGCCGCACCCCGTCCCGCGGCGTGGTCGAGGCGATCCTGACCGACGGCACGTTCGGTCTGTACCTCGGGTGGGTCTGCGTCGCGACGGCCGCGAACACCGCTGCGGTGCTGACGGCGGCGGGCTTCCGGGGCTTCGGACTCGGGCAGGACCCGTGGGGCGTGCTCGTCGCCGCGGTGGCCGGGCTCGTCGGGGTCCTCATCGCGCTGTGGGGCCGGGGACGCCTGGCACCGATGGCCTCGGTCGCGTGGGGTCTGGCGTGGGTCGCCGTGGCCCGGTTCGAGGGACCGCTCGTCTCCGTGCCGACGGCGATCGCGGCCGTGGTGGCTGCGGCGGCCGTGGTCGTCGCGACCGTGGTGGTGCGTGCCCGCGCCGGCTGGGTCGGCGGGCGTGCCGGTCGGGCGGCGGCCCCGGTCGCGGCCTGACGCGCGGCTACCTTCGCGTCGTTTCGTGCTGAGCGACACCTCACGCAGCGATTGGGCCGTGAGGTGTCGCTCAGCGCGAAGAATCAGCGCGCGGACGCGACCAGGCCGTGGGCGGCGGCGACCGCGGCGTTCGTGACCCGGCCGTCGTGCACGTTCAGGCCGGCGGCGAGAGCGGGGTCGGCCTCGAGCGCAGCCTCCCAGCCACGGTCGGCGATCGCGACGGCGTACGGCAGCGTGGCGTTCGTCAGCGAGATCGTGCTCGTGCGCGGGACGGCACCGGGCATGTTCGCCACGCAGTAGTACACGGTGTCGTGCACGGCGAAGGTGGGGTCGTCGTGGGTGGTCGGGTGGGAGCCCTCGAAGCAGCCGCCCTGGTCGATCGCGATGTCGACCAACACCGAGCCCGGCCGCATGTCGGCGACCATCGCGTCGGTGACGAGCTTCGGCGCGGACGCCCCGGGGATGAGCACGGAGCCGATCACCAGGTCGGCGTCGCGCAGGGCCTCGGCGATGGCGTGCGCCGACGAGCGCAGGGTCGTGACGCGGCCGTCGAACCGGGCGTCCAGGGCCCGGAGCCGCGGCAGGCTGATGTCGAACACGGTGACGTCGGCGCCCATGCCGAGCGCCATCGTCGCGGCGTGCTCCCCCGCGACACCACCGCCGATGACGACCACGCGGCCCTTCGGCGTGCCGGGGACCCCGCCGAGCAGCAGCCCGCGCCCGCCGTTCGTGCGCATCAGGTGGAACGCGCCGACCTGGGCGGACAGTCGCCCGGCGACCTCGGACATCGGCGACAGCAGTGGCAGCGAGCGGTCCAGCAGCTGCACGGTCTCGTAGGCGATCGCCGTCGCGCCCGAGTCGATGAGGGCATCGGTCAGCGGCCGGTCGGCGGCGAGGTGCAGGTAGGTGAAGAGCACCTGGCCCGGCCGGATCATCGGGTACTCCGACGCGACCGGTTCCTTCACCTTGAGGATCAGCTCGGCGCGCTCCCACACCTCGGCCGCGGTGTCGACGATCGTGGCGCCGGCGGTGCGGTACTCGTCGTCGGTGAAGGCCGAACCGGACCCGGCACCGGCCTGCACCAGCACCTGGTGGCCGTGCGACCCGAGCTCGGCGACACCGGCGGGCGTGGCCGCGACGCGGTACTCGTTGTTCTTGATCTCGGTGGGGACGCCGATGCGCATGCTGACTCCTTCGTGGGCGGTGCGTTCGTCCCGTCCATTCAGCACCGGATTCGCCCACGACAGCGCTGAGCCGAACATCCGGACAGCGGCAGCGCGATCCGTGTCACGAGATTCGGCGGAACGGTCCGCAGCAGCAGTGGGTCAGTGCCCGCGCAGCGACTCACTCGGCAGCTCTCCGAAACGGCTGCGGTAGGTCGCCGAGAAGCGTCCGAGGTGCCCGAAGCCCCACGTCCGCGCGATCTCGGCCACCGTCGTCTCGTCCAGCGCACCGCCGACCAGGTCGGTCCGGGCGCCGTCGAGTCGCACGCCGCGCAGGAGTTCCCCCGGCGTCTGGTCGAGGCGCCGCCGCAGCGACTGCTGCAGCCCGCGCGGGCTGAGCCCCGCCGCCGCGGCGATGTCCGGCGTGCCGATCGCTTCGCGCGCGTGCTCGTGCACGAACTCGAGCGCCCGGCGCAGGCGGTCGTGCTCCGGGCCGCTGCCGGACACCGACGCCCGCCACTTGTTGCGCTGCGGGAACGCCCGGATCGCCGCGGTCGCGAACGCCTCGGCGATGTCGTGCTGGACCATCGGGCTCATCGACCGGTCGACGTCGAGCCACGTGGCCGAGTACTTCCGCACCACCGACCGCCACAGCGCGATGCCGTCGGCGGTCGGGCGGCGCATCGGCTCGAAGGCGAAGTCGTCGTCACCGGCCACGGCACGGACGAAGTCGCGGTCCAGGTGCACCAGGTTCAGGGCGATGTCGCGGTGGTGCAGCGCGTACGGCTCGGCGAAGGGCAGCACGACGGGCACCCCGGCCTCGAGCTCGTACGTCTCGCCACCCGTGGTGATCCGGCTCGAGCCGCTCCGCATCCAGGCGACCAGGAACTCGTCGTCGACCTGGCTCTCGCTCCGCAGGTCGACCATGAACCGTGACGAGCGCAGGGACATCCGCTCGTCACCGACGCCGGCGAAGTCCCAGTGGGCGTTCTCGTGGGTGCGACGGACCAGTGGCGCACGGAAGTCGTAGTCGCCCGTGAAGAACGCGAGCGCCTGGTCGACGTCGCTGCCGACCATCCGCCGGAAGTACCGCTGACCGGGCTGTTCGAGAGAAAGCACCATGCTCGAGAACCTACGACGGACCACCGACAAACTGCGTCAGGTCCTGACTCAGGGCTGCAGGATCGCCTGCCCCACGCTCTCGTCCAGGATCAGGTCCGTGATGAGCCCGGCGGCCAGTGCACCGCGCAGCGAAGCCGCCTTCGACCGCCCGGCGACGACGCAGACCCGCCGCGGCGCGCGCTTGATCGTGTCGAGGTCCGGAGCGCCGGCCCGGGCGTTCACCCCGATGTCCTTCCATGAGCCGTCGGCCCGGTAGAACACCGTCGAGACGTCCCCGACGACCCCCGCCTGCGTGAGCTCGTCGCGGTCCTCGGGGTCGAGGTACCCGCCGGAGTACACGTGCGAGGGCACCGGGGCCTGCGGGGCACCGACACCGAACACGACGAGGTCCATCCGCTCGTGCAGGTCGAGCACGCGGCGGATCGATCGCTCCCGGAACAGGGCCTCCTTCGTCGCGGGGTCGTCGAAGAACGCCGGCACCGGGAACTGCTGCACGAAGGCCCCGTAGGCCTCGCCGAACCGGCGCAGGATCTCGGACGCGTAGACGATGCCGGTGGTGCGGGTGTTCGCGGCGCCGTTGATCTGCACGATCGTCGAGCCATGGGTGGTCTTCGGCACCAGGTAGCGGCTGACCGCGCTCACCGTCGAGCCCCACGAGATCCCGATCACCATGTTCGACTCGACGTACTGCGTCAGGATCCGGGCGGCGGACAGGGCCACCCGCTCGAGCCGGTCGACGTCGCTCGTGTGGTCCGGCACCGGGACGACGTGCGCGTGCACCCCGAAGCGGGAGCGGATGCTCCGGCTCAGCGCGGCGGCCTGGTCCAGGGGCGAACGGATCTGGATGTCGACGAGCCCGGTGTCCCTGGCGTACTTCAGCAGCCGCGACACCGACGAGCGCGAGGTGCCGAGTTCGTCGGCGATCGCGTCCATCGTCAGGTCCTGCAGGTAGTACAGGTGGGCGGCGCGCAGCGCCTGCTGCGTGCGCATGGGCTGAGCCGCATCGCTCATGGTGCTCCGATCTGTCGAACGCAACCATGCACGGACGTGCAGGGCCTCTGCAACCCCTGCCGCGCCTCCTGACCGCCGTGTCGGGCCTGGACGACACGTGTGCTGCACGTTCGTGCACGCGAGTTGCCCGCCCTGTCGAACGAGCGCACGATCGACCCTGACCCCACGAACAGACGAAGGAAGCGACGAACCATGTCGAAGAAGACACAGCCCCGGAACACGGTGACCGCCCTCACCGAGCGCCCGAACGCGCAGGTCCTCGTCGTCGGCGGCGGCATCAACGGCATCGCGACGTTCCGCGACCTGGCGCTCCAGGGCGTCGACGTCGCCCTGGTCGAGCGTGGCGACTACGCCTCCGGCGCCTCCGCGGCCTCGAGCCACATGATCCACGGCGGCATCCGCTACCTGGAGAACGGCGAGTTCCGCCTGGTGCGCGAGAGCGTGCAGGAGCGCAACGGCCTGATCCGCATCGCCCCGCACTACGTCAAGCCGCTGCAGACGACCATGCCGATCTTCTCGACGTTCTCCGGCATCATGAACGCCCCGCTGCGCATGCTGACGCACAAGCAGCGCTCCACCAAGGAGCGCGGCGCGATGCTCATCAAGATCGGCATGACGATCTACGACTCCTTCTCGCGTGACGGCGGCTCCGTCCCGAAGCACGTCTTCCGCACCAAGAAGGCCGCGCTCGAGGACATGCCCGCCCTCAACAAGGACCTGAAGTACACGGGCACCTACTACGACGCGAGCGTGCACGAGCCCGAGCGCCTGGCCCTCGACGTCCTGAAGGACGGCCTGGCTGCCGGAGCCGACAAGGCACGCGCCGTCAACTACGTCGAGGCAGCCGGCACCCGCGACGGCGGCGTCCTGCTGCGTGACCGCGAGACCGGCGACGAGTTCGTCTTCACGGCCGACGTCGTGATCAACGCCTCCGGCCCCTGGACCGACCTGACGAACGAGGCGTTCGGCGGCGAGACGAAGTTCATGGGCGGCACGAAGGGCTCGCACATCGTCGTGCACAACGACGAGCTGCTCGAGGCCACGAAGGGCCGCGAGCTGTTCTTCGAGAACGACGACGGCCGCATCGTCCTCATCTACCCGCTCAAGGGCCGGGTGCTCATCGGCACGACCGACATCGACGCCGACCCCGCGAAGCCGGTCACGACGACCGACGAGGAGATCGACTACTTCTTCGGGCTCGTCAAGCACGTGTTCCCGCAGATCGACGTCACCCGCGACCACATCGTCTACAGCTACTCCGGCATCCGTCCGCTCCCCCGCCACGAGGACACCGCCCCCGGCTTCGTGTCCCGTGACTACCGGATCGTGGACACGCAGATCGCCGGCCTGCCGAAGTCCACCGTGCTGTCGCTCGTCGGTGGCAAGTGGACGACCTTCCGTGCCCTCGCTGCACACCTGTCCACCGAGGCGACGACCAAGCTCGGTATGAGCCGCAAGGTCGACACCACGGGCATGCCGATCGGCGGTGGCAAGGAGTTCCCGACCACGGACGCCCAGCGCGCCCTGTGGATCAAGTCGCACCGCGACGGCCTGGACGAGTCCCTGGTCGAGGGGCTGCTCGAGCGCTACGGCACCCGTGCCGCCGAGGTCGTGGACGTCCTGACCGACGGCCCGGTCGAGCCGCTCGAGTCCGACCCGTCGCTCACCCGCGCCGAGGTCGCGTACTTCGCCCGCCACGAGCAGGCCGTCCACCTGGTCGACGTCGTCCTGCGCCGCACGAACCTGGCGTTCGTCGGCGGGGTCACGATCGACCTGCTCGACGAGCTGGCCGATGTGCTCGCCGGTGCGCTCGGCTGGACGACCGAGGAGCGCGCGGACGAGGTCCAGCGCACGCTCGACGTGCTGCGTGAGTCGCACGGCGTGATCGTGCCGCTGACGTCCGCGTCGGCGTCGCAGCTCGCGTAGTCGACGCAAGGACACGACCGACGGGAGGCCCGGTACCAGCTGGTACCGGGCCTCCCGTCCGTTCGTGGTCGCGTTCGCGAGCCGCTGGTCGCGTCGGCGACCCGCTGGTCGCGTCAGAAACGCTCGCCGGTGGGGTCGAGCGCCGTGCGGTCGATGAGCTGGTCGCCCCCGACCGGCTCACCTTCCCAGTCGACCAGGCGCCAGCCGTCGGCGAACGAGCCCTCGAGCTCGACGATGCCGGTGTTCTCCAGGTGACGCTTCGTGCCGAAGTGGTCCGGGGTGTTCTGCGCAGCTGCGCTCGCCCACGTGCGGATCGCGGCACCGTGGCTGACGGCGGCGGCGACCGCGACCCCGGTGGCCTCGATCTGCCGGACGGCGTCGTCGTAGCGCTCGAAGAACTCGACGCCGCTCTCGGCACCGGGCATCCGGGTCGTGCGGTCACCGCCGGACCAGCCGTGCACGGTGGAGATGTAGGTCTGCACGGACACCTTGTCGCTCTTGCCCTGGGTGTCGCCCGCCTCGATCTCACGCAGGCCCGGCAGCACCACGGGCTCGAGGCCGAGCGAGGTCGCCAGGGGTGCCGCGGTGATCTGCGTGCGGACCATCGACGACACGAACAGTCGCTCGATGCCCCGTTCGGCGAGCGCTGCGGGCAGGGCGTCGGCCTGCTGCTGCCCGAGCTCGGTCAGCCCCGGTCCGGGCACCACGGCATCGAGGATGCCGTGCACGTTCGCGGGGGTCTGGCCGTGGCGGATGAGCAGCAGTCGCATGCCGCCACCCTACGGACCGCCGCTGACGTCAGCCCTGCCGGGTGTTCCAGCGGGGATTCTTCTTGTTGATCACGTAGACGCGACCCCGGCGTCGGACGACCTGCGAGCCGGGGATCTTCTTCAGGGCCTTGAGGGAGTTGCGGACCTTCACGACGAGCCTCCTTGTTGATAACGGTTTTCAGTTACAGTAGCGGACATGCGTGCTGCTGCCATCACCCTCGTCACCGCCCTGCACCAGGTCGACGCCGACCGCGTCGCCGCCCGGATCTCGGACGGACACCGGATGCACGTCGCCGGGAGTGCCTTCGCCACCGCCCGCGCCGTGGCCGACCGGGCCGACCAGCTCGACCGGGTCTGCGGACCCGACGCGGGCCACGGGCTCGTCGTCACCCTGCACCCCGGGGCCGATGCCCGAGCCGTCGGCATGCTGCTCGCCAACGCGGCACGGTCCGAGACCGGCGACGACCGGGTGCTGCGGCACGTCGTCGGGGTGCTGCGGGCCGACGACGTCGCGCACCTGCTGTGGTCGGACGTCGACGACGCCTTCGTGGCCGCGGACCGGATGGCCGCACTCGTCGAGTACGCGACGGTGATCGCCCTCGACCGCATCGAACCGCTGTCCGGGCGTCGACGTCGTGCACTCGTGTCACTGCTGCACCGGATGGCACCCCAGGCCGTGATCGTCGCCCTGCCCGCGATCCGGAGCGGCGCCGACCTGCCGGCCTCGAACGGTGGAGCCGCGCGGGTGCTCGCCACCGGCGCCGGCTGGATGCGGGCCCTGTCGAGCGGCGCGGACACCGGGCGCGAGGCCCGCGACGCCCTGGTCTCGATGCGCTACCGGGAGCCGCTGCCGTTCCACCCCGGTCGACTGTCGTCCGTCATCGCCGAGGACCTGTCCGCCGGCGTGAACGGCCGTGTGCTGCGGTCGCGGGGGTTCTTCCGCCTGGCCTCCCGACCGGACCACGTCGGCTCGTGGTCGAGCTTCGGGTCGATGCTCGCGCTCGACCCCACCGCGAACCCGTCGTGGGACGCCGACGCCCCGATCGGGCAGGCGCTGTGGTTCGTCGGCGAGCAGCTCGACGTCCGGGCGATCGAGCGGGCGCTCGACGGGGCGCTGCTCACGCCGTCGGAGCTGCTCGCCGGGCCGGACGTGTGGCGCGGCTGGCCGGACCCGTTCCCGGTGTGGCCCGCGGTGGACCCGGCGTCGGAGCACCGGCACGAGTGAGCGGGGGGGGGCGCGTGCGGGCGGTGCGGCGTGCGGGTGCGGGCGCGCGGGCGGGTGCGGGCGCGCGGGCGCAGGCCGGTGCGGGCGGTCGTTGCGGACGCCGAACGACACTGTCGATGTCGTACGACGGCGACATCGTCGCTCCCCGAACGGTGCAACAGCCCGCGCACGCAACGAACGACGGGGTCGATGTCGTACGACAACGACCCCGTCGTTCCACATCGGTCCGACACACCCCGCCGACCGATCCCCCGCACGCGTCACCGCAGAGTCACCGCACCGGCGACGCCTCCCGCGCGGCAGCCTCGCGCGCAGCGGCAGCCGCCGCGTCCTGCGCCGCGAACGGCAGGTCACCGAGGTCCAGGTGCGGGTTCGTGTCCTGCGTGAGCACGAGCTCCTTCGCCTCGTCCTCGGTCTCCACGGCCGGCATCGACCCGGGCAGCGGGCGCTGCGAGGACTCCTTCATGCAGAAGACACCGATCGCTCCGACGACGCTCATCGCCATCAGGAAGTACGCCGGCGCGAGCTCGTCACCCGTCGCGGTGAGCAGCGCCTGCACGATCAGGGGCGTGGTCCCACCGAACACCGCGATCGCGATGTTGTAGGCGAAGCCCATGCCGCCGTACCGCGTCGAGGTCGGGAACAGCGCCGGCAGCGACGCAGCCTGGTTCGACACCCAGAGCGCGGTCATGAGCGCGAGCAGCCCGAGGCCGGCGAGCGTCGACCACTGCGCCCCGTGCCCGATCAGCATGAAGGCCGGCACGACGAGCACGACCGTGGTGGCGGCACCGATCCACATCACGACGCGGCGGCCGAGGCGGTCGGAGAGCTTGCCGGTCAGCGGGAGCATCACCGCGAGCAGCAGGAGCACCGGGATCGTCAGCAGCGTGCCGTCGATGGCGGAGTACCCGAGCGAATCGGTCAGGTACGTCGGCATGTACGAGGTCAGGGCGTAGCCCACGGTGTTCGACGCGGCGACGAGCATGATCGCGATGACGATCGGACGCCAGTGCTGACGGACCATCGCGACGACGTTGGCCGGTCGCTCACCGTCGAAGGACGCACGGGACTCGGTCGCGGCCTCCTGCGCGGCCTGGGTCGCCTGGAATACCGGCGACTCCTCGATCCGCAGACGGAAGTAGATGGCCACGACGCCGATCACTCCGGCGGCGAGGAACGGGAACCGCCAGCCGTAGGCGGTCATCGCCTCGTCGCCGAGGGTGAGCTGCAGCACCGACACCACCGTGGCACCGAGCGCGAAGCCCAGGTAGCTGCCGAAGTCCAGGATGCTCGCGAAGAACCCGCGACGGCGGTCCGGGGCGTACTCGGTGACGAACGTCGTCGCCCCGGCGTACTCACCACCGGTCGAGAAGCCCTGCGCGAGCTTCAGCACGACGAGCAGGATCGGGCCGAACACGCCGATCGTCGCGTACGCGGGGAGTGCCCCGATCAGGAACGTCGACGCCGCCATCATGATCAGCGTCGTCGCGAGCACCTTCTGCCGGCCGATCTTGTCGCCGAGGCGTCCGAACACGATGCCACCCAGGGGCCGTGCGATGTACGTCGCCGCGAAGACACCGAGGCTGAACAGGATCTGCACCGAGGGTTCGGCCGTCGGCAGGAAGACCTTCCCCATCGTGACGGCCAGGTAGCCGTACACACCGACGTCGTACCACTCCATGGTGTTGCCGACGACCATGCCGCTGACGGCTCGTCGCATCATGCTCTTGTCGACCACGGTGACGTCGCTCTCGCGCAGCCGTCGGTGTGGTCGGGTGTTGGTACTGCTGGGGTCGGAACCCATGCATCGCTCCTCGAGAAGATCGGTGGGCCGTCGGGAACCGGCCCAGAACAGCGAGCGACGTTACCGAGCGACCGAAATGTCATTGGCCGGTGATTCTCAGGGAACGGCGTGTCACCCGAACGGGGGTCGCCGCCGATCCGCACCAGTCCGGCGAACCCGGAAGCTGAGTAACGAGGCCATAACATCGGCCCATGGCGATCGAACCCGAGACGAAGAACTGGACGTGGGTCATCGAGTCCGCATGTCCCGAGTGCGGCTACGACGGCAGCGCGGTGACCGTCCGCGACGTGCCGGGCATCATCGACGAGAACACCGCCGGGTGGCCCGATGTCCTCATGCGCGACGACGTCCGTGACCGCCCCGACGACCACACCTGGTCACCGCTCGAGTACGGCGCCCACGTGCGGGACGTGCACCGGAAGATGGCGGAGCGCCTCGAGCTGATGCTCACCGAGGACGCCCCGACGTTCCCGAACTGGGACCAGGACGCCACCGCCGTCGAGGACCGTTACGGCGAGCAGGACCCCGCGGTCGTCGCCCGGGAGCTGCGGGAGTCGGCGGACCGCGCAGCCCGGGCCTTCGCGGCGGTGCCCGACGAGGTGCTCGAGCGCACCGGGCTCCGGTCCGACGGCAGCGCCCTCACCGTCGCGACGCTCGCCACCTACTACGCGCACGACCCGGTGCACCATCTGTGGGACGTGCGGCGCACGCTCTAGACGTGGGGACCACCGGCCTGGAGGCGCGGTGCGGCCCCGCCCCGCGCCTCCAGGCCGCCGACGGTCGCCCCCGAAACCGGGCGTACCTACCGAAACCGGGCGCACCTACCGGAACCGGGCGTACCCGCCACGAAGAAATGACCAGGTATGCCCGAATCCACCCTCCATCGCACGTGTGATGGGAAGGATCGGGCGCTCAGGCGAGTGCGTCGAGCACGGCGCGCGCCGTCGCGGCGTCCGTCACCAGCTCATTGACGAGCCCGCCCCGCACCGCGGCGACGATGCTCGTGACCTTGGCGCTGCCCACGGCGACCCCGACCGCGTGCGGCACGGTCGACAGGATCTCGCGCGAGGTCCGCACCATCCGGTCGCTGCCGGGGAACTCGATCGGCGAGCCGTCCGCGGCGTAGAAGTTCAGGCAGACGTCGCCGGCCGCCCGGTCGAACGCGACGTCCTCGACCGGGATGCCCCGGGCCAGGGCGTCCCGCGTGTGGGTCGGTGCACCGATGCCGAGGATCGCGCCCTTCGCCCGGCTCCAGAGCCCGACGACGTGCTGGAACGCCGGGTCCTCGTCGAGGGTGGACCGCATCGCCGGGGACGGCAGCGCCTGGGCGAACAGGAAGGCGGGGATCGCGCCCGAGTGCTCCGCGGCCGTCCGGGTGATCTCGTTCGTCTGGAACCACGGCATCGGGTCGGCCTGCCCGCCCACCGTCGGGACGAGCTGCACGCCGGGCATGGTCGGCATGCCGGACCGTGCGACGTCGTACACGGTGCGGCCGGACGACATCAGGACGGCGTCTCCGGGGACGAGTCCCATGCCCTCGACCGCGGCGGCCAGCGGTGCGGCCAGGTCGGCACCGAGCGTGGCGGCGTGGGTGACGGCGGCGAGGTGCACCGCACGGAGCCCGAGCACGACCTGCAGCCGTTCGGCGAGCGCCACGGTCTCGTCCTGGAACGGGTCGACGACCTCGATGCGGACGAGTCCGGCCTTGCGGGCCTCGGCGACGAGCCGCGAGACGGTCGGCCGCGAGACCCCGAGGCGCGAGGCGATCTCGACCTGGGTGGCGTCCTCGAGGTAGTACATCCGCGCCGCCTGGTAGACGGTGTCCAGCGGGAACCGGGTCCGCGACGCGTCGGCGGCGGGGCCGGGGCCGGGGCCGGGGCCAGCGGTGCTCTCGGACGACATGGAGCAGGACCCTTCGACTCGATCGGACACCGCGATCGTAGTCCGAGCAGGGCTCAGCGGATCGTGAACCCGCCGTCCACACGGAGGTCCGCACCGTTCACCATGGCGCTCGACTCCCCCGCCAGGAACAGCACGGCCGCGGCGATCTCGTCGGGGGTCGCGAAGCGGCCGGTGGGGATCTCGTCCTGGTGCCGGATGCCGTTCTCGTTCGCCCAGGCAGCACGGCCGAGGTCGGTGAGGACGACGGTCGGCGACACGGTGTTCACGGTGACGCCGCGTCCGCCCCACTCGAGCGCGAGCACCGTCGTCAGGCCGATGACGCCGGCCTTCGAGGCGCAGTAGGCGGCGTGCCCGTCGATGCCGACGTGGGCCGCCTGCGACGCGATGTTCACGATCCGCCCGTACCCGGCGTCGAGCATGTGCCGGCCGACGGCCTGCGCCACACGGAACGTGCCAGTCAGGTTGACGTCGATGGTCGCCGCCCAGGTGTCGGCTGCCAGGTCTTCCGCCGGGGCGAGCGCGGCGATGCCGGCGCAGTTCACCAGCACGTCGACGCCACCGAAGTGCCGGACGACGTCCGCCACGGTGCGGGTCACGGAGTCGGCATCGGTCACGTCACAGGCGAACCCGGCGTGGAGGCCCGTGGCCGTGCCCGCCCCGTCGGCGGCGGCGTCCGGCCCGGCCGTCACGGGCAGCGCGGACGTGGGCAGGTCGGCCGCGGCCGACGTGGCGCCGTCCGCACGGACGTCGACGACGGCGACACGGGCACCCCGTGCAGCCAGGGCCCGGGCGATGGCGTTGCCGATGCCCGACGCCCCGCCGGTCACCACCGCCGTACGGCCGCTGAAGTCGTTGGTCAGGTCGATCGTGTCGGGGCCCGGTCGGAGGGCCGCGGCGAAGTCCGTCGTCATGTTCGCTCCCTTGCGTTCGGTGCCGAACCTACCAGAAATTGTGTTCTGGACAAACGTTCTGGAAGGTGTACAGTCATCGCCGAAGTCACCCAACGGAGGAACAGCTCATGTCGACGACGACCGAGAACGCGGCCACGACCGCCCCCACCACGATCCCCACGACGATGCGCGCCGTCGTCGTCCACGGCCCCGGTGACTACCGGCTCGAGGAGCGTCCCGTCCCGACGCCCGGCCCCGGGGAACTCCTGCTCCGCACCGACGCCGTCGGCATCTGCGCGAGCGACCTGAAGTGCTACCACGGTGCCGCGAAGTTCTGGGGCGACGAGAACCGAGCGGCCTGGGCGGAGCGCGACCGCATCCCCGGACACGAGTTCGTCGGCACGATCGTCGCCGGTGACGACGCCGCCCTGGCCAAGCGCGGCGTCGACCTGGGCGACCGGATCGCCTGCGAGCAGATCGTGCCGTGTTGGGAGTGCCGATACTGCCTCGAGGGCGCGTACTGGATGTGCAACGTGCACGACATGTTCGGCTTCAAGGGCTACGACGGCGCGATGGCCGAGTACGTGCTCGTGCCGGCGAAGGCGCTGACCCACCCGGTGTCGAAGGCGCTGCCCGGCCAGGTCGCCGCGTTCTCGGAGCCGTTGTCCTGCGCCTTCCACGCCGTCGAGCGCGGGGACATCAAGTTCGGCGACACCGTGGTGATCGCCGGTGCCGGCCCCATCGGCCTCTCCGCCATCGCCGGTGCGCGGCAGAAGAACCCGCTCCGGATCATCGCGCTCGACGTGGTCGAGGCGAAGCTCGAGCTGGCTCGCAAGGTCGGCGCCGACCTCACGATCAACATCGCCCAGGAGGACGCGGTCGCCCGGGTCAAGGAGCTCACCGACGGCTACGGTGCCGACGTCTACATCGAGGCCACCGGGCACCCGTCCGCGGTGCCGCAGGGACTGAACCTGCTCCGCAAGCTCGGGACCTTCGTCGAGTACTCGGTGTTCAAGGACGACGTGTCCGTGGACTGGTCGATCATCTCGGACGACAAGGAGCTCGACGTGCGCGGCGCCCACCTCGGCCCGCACACCTGGCCGGCGGCGATCAAGCTGCTCGAGGCCGAGACCCTGCCGATGTCGGAGATCTGCACGCACCAGTTCCCGCTCGAGCAGTTCCAGGAGGCCCTCGACCTGGTCGGCGACTCCGCCGGTGCCAGCGTCAAGGTGTCGATCATCCCGTCCCTGAACGCCCCCACCACGGCCGCACAGGCCGCTCAGGCCGCACAGGCCGCACAGGCCTGACCGACTCCGCCAGCAGGGAGAGAACGAGCATGTCAACGACGACAGCCCGCGCCACCGGCGCCCGCACGACCGCGCCCCGCACAGAGGGCCGCCTGGACCGGATGGGCATCCCCCGTCCGCTCGCCCTCGGGTTCGTCGCCGTCCTGGTCTTCATGACCGGGAACGGCGTCGAGTCGAACTTCATCACGCCGCACATGGTGGCGGTCCTCGGCAGCCCCGAGGCCACCGTGGCGACGATCGTCACGTTCTACAGCCTCGCCGCACTGATCGGCAGCTACGTCTCGGGGGCCCTGTCCGACCTGGTCGGGCCTCGCCGGGTGATGATCCTCGGCTTCGCCGTCTGGGTCGTGTTCGAGGTCCTGTTCCTGCTGGCACTCGGCGCTGGCAGTGTCCCGTTCGCCGCCGTCACCTACGCGTTGCGTGGGTTCGGCTACCCGCTGTTCGCCTTCGCGTTCCTGGTCTGGGTGAACATCACCACCCCGGTCGAACGGAACGGCTCCGCGGTCGGCTGGTTCTACGTCGCCTTCACGGGTGGCCTGCCGACCCTCGGCTCGCTGTTCGCGATCGGTGCCATCCCGGTGTTCGGCGGCGGAACGGTCGGTGAGACCGGCGCGATGGTCGCCTCGATCGCCCTCGTCGTGATCGGGTTCCTCATCATGCTGTTCGGCGTCCGGCTGCCGAACGGGTTCACGCGCATCGCCCCCGCCGGCGAGAGCGCCTGGCAGGTGCTGACGAGCGGCATCCGCCTGACGGTCACGCGACCGAAGATCCTGATGGGCTTCCTCGTCCGCCTGATCAACACCGCGCCGGAGTTCGGCATGTTCGTCGTGCTCCCCGCGGTCATCGCGAACGAGCGCGGCTGGGGCCAGAGCCGCTGGCTGCTCATGACCGTCTGCGTCTACGCGACGAACATCCTGGTCAACGCCCTGTTCGGCTGGGTGGGCGACAAGATCGGCTGGCAGCGCACCGTCAAGTGGTTCGGCATCGTCGGCTCCGCCCTCGGGCTCATCGCCTGGTGGTACGTCCCACAGCTCGTCCCCGCCGGTTCGGACTGGGGCTACGTGCTCTCCGTCGTCGCCGGGTGCGTGTTCGGCTGCCTGCTCGCCGGGTTCGTCCCGATGGGCGCGATCATGCCGGCGCTCGCCCCCGAGCACAAGGGCGCCGCGATGGCGATGTACACCACGGCCGCCGGGGGCGCCGCGTTCCTCGGCACCGGTGTCGTCGCCGCGGTCTTCGCCCTGGGCGGCGGCGGCCAGGCCGCCACGTGGACGTTCGTCGGCCTGTACGCCTGCGCCTTCGTGATGATCCACTTCCTCAAGGTCCCGCAGGGCGACCGAGGACACTGAGTTCCGGGCGACGACGGCCGTCCCGTCGTCGCCCGGTGCACCACCCACCACCATCCCCGGAGGACCCGCACCATGACCACGATCCACGACGACCCGGACGAGTTCGCCGAAGACCAGCTGAGCGGCTGGCTCGCGCTCTACGCCGACCGGGTCCGCGGCGTCCACGGCGGCGTCGTCACCCTGCCCACCGAGGGGGCCGCACCGCAGGTCGCCGTCGTCGTCGGGGGCGGCTCCGGCCACTACCCCGCGTTCTGCGGCGTCGTCGGTCCGGGCCTCGCCACCGGCGCCGTCGTCGGCAACGTCTTCACCTCGCCGTCGACCGCGCAGGTCTACTCGGTCGCCAAGGCCGCCGACCAGGGCCGCGGTGTCGTGCTGTCGTTCGGCAACTACGCCGGTGACACCATGAACTTCGGGCTCGCGGCCGAGCGGCTGCGTGCCGAGGGCATCGACACCCGCATCGTCGTGGTCACCGACGACGTCGCCAGTGCCGACGACGAGACGAAGCGCCGCGGCATCGCCGGTGACTTCTCCGTCTTCAAGGCGATGGGCGCCGCCGCTGCCGAGGGAGCCGACCTCGACGAGGTCGAACGGATCGGCCGGGCGTCGAACGCCGCGACCCGCACCATCGGCGTCGCGTTCTCGGGCTGCACCATGCCGGGCGCGACCGAACCGCTGTTCACCGTCCCCGACGGCCACCTCGGCCTGGGGCTCGGCATCCACGGCGAACCGGGCATCCAGGACGTCCCGCTGCTCCGTGCGACGGACCTGGCGTCCCTGCTCGCCGAACGGCTGGTCACCGACCGCCCCGCAGCCGCCGGCTCCCGGGTCGCCCCGATCCTCAACGGGCTCGGTGACACCAAGTACGAGGAACTCTTCCTGCTCTGGGGCCGGGTGCTGCCCCTGCTGCAGGACGCGGGGCTCGAGGTCGTCGAACCCGAGGTCGGCGAACTCGTCACGAGCCTCGACATGGGCGGCTGCTCGCTGACGCTGCAGTGGCTCGACGACGAACTCGAACGCCTCTGGCGCGCCGACGCCTACACGCCCGCGTACCGCAAGGTGGCGGCGCCGGTCGCGGCGCTCGTGCCGGCCGACGCGGTGGACGCCGCCGAGGACGAGGCGACGGTCGTGCCGGAGGCGACCGATGCCTCCCGGCAGGCCGCGCAGACGGCGCGAGCCGCCGTCGAGGCGATGGACGCGCTCCTGCGCGAGCACGAGGAGACGCTCGGCCGCATCGACGCGGTCGCCGGGGACGGCGACCACGGCCGCGGCATGGTCAAGGGGATCGGTGCGGCGCGCAAGGCGGTCGACGGGCTCGACCCGGAGGCCGGGGTCGCCTTCGTCCTCGGACGCGCCGGTGACGCGTGGGCCGCGTTCGCGGGCGGCACCTCCGGTGTCCTGTGGGGCGCCGCACTCGAGGCGTTCGGCCGCTCCCTCGGCGACGACCGCGAGTCGTACCAGGCCGCCGACGTCGTCGACGCGGCGCAGGCCTTCGCCGACTCGATCGTCCACCTGGGCGGGGCGTCCCGCGGGGACAAGACGCTGCTCGACGCGCTGCTGCCGTTCGTGGACGAACTGCGCGGGGCCGTCGACACCGGCGCACCGCTCGTGGCAGCGTGGGAGACCGCGGCGCGGGTCGCGGTCGAGCAGGCCGAGGCCACCGCCGACCTCACGCCGAAGGTCGGACGGGCCAGGCCGCTGGCCGAGAAGAGCCTGGGGACACCCGACGCGGGTGCCACCTCGATGGGGATGATCCTCACGCGGATCGGCGAGGTCCTCGCCGCCCGTGCTGACAAGGAAGGAACACACGCATGACGTACCGTCTCGTGATCGGGTCCGACGACGCCGGGTTCGACTACAAGGAGATCATCAAGGCCGACCTGCTCGCCGACGACCGGGTGTCGGACGTCACCGACGTCGGCGTCGACGCGGACGGCCACACCGCCTACCCGCACGTCGCCGTGGACGCTGCGCGCCTGGTGGCGAACGGCGAGGCCGACCGGGCGATCCTGATCTGCGGCACCGGCCTCGGTGTGGCGATCAGCGCCAACAAGGTGCCGGGCATCCGTGCCGTCACCGCGCACGACTCCTACAGCGTGGAGCGGTCGATCCTGTCGAACGACGCCCAGGTGCTCTGCATGGGGCAGCGTGTCGTCGGCATCGAACTGGCCCGTCGGCTGGCGAAGGAGTGGCTCGGCTACGAGTTCGACCGTTCCAGTGCCAGCGCCGAGAAGGTCAACGCCATCTGCGAGTACGACGGCAGCGCACCCGCCGGGGTCGACGCCCAGGCGTAGGCAGGGTTCCGCGCGACACCGGTGTTCGCGCGCTGAACACGCCCGTTCGGGTGTTCGGCACGCGAACACCGGTGTCTTGCGAGCCATCCGCGCCGCTCACCCGCGCGCGGCCAAGCGGTGCACGACGGCCTTCGTCGCCTCGTACAGCTCGCGGTAGTCCCGGTAGCCGGCCTCGTACGCCGCGGTCGCCGCAGGGTCAGGCTCGATCACCGTCGCCGGCGGGTTCCGCACCGATGTCCACGGTGTCGCCCGGCCCCGCGACCAGCTCGGCAGCCAGGTACGCCGAGCCGAAGCACGCACCGATCGTCACGCTCGGCACCGTCTGCCGCAGCCCGGTGACGTCCGACACGATCGTGGGCCACAGCCGTCCGAGCAGCCCGCCGCCGGCCCCGACGAGTTCGCGGACCTCGACCCCTGCGTCGCGCAGGGCCTCGAGGTGGTGCCGCACCGCGTACGCCGTCGCCTCGAGCGTCGCCCGGTAGATGTCCCCGCGCGTGTGCCGGACCGTCAGTCCCGCGAGCACTCCGCGGGCGTCGGGGTCGGCGATCGGCGTCCGCTCCCCCGCGAAGTACGGCAGCATCAGCAGCCCGTTCGCCCCGATGCCGGAGCACCGCGCTTCCTCGAGCATGGTCGACCACTCGCCGTCGACCAGCCGTCGCAACCAGTCCGTGATCGCCCCGGAGGTCGCCATCCCCCCGGACACGCTCGGCTGGCCCGGGTGTGTGCCGACGGTCGTCCACATCCCCGGCACCGCCGTGGGTTCGGCCGTCGGCACGATCATGAACATCGTGGTGCCGTACTGCAGGAACATCCGGCCCGGCACGGACTCACCGACGCTCACGCCCTCGGCCCAGGCGTCGATGGTCCCGGCCGTCACGGGGATGCCGGCCGGGAGGCCCGTGGCCGCGGCCGCCTCGGGCGTCACGACGCCCGCCTGGTCGCCCGACCACAGCAGGCGCGGCATGGCGAGACCGGGCGCCAGTCGGTCGCACCACTCCGGGATCCACCGGTTCGCGTGCACGTCGTAGAGGGGTGTCGTCTGACTGGCTGAGTGGTGGTCGAGGACGTACTCGCCCGTCAGCTGCTCGACCACGCGGGACGACGGCATCGTGAACCGGGCGGCCCGCGCCCAGACGTCGGGTTCGTGCCGGGCGAGCCAGGCGAGCTTCACGCCGGCGGCCTGGGTGCTCAGGGCAGACCCGCAGCGGGCCCGGATCGCGTCCTCGCCGCCGAGCTCGGCCGTGACGTCGTCGAGCAGCTCCGCCGTGCGGGTGTCGATGCCGTACAGGATCGCCGGACCGAGCGGCGCACCGTCGACGTCGGTCAGCAGCACGCACGGTCCGATGCCGCTCACGCCGACCGCCTGCACCTCGACGTCGGGCACGCGGTCGAGCAGGGAGCGGGTGAGGGTGGTGAACTCCTCCCACCAGACGTCGGAGTCCATCTCGACCAGGCCCTGCTCGGGCCGGTCGACCTCGTGGCGACGACTCACCTCGGCGAGCACGGTGCCGTCGAACCGGGTCAGCAACGCCTTCGTGCTCGACGTCCCGATGTCCAGACCGAGCACCGCTCGCATGCCGCCTCCTTCGCCGCCACACGACCGCCGCCGGTCGCGCCACGAGTCTACGAGCGACGCCCAGCTACCTGTCGGCGGCCGGACGTACGGTACCGACGACTCCAATGCTCCACGAGGGGAACCCGATGAAGAAGTCAGCCTGGCTGCCAGCCGTCATCGCACCGGTCGTCGTCGCCGGTGCCGTTGCCGCCCCGATGATCGCGAACGCCGCGAACGACCCGATCGCGGGGACGAACCCCAGCGCGGCAGCCGTCATCGCCAGCATCGCGAAGTCGTCGGACGCCCAGTACTCGGGGAAGCTCTCGCAGACGAGCGCACTCGGGCTCCCCGAACTGCCCACCGGGTCCGGCGGTTCCTCGCTCGAGGGCGACGCCTCCGACGTGCTCGGGCTGCTCACCGCGTCGCACACCGCCCGTGTCTACGTCGACGGCGCCGACAAGCAGCGCGTCCAGCTGACGCAGCAGCTCGCCGAGCAGGACGTCGTCCGCAACGGTTCCGACGTCTGGACCTGGGACTCGAAGGAGCGCACGGCCACGCACGTGACCCTGCCGAGCGACACCGCGAAGGACCCGCAGGACGGTACGACCACCCCGGCCGACATCGCGAAGCAGGCCATCGACGCGATCACCCCGACCACCACCGTGTCGAAGCCGACCGAGGTCAGCGTCGCCGGACACGACGCCTGGCAGATCACCCTGACGCCGAAGTCGTCCGACACCCTCGTCGGAGCCGTCCGGTTGGCCGTCGACCAGCAGACCGGACTCCCGCTCCGCGCGAGCGTCCAGGCCGCAGGCGCGGACGACCCCGCGGTGCAGGTCGGGTTCACGAGCCTCGACTACGGCGCCCCGGCAGCGCGGCTCTTCGACTTCACCCCGCCGTCGAACGCGGAGGTGACCGAGAAGGACCTGTCCGAGGCCGGATCCCACGCGAAGGGCGAGCACGGCGACCACCGTGGCACCCCGAGCGGTGACGAGCCGACCTTCACGGGCACGGGCTGGAGCACGATCGCCGAGCTCCCCGCCGGCACGGTCGACCGGTCCGGGCTCGAGGGCGAGGCCTCCGGCCTGCTCGACCAGCTGACCAAGCCCGTCGACGGCGGCCGTGCCGTGCAGACGTCGCTCGTCTCGGTGTACCTGACCGACGACGGCCGCGTGCTCGCGGGTGCTGTGCCGGTCGCCTCCCTGGTCGACGCCGCGAAGTGAGCGCGGACGACCACGAGGTGAGCACAGCCGACCACCAGGCGAGCACAGCCGACCACGGGGCGAGCACGTCAGGACCGGCGCCCGACCTGGCGATCCGCACCACGGGCCTCCAGAAGGTGTTCCGCAAGCAGCGTGCGGTCGACGGGATCGACCTGGCGGTGCCGCGCGGCGCGGTGTTCGGGTTCCTCGGACCGAACGGTTCCGGCAAGACCACCACGATCCGGATGCTGCTCGGACTCTCGAGCGCGAGCGGCGGCACCATCGAGCTGCTCGGCGAACCGATGCCGAAGGCGCTGCACGACGTCCTGCCCCGCGTCGGGGCACTCGTCGAGGGGCCGGCCTTCTACCCGTACCTGTCCGGCCGGGCGAACCTGCAGCGCTTCGACGCCGCCGACCCCACCTCGGACCCGCACACCCGCAAGGCCCGCGTGGCCGGTGCCCTCGACCGCGTCGGCCTGACCCACGCGGCCGACAAGAAGGCGCACGCGTACTCCCTCGGCATGAAGCAGCGGCTCGGTCTCGCGAACGCCCTGCTGTCCCCGCGCGACCTGCTGGTGCTCGACGAGCCGACGAACGGCCTCGACCCGCAGGGCACGCGCGAGGTCCGCAACCTCATCCGCTCCCTGGCCGACGACGGCACCACGGTGTTCGTGTCGAGCCACCTGCTCGCCGAGATCGAACAGGTCTGCACGCACGCGGCCGTCATGCGGACGGGCAAGATCGTCGCGCAGGGCCCCCTCGACGAGCTGCGCGCAGCCGGGGCCCGCACCGTGACCGTGCGGACGCCCGACGTCGGGCAGGCCGGTTCCGTCCTCACCCGACTCGGGCTCACCCCGCGGCACGACGGCGGGGCCGACGTGCTGGTGGCCGACCTGCCGAACGCGCTGCTGCCCGAGACGATCACCGCGGAGCTCGTGCGTGCCGACGTCCGGGTGCGCGGCCTGACGGTGGGCGGCGGCACCCTCGAGGACCTGTTCGTCGCACTCACCGGAGAGGGATTCGATGTCGCAGCCTGACGCGGCCGTACGCGACCTGCCCGTCCGCCCCCGGCAGCGCCCGTTCGCACTGCTCGGTTCCGAACTCGCGCTGGTGTTCCGGCGTCGCCGCACCTGGGCCATGCTCGGGGCGCTCGCGCTCGTACCGATCCTGATCGCGGTCGCCGTGAAGCTCACCACCGACGGCGACGACGGCGGGCCGGCGTTCCTCGGCGACATCACCAACAACGGCCTGTTCGTCGCGTTCACCGCACTGACGGTGTCGATCCCACTGTTCCTGCCGCTGACCGTCGGCGTGGTCGCCGGGGACACCGTCGCGGGCGAGGCCAGCCACGGCACGATCCGCTACCTGCTCGTCGCGCCGACGGGCCGCGTGCGGTTCATCCTGGTGAAGTTCGCCGGTGCCGTCGCGTTCTGCCTGGCCGCCACACTCCTTGTCGTCCTGGTCGGCGCGGCGATCGGCGCCCTGCTGTTCCCGATCGGCCCCGTCACGCTGCTCTCCGGCACCCAGGTCGGCGGCTGGTCGTACGCCGGCCGCGCCCTGCTGCTCGCGCTGTACGTCGCGATGTCGATGCTCGGGCTCGTGGCGATCGGCATGTTCACCTCGACGCTGACGAACGTGCCGGTCGGGGCGATGGCCGCGACGGTCGTGCTCGCCGGGGCGTCGCAGGTGCTCGACCAGCTCCCCCAGCTCGACTGGCTGCACCCGTTCCTGTTCTCGCACCAGTGGCTCGGGTTCGGCGACCTGCTGCGCGACCCGATCTCGTTCGACTCGTTCGGGTCGAACGCGGTGTTGCAGCTCGGGTACGTCGTGGTGTTCGGGGCGCTGGCGTACAGCCGGTTCGCCTCCAAGGACATCCTGAGCTGACGCGGCAGGGGCCCGGCACGACGGTGTCGGGCCCCTGCAACGGGCAGCTCGCTCAGCTCGCGGGCGACGCCGATCCGCCGGCCATCGTCTCCGTGTCGGTCCCCCGCGCATCGGCGTACCGGTCGCGCAGGTCACGGGCCTTCTCGGAGCGGTACCAGTCGAGCCGCGCCCCGGTCTCCACCGTCTGCATCCCGATCACGACCTTGCCGCGGGACTTCATCTCGGCCAGGTCCTCGTACGCCTCGACGATGTACTCGAACGGGTAGAAGCCCGAGATCAGCACCTGCACGCGACGGTCCTGCACGGCCTTCGCCAGCAGGGTGAGCAGCTCGCGCGTCTCCTCGTCCTCGGCGGGTGCACGGAGGAACCGGACCTCGATGTCCCGGCGTTCCTCCGACGACGCGAAGCGCTCCTGGCCGACGCCGAGCCGTTCGGCCAGCAGCTCGGCGTTGCTCTCGCCGTGGTTGTCGATGAACGCGGTGATCGGCCGGCCGTCCGCGATGTCGCGGATGCGGTCTTCCTCGCCCTCGCCGTACGCGACGGGCAGCGTGCCGATCTGCCGCAGGTAGTCGTGGTTGCGCGGGCTGCCGAGGGCGATCACGGTCGCGCCGGCGTCGTGCGCCAGCTGGCACTCGATGTGTCCGACGCCACCGGCTGCGGCCGAGATCACGACGGTGTCCTGCGGTCCGAGCCGGAGCGACCGGACGACCGACACCGCGGTGCAGCCCGCCAGGTACAGGCCGCCGGCGACCTCCCACCCGACGTGCTCCGGCTTCTTGATGACGGCGCCGCGCGGCACCGCGATCCACGTGGCGTGGGCGCCGCCGGTCGGCGCGTGCCCCATCACCTCGTCGCCGATGCGGAGGTCCTTCACGCCGTCGCCCCGCGCGCGCACGATGCCGGCGAAGTCGACGCCCTGGTGTGCGGGGAACTCGAGGTCGACGTGGTCGCGGAGCTTCCCCTCGCGCAGGAACCGCTCGATGTGGTTCAGGCCCGCGGCCACGATCTCGACGACGATCTCGCCCGGTCCGGCCTCGGGCTTCTGCTGGGGGACGAGCTCGACGACGTCGAAGTCGCCGTACCGGTCGTACTGCACTGCACTGCCGACTCGCATGGGTGCTCCTTCGCTCCAGGTGTCCGTCCGTGCTACTCGGTGTTCCCGCACGCAACCCGAAGACGTGGGGTACCGCGGCTGTGGACGTCACCAGGCGACGGACTGGAGGCCCGTGGCGGCGCCGCCACGGGCCTCCCGTCCGTCGTCACGCGCGTCCACCGCGCGTGGGGACCGTGCTCAGTGCTTGCCGGCGGCCGCGATGACGGCGCGGACCGTCTCGGGGTCGAGACGGAACGCCCGCGCGTCGGCGTCGCCCCGGGGCACGCGGACCGGTGTCGACCAGACGGAGCCGTCCGCGGCGACGTCGACGACGAGTGCGCCGCTGTCGACGACGGCGGATTCCTCGTCGTACGGGCCGACGACGTCGGTGTCGTTCGCGACACCGGGGGCGACGAGGACCGGGACGCCGGCGAGCGACCCCGCGAAGTGGTGGTGGTAGTGGCCTGCGAGGACGACCCGCACGTCGGAACCGCGGATGACGTCGGCGAGCGCCTCGGGGTTCTGCAGGCGGAGGGCTTCGTGCAGCTCGGTCGGGGCGGGCAGCGGCGGGTGGTGCAGGACGACGACGGTGCCGTGCGGGGCGTCGTCCGGGCCGCTGTGGGCGTCTTCGGCGAGGGCCGTGCGCAGGTGCTCGAGCGCCGTGTCGCTGAGCTCGCCGTACCCGGCACCCGGGACGCTCGTGTCGACGGTCACGATCCGTCGACCCGCGACGACCGACTGCCCGGAGACCGGCACCGTCGGCGGCAGGTACTCCAGCGTGTGCATCAGCGCCGTGCCGCCGTCGCCCAGGACGTGCCCGTTGGCCAGGACCTGGCGGAAGCCCTCGCGCAGGTCGTGGTTGCCGGGGACCACGACGACGGCTGCACCGTGCCGCTCCGCCCAGACGCCGACGCGGTCCCGCACGATCGCGTAGGACTCGGCGCTGCCGTCCTCGGAGACGTCGCCCGAGACCACCACCAGCCCGATGCCGGGCACCTCGTCGACGTGGGCGAGCAGCCGTTCGAGGGCGGCCGTGGTGTCGACCACGCCCTGGTGCAGGGCTCCGTCGCCGGTCAGGTGGGTGTCGGAGAGGTGGAGGATGCGGAGGGTCCCGGCTGCTGGCGGCTGCATGCGTCCACGGTAGCCACGGCCCCCGTCAGTCCGGCGCTGCCGCGAGCTGGTCCTCCAGGTTGAACACCTCGGGCAGCACCCGCGCCGTCTGGTCGGCGCGCCCGGTGGCGCCGGCGAAGAGGTCCTGCATGTGCGCCTCCCACGCCGTGGCCACCTCGGACGCGGCGAGCGCGGCGTCCGCATCGGCCACCGAGTCCGTCTCGTAGTACCCGATGAGCAGCCCGTCGTCGTCGAGGAACAGCGAGTAGTTCCGCCGCCCCGCCGACGCGATCGCCCGGAGCATCGCCGGCCACACGGCGGCGTGCCGCTCGCGGTAGGCGTCGAGCAGTTCGACCTGCACCTGCAGCCGGAAGCAGACGCGGGTCACCGGCCGGCCTGTTCGCGGCGACGCTGCTCGGCGTCGTGGACGCTGCGCTCGTCGGCGGTGCGGACCGTCCCGGTGACCGTGGTGACGGTGCCGTAGCGCTCGGCCTCGATCGCCTCGAGGGTCTTGCCCTGCGTGCGCGGTGCCCAGATCGTGCCGACCAGGAACGACAGCGCGAGGAGGCCCAGGATGAGGCCGCCGAGGGCCCGCAGCCCGATGTCCGACAGCAGCAGCGGGAACCAGATGCTCAGCAGGCCGACCATGACACGGGCGGCCAGGAACAGCACGCCCTGGGCGCTGGCGCGGTACCGGGTGGCGAAGAGCTCGCTCGTCCACAGGCCGTAGAACGCCTGCGCGCCGATGCCCGACGAGATGCCCCACGCCACGGCGAAGAACAGCAGGGTGCCGAGGTTGGCGGGCGCGTAGATGAGGACGGCCCACGCGATGATCGCCAGCACGGCTCCGGCGGCGTAGAGCGCGCGGCGGCTGACCCGGTCGGCGTACCGCATGAAGCCGAAGTACGTCGCGGCCACGGTGCAGCCCCAGACCAGGATCTGCAGTCCGTACTGCTCCGTGACGCTCGTGACCCCGGTCGCCGCGTACACCCGTGGCTGGAAGATGCCGGCCTGCCCGGCGACGGTGTTCCAGAGCGCGTAGACGCCGAACAGGAACAGCATCGCGGTCAGGTTCTCGCGACGGCTGAACAGCTGCGTGATCCCGTGGAAGAAGTTCGCCGTGCCGGTGGCCGCGCGCTCGTCCTTCCAGATCGCCGACTCGGGCAGCCCGCGGCGGAGCCACCACACGATGGCGGCGACGACGAACAGGTGGGCGAAGATGAGGCGGCTCCCGAGCAGGCCGAGCGGGGCGGCGGCGATCGCCAGGGCGAACCCGACCATCGGTCCGATCGACCACGCGAGCTGTGCCGTGCCGACGTGGGCCGCGCGCTTGTCCGCGGGGGCCTGCTCGGCGATGTAGGTCCAGCTCGCCGGCACGCCCGCCCCCACGGCGATGCCGGTCAGGATGAAGCCGACCAGGAGCATGCCGTAGCTGCCGGCGAACACCGCGAGCAGGATGCCGAGCATGTAGAGGAGCAGGTCGTACGTGTAGATGAACTTCCGGCCGTACCGGTCGCACAGCGGTCCGCCGACGATCGCGCCGAGGGCGGCACCGAAGGCGTTCGCGGACAGGCTCGCCAGCAGGCCGACCTCGAGGTCGCCGATCCGGAACTCGGCTTGCCACAGGCTCAGGCTCGTGGCGATCGCGATGATCGACCCCGACTCGATGTAGTTCGACATGGCCACCGAGACGGTGGCCTTCCAGCCCGTGGTGTTCCGGGCTCCGATGCGGACCGCCATTGGTCCTCCGTTCGCGTGTTCGTCGGTGAATCGTTTCAACGGGACGACGAGGACGATAGCGCTCCGGTGTGCGCGCTGGCAAGAGCGGGTTCGTCGGGCTGCGCCTCGCACCGTGCGCGGGCGTTCGCTCCGTGCGAGGTTGCGCACTCGGTGCGAGCCTTTCCACCCCGCACCGAGTGCGGAACCTCGCACCAGCCGCACGGCTCGCACCAGCCGCGCGCCTCGCAGCAGCCGCGTACCTCGCACCGTGCGCGGGCAGTCGACGACACCCCACGGACGGGAGGCCCGGTATCGGCCCGCCCCGCGCCTCCCGTCCGCGTTTTCCACAGATCACGGCGCGGGCCGACCGCGCGGACCGCGCCGATGCCAGGATGGCCACATGGCGGTCAGTGTGCGAGAGGTGGCAGCGCTCGCGGGCGTGTCCCTCGGCACGGTGTCGAACGTGCTGAACCGCCCCGACAAGGTCGCTCCCGGCACGGTGGAACGCGTCCAGTCGGCGATCGCGACGCTCGGGTTCGTCCGCAACGACTCCGCACGGCAGCTCCGGGCCGGACGCAGCTCCACCGTCGGGCTCATCGTGCTCGACGGCGGCAACCCGTTCTTCACCGACGTCGCCCGGGGCGCCGAGGACGCCGCGATGGACAACGGCCTCGCGGTGCTGATCGGCAACTCCGACGAGTCGACCGACCGCGAACGCACCTACGTCGACCTGTTCGAGGAACGCCGGGTCGCCGGACTCCTGATCTCCCCCGCCGGCGACGACCTGTCCCGGCTCGCACGGTTGCGCGACCAGGGCACCGCCGTGGTGCTGGTGGACCGTCGCGCCGACGACGAGCACTTCGCCTCGGTCTCCGTCGACGACGTCGCCGGTGGCCGCATCGCGGTCGAGCACCTCGCGGCGATCGGCCGCACCCACATCGCCTTCGTCGGCGGGCCGTTCGGCATCCGCCAGGTCGCCGACCGGCACGCCGGGGCACTCGCCGCCGCACAGGCCGCGGGCATCCGGCTCGAAGCCCTGCCGACGACCTCGCTGTCCGTGCTCGAAGGGCGCCGCATCGGCGAAGCGATCCAGGCCCGCCCGGCCGCCGACCGCCCGGACGCCGTCTTCGCCGCCAACGACCTGCTCGCGGTCGGGCTCGAACAGGCCTTCATCATGCGCGGCACCATCGCGGTGCCCGAGCAGATCGCCATCGTCGGCTACGACGACATCGCGTTCGCCGAGTCCGCCGTGGTCCCGCTGACGTCGGTGCGGCAGCCCGCGCAGGACCTCGGTCGTCGCGCGATCGAACTCCTGACGAAGCAGGTCGAGCAGGGGCAGGACATCGACCTCGAGCACGTGGAGTTCACACCGGAGCTCGTGGTGCGGCAGTCCTCCGTCGCCGACGCCTAGGGCCCGGTCCGGACACGGCTCCCCCGCCGCCTACGATCGGAGCATGGTGCATGTCCCCCGGCGCGACGGTCCGCCGAGCGTGCACCACGTCGCAGCCCGGGCCGGGGTCTCGCTCGCCACGGTCTCGAACGTCCTGAACCACCCCGAGCGGGTCGCCGACGCCACCGCCGCACGCGTGCGGGACGCGATCGACGCGCTCGGGTACACGCCGAACCGCAACGCCCGGGCGCTGGTGTCCGGCAGCACACGCGCGATCGGTCTGGTCGTGATGTCGCTGCGGAACTCCCTGTTCAGCGACATGGTCAACGGCGCGCAGCTGGCCGCGCGGGAACGCGGCTTCACCCTGCTGATCGCCAGCAGCGAGGACGACCTGCAGGCGCAGGGCGAACACCTCGCCTACCTCGAGAGCGCCCGGGTGTCGGGGATCCTGCTCGCCTCGATGACGGAGTCGCGTGACCAGGTCGAGGTCGCGCGGCGCCACGGCCGACCCGTCGTGTACGTCAACTACGAACCGACCGAGCTCGACGCGTGCGCGGTGGTCGTGGACAACGAGCAGGCCGGGTTCCTGGCGACCGAGCACCTGATCGACCGCGGCTGCCGACGCATCGGGTTCGTGAGCGCCCGTCCGGACCTGCAGCCCGTCGACCGCCGACGGGCCGGCGTGCTGCGGGCCGTCGCGGCGCACCCGGGGGTCGAGCTCGTCGACGTCGACGCCGGGGACATCGACCCGCCCGGAGGCACCGACGCCGGGCTCCGCATCGCCCGGATGCCCGAGGACGAACGCCCCGACGGGGTGCTGGGTGTGACCGACCTGCTCGCGATGGCGGTCGTCTCCGAGCTCCGAGCCGCCGGGATCCGCGTCCCCGAGGACATCCCCGTGTCGGGCTGCGACCACAACTCCGTGGCGTGGGGTGGTGCGGTGCCGCTGACCTCGGTGACGATGCACGGCTCCGAGATGGGTGCGGCTGCGGTGGAACTGCTGCTCGAGGAGCTCACCGACCCGATGCACGTGCACCGGACCGTCGTGCTCAGCAGCGAGCTGGTGCCGCGCGAGAGCACGCTCGGTCGGGAGGGCGCGGCCGCAGCAGCCGCCGCCGCAGCCGTCGCGGGCACGACACCGAGCGACCCGAGGCGCACCGAGGCCTGACGGGCGGCGGACCAACCCGCGAAAGCGACACATCTGCGGGTTGTCGCCGCGTCCGGTCCGCCAGAGCGACAGATCGGCGCGAACGTTCGGCGGCACACTGTCGCTTTCACGGACAGCGGCCGGGGCAGCGGGCAGCGGGCAGCGGGCAGCGGGCTGCCGGGCTGCCGGGCTGGGCCGGCGCGCACGAGGCGACGCGGGCCCGCGGACGCGACCGCGCACCGGACGGGAGGCGCGGGGCCGGGGCCGGCACGGGCCTCCCGGCCGGCGGGCGGCGCGACCACCGCACGGTGCAGCACCGCGCGTCGGCTCGGTGCGAGGTTCCGCACTCCGTGCGAGCCCGCGCGCCCGTCACCGAGCGTGGAACCTCGCACCGAACGACGAACGAGCGAACGAGCGAGCGAACGAGCCGCGCGTAACGAAATCGGCACAGCGATTGACACGCTTCAATCCTCGTGGTTCCATCCTGATTGAAACGTTCTAAAACGCAGTAACCGGACCCCGCGACGGCGCGGGATCCGGGTCCGTTTCACCCGGGGTACCCCAGCCCCGGGCCTTACGAGGAGGTAAGGAATGTCAGTTCGTTCCATGACCAAGCGCGCGATCGCCATCGGCGGCGCGACGGTCCTGATCGGCGGGCTCGCAGCGTGCTCGTCCGGCGGCTCCGCCGACGAAGGCGGCGGCAAGGTCGAGATCACCTACCAGGCCGACAACGCCCCGGCCACCGCGGCCACCGCGAAGCCGCTCATCGAGGCCTTCGAGAAGGCCAACCCCGACATCACCGTCAAGTTCGACACCCGGCCCCAGGGCACCGACGGCGACAACCTGATCAAGACCCGCCTGTCGACCGGCGAAGCCGCCGACGTCTTCAACTACAACTCCGGCTCGCTCATGCAGGCCCTCAACCCGGACAACACCCTGGTGGACCTCTCCGACGAGAAGTGGGCGAGTGACGTCGACCCGCAGTTCACCAAGGTCGTCAGCACCGACAAGGGCATGTACGGCGCCCCGTTCGGCACGAGCTTCGGCGGCGCGGTGCTCTACAACACGAAGGTCTACGACGAGCTCGGCCTCGAGGTCCCGACCACGTGGGACGAGTTCATCAGCAACAGCGAGGAGATCAAGGACGCCGGCGACGTCGCCCCGATCATCCAGACCTACGGCGACACCTGGACCAGCCAGCTGTTCGTCCTCGGTGACTTCGCGAACATCACCGCGCAGGACGACAAGTGGGCGGACGACTACACCGCCAACAAGGAGTCCTACGCCGACGAACCCGCTCTCGCCGGGTTCGAGCACCTCGCCGAGGGCAAGGACAAGGACCTCTACAACGAGGACTACGCCTCGGCCACGCAGGCGAACGGCCTGAAGATGCTGGCCGACGGCACCGGCGCGCAGTACCCGATGCTCACGAACGCGATCTCGGCGATCCAGCAGGACTCCCCCGACGCCGTCGACGACATCGGCGCGTTCGCCCTGCCGGCCGAGGACGCCGCGGACACGAACCTGACGATCTGGGAGCCGAACGGCCTGTACATCCCGAAGACGACCACGGGCGACAAGCTGGCGGCCGCGAAGAAGTTCGTCGCCTTCGCGAACTCCACCGAGGGCTGCCAGGTGCAGAACGACACCGGCACCCCCGCCGGCCCCTACGTCATCTCGACCTGCTCGCTGCCGGACGACGTGCCCCCGATGATCGACGACCTGCAGCAGTACCTGGACGACGGCAAGGCCAGCCCCGCGCTCGAGTTCCTGTCCCCGATCAAGGGCCCGAACCTCGAGAAGATCTGCGTGCAGGTCGGCTCGGGCATCACCACCGCGAGCAAGGGCGCCGACCAGTACGACGACGACGTCGTCCAGCAGGCACAGCAGCTCGGCATCAAGGGCTGGTGATCGGCGTGACCGCGACCCTCACGACGGCGGTGGCCCCGCCGCAGACACGCAAGGCCGGCCGCCCCGGACCAGCGCGCAAGCGGATGCGCTCGTTCTACCCCGCGTGGTTCTTCATCCCCGCGATCGCGCTGTACGTCGTGTTCTTCGCGGTCCCGACCTTCGCCGGGTTCTACTTCTCGCTCACCCGCTGGACGCTGTTCGACCAGACCTTCATCGGCTTCGACAACTTCGTCCGGTTCTTCCAGGACCCGCAGCTCGTCTCCGGGTTCGTGCACACCTTCCAGTACGGCTTCGTGACGAGCGCGGCGAAGGTGGTCCTCGGACTCGCCCTCGCCCTGCTCCTCACGTCGCCCGTGCTGGGGCGCGGCTACCTGCGGGCGGTCGTGTTCTTCCCGGTGCTCGTGTCGACCATCGGCATCGGCATCACGTTCAAGGCGCTGATGGACCCGTTCCACGGGATCATCAACGGCGTGCTGGGTTCGGTCGGCCTGCCCACCCCCGGGTGGCTGACCGACCCGGCGCTCGCCCTGTGGAGCGTCGCCGCGGTGGACGTCTGGAAGGGCGTCGGCATCGCGACGCTCATCTTCATCGCCGGCATCGTGGCGATCCCGCAGGAGTACTTCGAGGCGGCACGGGTCGACGGCGCGAGCGCGTGGTCGATCTTCCGGAACATCACGTTGCCGCTGTCCCGCCCCGCGATGGGCACCGTCATCATCCTGTCGCTCATCGGCGGCCTGCGGTCGTTCGACCTGATCTGGGCGATGACCGGCGGCGGGCCGGGGTTCACGAGCGACGTGATCGCGAGCGTGATCTACAAGCAGTACCAGGCCGGGTTCTACGGCCTGTCCACCGCCGGCAACGTGGTCCTGTTCGTCGTCGTCACGGCGATCATGGTGCCGATCTCGTGGCTCCTCAACCGCAAGGAGGCAGAGCTGTGACCACGCTCACCAGCCCGCGCGTCAGCACCCCGACGCGGTCCCGCCACCCGGGCCGTGCCCGCCGGTGGATCATCGGCTCGATCGCCATCGTCGTCAGCTTCGTCGTCTTCCTGGTGCCGTTCGTCTTCGTCCTGCTCCAGGCGGCGAAGAACCCGGCCGAGGCGAACCAGCTCGGCTTCAGCCTGCCGACCGACTGGCAACTGTGGCAGAACCTGCAGGCGGTGTTCCAGAGCGGCGACGGTGGGATCCTCCGCGCGTTCTGGAACAGCGCCCTGCTCACCGTCGGCAGCGTCACCGTCATGGTCGTGTTCTCGGCGATGGTCGGGTACGTCCTGCAGCGGCGGCCGAGCAAGTGGAACGGTCTGATCAACTTCTTCGTGCTGGCGGGGCTCATCGTGCCGCCGGCGATCGTGCCGACCATCTGGGTGCTGCAGGGGCTCAACCTGTTCAAGACCATGGGCGGGATGATCCTCATCGAGGCGACCTTCGGCCTGTCGTTCTGCATCCTGCTGTTCCGGGCGTTCGTCGCGACGATCCCGAAGGAACTCGACGAGGCCGCCGTGCTCGACGGCGCCGGCCCGATCCGCCTGTTCTTCGGGGTGGTGCTGCCGCTGCTCAAGCCGGTGATCATCACGGTCGTGCTCGTGCAGTCGGTGACGGTCTTCAACGACTTCACCAACCCGCTGTACTTCCTGCCGGGGTCCGAGAACGCGACGGTGCAGCAGACGCTCTACGCGTTCCAGAGCCAGTCGGTCAGCCAGCTGAACCTGCTGTTCACCGACGTGCTGCTCATCACGATCCCGCCGCTGATCCTCTACGTCTTCTTCAACCGTCAGATCGTCGCCGGCATGACCAGCGGCGCCGTCAAGGGCTGACCGCCCACCCCGGCCTGGAGGCGCGACCCGCCTCCGCCACACCGCCCACCCGGGCGGACGGCCGGGCCCACGACCCCCGCACCGGTCGACGACGACCGGTCGCGTGAAAGGACCACCACATGACCACCTGGACCGCACCGTTCATCGCGGCCGACACCGACCTCGGCAGCGCCCCGATCCTGCGTCGGGAGTTCCCCCTCGACGACGGCCACGGCGCCGTCACCGCCGCCACCCTCGACGTCAGCGCCCTCGGCGTCGTCGAGGCCTGGCTCGGCGGGCAGCGCGTCTCCGACCACCTGCTCGAACCGGGGTGGACGAGCTACGAGTGGCGCATCCGCGTCGTCTCGCACGACGTCACCGAGCACCTGACGGACACGGTCCCCGGGCAGCCGGCGGTCCTCGCGCTCGTCGTCGGGAACGGCTGGGCCGCCGGACGCCTGGCCTGGGGCGGCGGTGGCGGCTGGTACACCGACGAGCGCGCCGGGTTCGCCGAACTCCGGATCACCTTCGCCGACGGGCACGAGCAGCACGTCACGACCGACACCGACTGGCAGGCGCTGTCGAGTGCCATCACCGCCGACCAGCTGTACGACGGGCAGGACATCGACGCCCGACTCCGCGACGGCTCGTTCCTGACGCCCGGCGAGGTCACCGTGCCCAGCATCGACGGCCACCAGGGGCGGACGAGCACGGTGCACACGGTCGACATCGGCGAGCGCGAACTCGTCGCCGACACGGTGCCGCCGGTGCGCCCGCTGGCCGAGATCGCCCCGGTGGCGATCTGGACGAGCCCGTCGGGAGCGACCCTGCTCGACTTCGGCGTGAACCTGGTCGGGTGGCTCCGGGTCACCGCGACCGGCCCGGCCGGCACCGTGCTGACCCTGCAGCACGCCGAGGTGCTCGAGCACGACGAGCTCGGCACCCGCCCCCTGCGTACCGCGAAGGCGACGGACCACTTCACCCTGCGCGGTGACGACGAGCCCGAGACGTTCGAGCCCCGGTTCACGTTCCACGGGTTCCGGTACGCGCAGGTCGACGGCTGGCCGGGCACCCACGACGAACTCCGTGCCGCGGTCACCGCCGTGCAGGTCGGGTCGGACCTCACCCGCACCGGCACGTTCGCGTCGAGCCACGAGCTGCTGAACACCTTCCACGACAACGTCGTCCGGGGCATGCAGGGCAACTTCCTGAGCGTGCCGACGGACTGCCCGCAGCGCGACGAGCGACTCGGCTGGACGGGTGACATCGCCGCGTTCGCCCCGACGGCCTCGTACCTGTTCGACACGCGGACGTTCCTGGCCGACTGGCTGCGCGACGTCTGGCTCGAGCAGCAGCACGCCGACGGGGTCATCCCGTTCGTGGTGCCGGACGTGCTGAAGTACTCCCCCGCCGAGGACTTCGGCACGCCCGACGCGACCGCCGTCTGGTCGGACGCCGGCGTCTGGGTGCCGTGGACGCTGTACCAGGCGTACGGCGACACCGCGGTGCTCGAGGAGCAGTTCGACTCGATGGCCGCACACCTCCGCCGGGTCCGTGACCACCTGTCCCCGGAGGACCTGTGGGACACCGTGTTCCAGTTCGGCGACTGGCTCGACCCGGACGCCCCGCCCGAGGCCCCGGCCGACGCGAAGGCCGACAAGGGCGTCGTCGCGACGATCTGCGCCTACCGGTCCGCGACGATCGTGGCGGACGCGGCGGAGGTGTTGGGCGGCCACGAGGCGGAAGCAGCGGAGTTCCGGGAACTCGCCACGCGCCTCCAGGCCGGGTTCCGCACCCACTACCTGCAGGACGACGGGCGGATCCTGTCGGACGCGACCACGGCGTACACGCTGGCGATCGTGTTCGGGATCCTGTCCGAGCAGGAGCAGGCCGTGGCCGGCGAGCGTCTCGCCGAGCTGGTCGAGGCGTCCGGGTACCGGATCTCGACGGGCTTCGCCGGGACCCCGTTCATCACCGACGCGCTGACGCAGACGGGCCACCTGGAGGACGCCTACCGGCTGCTGCTGCAGACGGAGTGCCCGTCGTGGTTGTACCCGGTGACGATGGGCGCGACGACGGTGTGGGAGCGGTGGGACTCGATGCTGCCGGACGGCACGATCAACCCGGGTGAGATGACCTCGTTCAACCACTACGCACTCGGTGCCGTGGCGGACTGGATGCACCGGGTGGTGGGTGGCCTGAAACCGCTGGCGCCGGGGTACTCGGCCGTCCTGATCGCGCCGCAGCCGGGCGGTGGGCTGACGTGGGCGGAGACCTCGCTCGACACCGTGCACGGGCACGTCGCCGTGCGGTGGGAGCTCGTCGACGGGGAGTTGCGCGTCCGGGCGACCGTGCCCGAGGGCGTGACCGCGGTGGTGCGCTTGCCGGGCGCTGCGGAGCAGCGGCTCGGCGGCGGAACGCACGACCTGCGCGCGCCCGCCGCGGTCCCCGCCGGGTAGGGGGCTGCCGGAACCAGGTTCCGGACACAACACCGCGGAAGTGCGTGGTGCTGTGTCCGGAACCTGGTTCGCTGCCCCGCCCCCCCGCCGCCCCCCCCCCCCCCCCCGACCACCCCGGTTGCGCGCGGCCCCCCCACCAGGCACCCCCAGAGAACACATCAACGCA